>NZ_CP017184.1:3798731-4115292 GCF_001729805.1 Enterobacter roggenkampii | reverse complement strand
GCTTTAATGCGCTGACACGCGAGCAGCAGCAGGACGTGATTTCGAGGACGTTTACGCAGGCGATTTAAGATATGTCATTCAGCCCCCTTATTGAAAAGGGGGCTTTTCATTCCAGCAGGGCGCTGGCCTCATCGAAGCGGGCAAACCACTTCATGGAGTATTCTTCATCAAACTGGTGGTTTTCGTATTCGGAATAGAAATGGAGCCCTTTATGGCCGTCATAACGAACAGGGAGAATAATCTGGTTTATTTTTACCAGTAATTGAGGAAGACCTTCCGTTTGCTTTTCGCCAAGTGGTGGAGGTAACTCACCGGCTTTCATAATCACACCGTTGTTATAGGAGAGCAGGCTGATTTCCGGTGTTTTCGCAAGACGCCGAGAGACGGCATCGTCTCCGCCGAGCCTTTCCAGCCAGGGCGTACCCAGGATGGTGTACCAGCAGGCACCTTTCAGGCCAATGACCGCCTCCCCGCCTTCCAGGGTACCCAGAGAGTCTACCATCACGCCGGAAAAACGCTGCGCCAGGGCATATTCATAAGGGAACATCCGTTCAAAGGCGTAGGGTAGGATGAACGAAAGGCCCGCATAGCCGCTTTCCACTTCGAAGGTATTGCACAGCCACAGCAGCCAGGTTTCATACCGTTCCTTACCGTCCGGCTCTTTCAGCAGGGAAAGGGGGAAAACGAGTTTTATAACTGAGCGATCATTTTCGTTATGGAATATTCGTTTCCCCATGATAAGAATTTCGTAAGCCGGTGCCAGATATGACTCAGTTGCAGAACTTAGCACCCAGTCAAAAATTTCCTCAGGCGTGGAGTTTAGAATAGCCTGCTTCTGTCTGGCATAATTGTTTTCGGTGATTCTGGTCCATTTCTTTACCGGCAGCGTTTTCCTGAGAAACGGCTTAAATTCACCGTAATAACGATCCACACACTCCACCATTTTTCGGCGAACTTCCGGCGTATGGCCGTTTTTAAAGAACACGGTGATTATCAGCCCGAGGTTCACTGCCGGGCTACCGTCCTTATATTTCACCGATGCTTCCGGCAGCCATTTTTCGATATAACTGAGTTCCATCTCTTGTTTCTCTTATTCCGGAATAACAAATACACTGCCCTGGTCGTCACGCTTAAGCAGTGACCAGCGGGCGCGGTGTTTTTTGCCGTGTTTATCCTCAAAGGCGGGCATCTTCTGCCCTTCCCGGGTCTGAATATACTCCGTTGTGCCGTTAACGATGGCGGCCCACTGCCCGGCGTGCAGGGCGTTTTCATCGGTCCAGCGGGTAATGCGTACCGGTTCAGATGAGGTTTCAGGCTCCTCGCTGTCCAGCAGGGCGCTGGCCTCATCGAAGCGCCGGTACCACTTCATGGTCGATTCTTTATTAAACTGGTGGTTCTCATAGGACGAGTAAAAATGTAGCGAGCGGGGTTCATCATAGCGAACCGGCCTGATGATTTGATTAATCTTCACAAGTAACGGAGGAAGGCCTTCTTTTTTCATCTCTCCCAGGCCCGGAGGAAGCTCACCGGCTTTTAGAATTACACCATTGTTATAAGAGAGCAGGCTGATTTCCGGTGTATTCGCCAGACGTCGTGCGACGTCATTTTCTCCGACGAGCTTTTCCAGCCACGGATTGCCCAGAATGGTGTACCAGCAGGCACCTTTCAGGCCAATGACGGCTGCGCCCCCTTCAAGCGTTCCAATGGAGTCCACCATCACGCCGGAAAAACGCTGCGCCAGGGCATATTCATACGGAAACATGCGCTCAAAAGCGTAGGGCAGAACGAACGACATTCCTGAATAGCCGCTTTCCACATCAAAGGTGTTGCACAGCCACAGCAGCCAGTTTTCATAGCGTTCCTTACCGTCCGGCTCTTTCAGCAGGGAAAGGGGGAAGACCAGCTTAATAACGGACCGGTTATTTTCATTGTGAAACACTCTTTCCCCCATGATAAGAATTTCATAGTCAGGGGCTAAGTAAGATTCAGATGCAGAGCTCAGCACCCAGTCAAAAATTTCCTCCGGCGTTGAGTCAAGAATGACCTGCCGCTGTCTGGCATAATTGTTTTCGGTGATTTTGGTCCATTTCTTGACCGACAGCGTCTTCCTGAGACAGGGCTTAAATTCACCGTAATAACGATCGACACACTCTACCATTTTACGGCGGACATCCGGCGTATGGCCGTTTTTAAAGAACACGGTGATAATCAGCCCGAGGTTCACCGCCGGGCTGCCGTCCTTATATTTCACCGATGCTTCCGGCAGCCATTTTTCGATATAGTTCAGTTCGAGATCCTTTAACATCGTCACTCCTTATTACGGGGCTACCGCCACGGTGGTTCCTGCGCCGAGGATCGCCGCCAGCGTCCCCCAGGCGCTTATCGCCAGGCGTACAATTAGTAAAAACGCGCCGATAATGGCTTCAGGAATGCCAAGCGTCACTACCAGCACCCCGACGCCGACCGCCACCAGAATGACCCCTATGGCGATAGCCGCATCGGTCAGCACCTGCACCCAGTCCACTTGGTTTAACATCTCCAGCGTCATATCCGTCGCCTGCTGGATCTCCCGCCAGGCGGCGCGCAGCTGCGCATCCGTCCAGGAGGCCGCCGCACGGCCGGTTCGGCTGGCCCAGCACCATGCCTGGCTGCCCTGCGAATAGACCCACTCGCCGCTGTCGTTCAGCCAGCCCGCGACGCGCTGAAGCTTCTGCTGCATATCTTTTGACAGCGCATTCCAGCCTTCAGCGATGCCGCGAATCGCCCCTTCGCTGAGATCGGCGACGGCATCGCCTGCGTGGGTCCACGGCTGGATCCTGGCAGGCACAGGCGTATCTGGCGGACGCGGGGTAAAAATGGGCGGATAGAGAAACAGCGGCCAGTATTTCGCCCCGCTTTTCAGCCAGTTCTGTAACGTCACGTTGACCACCTGATCGCTCCACTGCTGCTCCAGCGGGCGGCATTCGTGGATCTCCAGGATAGTCATTCGCTCTTCATTGCCTGGTCCACCAACAATTTTCATATAATCGCCATATTGGTTTCGTCCAAGCTCATCCTCCGGAAACTTCACCTCAACCAGCCGCTCGAGATTATCGGCGTGCATATTGCCTTCGGTATCCGCTCCGGCCAGCCCCGGCCAGCGGTCCTTCCTGTTCTTCACAATGATCACGTCCGGACGGCGATAAATGCCTTTTCCCGGTTCGGGAAAAGGGTTGGTGGTATGCCGCCTGCCCGGCCCTGTCTGCGTGCTGCTGAGATAAGGGCGGGGCGGCGTGGGACGGATATCAAATGGCACTTCCGCTTTATACCACCAGTAATATTTTGCCGCGATTTCATCTGCGCGGATAAGCCCGCTCATCATTAGCTGCTTCAGGCTCATCTGATAGCTTTTGCCGTTACGACGAACTTTTGCCGACAGGCGAGGAAAACGCATCGCATATTCCACCTTGATATGCAGATACTGACGGTTGTTCTCCGTCGGCAGCTGCGACTGCTTTTCCACCATCTCGACGCCGGTGGTGGTACAGTCCCACGGCTGGTTGTTTTTAACCAAAGGGATGTCGGGTGAATCAGGCGATGTGGGTAAATCCGGTAGTTCCATTATGGCTGCTCCCTGAGTTCAGTTTCCATTTGCTGCTCTGAGCCGTCACCGATAAACCACAGTGTTTCCTGCGGCTGCGGTTTTTTCTGCACAACGTGAAGTTCGACATTTTCCTGAGTGCGGGTATAGACGGGCACGGTTTTACCTTCTTCATCGGTATAGCCCGTAGCGGTCTGTCCGGAAGGGATAGTGAGCTTATAGGGTTTGCCTGCCAGAAGGTTACCCTGCTCATCCCGTAACTGATAAATTGCGGAATAGATATGTGAGGTGCCCGTGCGGGGCATCTTTAACGGCATGTCTGAAGCCCCCGCCGCCATAGTCCGCTTCACTTTGCGCATATACATCGCCGTCGTACCATACTCGACCTTTCCCGCCTCCAGCCGCAGGTAGCTTCCGCCCCCAATCAGCGTGATGCGTTTTTTCCCCGCAAACGAGATGTCACTTGCTGAACTCAGCGTCAGCTTCTGCTCCGCAAACAACCGCAGGCTGGCGTTTTGGGCCTGGACCTCTACCGCCCCCTCCCCGGATTTGACGCTCAGCTGTCCGGTCCGGGCAAACAGCCCCAGCTTCTCCCCGGCCAGCGCGGTCATGTTGCCCATGACTCCGGCACTGATATCCTCCCCGGCATTAATGGCGACGTTCTTCGCGGCTGTCATCTGCAGGTGCTCCCCGCTGGTCAGGGCCATTCCTTCCGGAGCGGACATCAGCAGCACCTCATTAAGCGGCTTCAGCCGCTGCTCAAACATCTTTATCTGGCTGTCAACGTCCGCCTTCAGCGCCTGTGCCTGCTCCGCCGCGATTTCCAGCTGCTGCAGCTGCTGATTAAGCCGGTCGATTTCCTTCAGCGCCGCATCCCTGTCAAGGACCTCACCCTGTGCTTTCACCTGCGCATCCGCGCTGACAAACAGCCCTTTACCGGCACGTATCGTGCCCCACTCATCGGTGCGCAGCTCTGAGCCTGTGCCGCGACGCTGCCCCTGTGCGTCCACCAGATGCCCGCTGTTCAGCTGCGTTTTGCCGTACTCCGTGGCGAGCTTAATGTGCTCCTCGCCGCGTTTATCCTCCATCCGCAGCTTGTTGTTCGCCGGGGTGCGCAGCACGTTGCGGGTGTGGTTGTCGCGGGAGACAGGGTCCGGATGTTCAGAATCGTGCAGGGCATATGCGATATACGGCAGGTCAATATCACCGTTGCTGTACGCTATCGCCACTTCGGTCCCGTCGGTGAGCGGTGTGTGCCACCCCAGCGTGTCTCCGGCATAAGGCTTTGCCATCCGCAGCCACAGGTAGCCGTACCCGGGTTCTGTCCCTTCCCGGTCGAAGTCGAGCTTCACCCGGTAGCGCCCCTGTTCGTCAAGGTGAGCGTAAATATCATTTTTCTCCCGGCTCTCGACCCGGGCCGGAAGCGTGCCGTGGATTTCCGGACGCGGGATGTCCGCCGGGCGGAAACAGTAACGCTCGGTGTAGGGCATGCCCCACACCGACACGTGCAGGCGGGAATCACGGGCCCCCCGGAAGGTCACGAGCGTGAGGACAACCCCCTCCTTCAGGGCCGTAATGACGTCGCCCTGTGGCTCCAGCACCTGCCCGGGCGTGAGGTGGGCAGCATTGCTGAACAGGTGGATGCGGGCTGATTTGTTCAGTTCCCGCTCGTGGTAGATGCGGGCATAAAAGGCGCCGGATTCGGTTTCCGGCTCAGGGCTGGTGTCGTCACCTGCGTCACGGTAAGGCGCCGCGTAGCGGTAATGTTCCCCGGTGGTGACCGCATCGTTACGCACACTGACCGTCGCATCCATCGGCGTGGTGGCTGTCCGGTAGTTGTAATCCCGCGTGGCGACAGAGCCGGTGGCAACCCTGTGCCAGGTCCGCACATCCCAGACCGATTCCGCTGCGCCGTCAAACAGGCCTGATGGCTCGCGGTACGGCAGGCGTACGTCAAACCGGTAGTTAAGCTGGCTGTCGGCAAAAATGTACATATCCATTTCACGGGTGTCATCCATCTCCGTGCGCCAGTAAATCCCCACCTCGGACAGAATGCGCCGGATAAACTCCAGGTCCGTTTCCCGCCACTGGGTGATAATTTCACGCGGCGGGTAGGTGCGCTCCAGGCGGAAGTCAAAATCAGGTCCCTCCAGCCCGTGTCTGCGCAGCACCTGCTCCACCACCTCCGGAACAGACTGGTTCTGAAATACCGCGCACTGCCGGGTGTATCCCAGCAGCGCCAGGCGCGAACTGAGCGTAAGCCGGTAGTGAGACTGGTCCCTGGATGTGGACAGCCATTCCAGGCGGGTCACCCTGCCGTAGACATTTTTGCCGCTTCGCATCCGGAAGGTGGCATATTTCATCAGCACCTGTTCCGGGGGATGTTCGCCTGCAGGCAGGTGAACTCAATATCCCACCGGAACGGCTCGCTCAGGGCTTCCCTGCCGCGAAAGCGCAAAACATCCGGCTTCACTGGACTGTCATTAATATCCAGAAAGTAACGGGTCTGTCCGTCAAAAAGCGCCAGCCAGTTATCCATAACAAAAACCTGACTAAATGAAGGGATAAAATGGGATGGTTACATAACTCAAATTTATTGTAAATAACTGATCTTAGAAAGAGAAATAGAGTCGTAGGGTTTAATGGAGGAGATAAATAAATCGACCCGCTTAACATACAAAATTGTTTATATAATTACTCACACATATTCATCCGCTCTTGAAAAACAATGCTCCTGCTTTTTCCTATAACAGCATGTAAGGACTGTAAGATGATGAAAATGACCCGCATTGCGTTGGCTGCTGCTTCACTGGTGGTGTGCAGTTTTACGGCGCAGGCCGCGAACGTTGAGGCTGCCCCGTCACCGTCCCAGGATCCTCTGGTACAACACCTGAAGCTCAGCAATGAGCAGGTGAAAAAGATTGAAGATCTGCATAAGCAGCTGGAACAAAATGTCAGCAGGATCCCGATGACGGGCGTGAAGGACGGCGCGCTGATCGACATGTTCCAGGCGGGCAAATGGGACGAAAGCACGGTGAAAAGCCAGCTTAGTGCATTCAGCAAAATTGAAGAGCAGACCCGCTATTACCGCGCGAAATATTACTTCGACGTCAGTCAGGTATTGACGCCGGAACAGCGCAAACAGATTAGAACGGATATGGCTAACGCGCTGGCTGAGTGATCTCTCACCCGCGCATCGCGCGGGTTTTTATTTCTTGATCGTCGTCACTTTTAGAAAAATACCGTCTATCAACCCATTACCAAAGCAAATTTTCCTCTATCATTCGAAAATCCTCATAAAAGTTGTGACTTTTTTCTCCCTCGCTCCGGTTAAGATTTTCTCACATCAATAACAAGCACCTGCTGCTATCTGAATCGCCATCGCTGGCGATCGGAACCTTATAAAAACAACTGTTTACCCTACAAAATAAGCGAGTGCCCCATGGATACGGCAACAAACAGCAGTGTCATTGTGAATGATTCCCCCGCGGCAAGGCGGGCGGGAATGAGTGAAAGCGAGTGGCGAGAGGCGATCAAATTTGACAGCACCGACACGGGTTGGGTCATCATGAGTATTGGGATGGCTATTGGCGCGGGGATTGTTTTTCTCCCGGTACAAGTCGGATTAATGGGGCTGTGGGTCTTTTTGCTCTCGTCCATTATTGGTTATCCCGCCATGTATTTATTCCAACGGTTGTTTATTAACACGCTGGCAGAATCCCCGGAATGCAAAGACTATCCGAGCGTAATTAGCGGGTATTTGGGTAAGAACTGGGGAATTTTATTAGGTGCGCTCTATTTCGTGATGCTGGTGATCTGGATGTTTGTCTATTCCACGGCCATTACCAACGACAGCGCCTCGTATTTGCACACCTTCGGCGTGACCGACGGTTTGCTCTCGGAAAATCCGTTCTACGGTTTATTCCTGATTTGCATTCTGGTCGCGATTTCTTCACGCGGTGAAAAGCTGTTGTTTAAAGTTTCAAGCCTGATGGTGCTTACCAAGCTGTTTGTCGTTGCGGCGCTGGGGCTGTCAATGATTGGCCTCTGGCATTTAGCCAACGTGGGCATGCTGCCGCCGCTGGGATTGCTGATTAAAAATGCCATCATTACGCTGCCCTTTACCTTAACCTCCATTCTCTTTATTCAGACCCTGAGCCCGATGGTGATCTCGTACCGTTCACGTGAAAAATCGGTAGAGGTGGCGCGTCATAAGGCGCTCCGGGCAATGAACATTGCTTTTGGCGTCCTGTTTGTGACGGTCTTCTTCTATGCCGTCTCTTTCACCCTGGCGATGGGGCACGATGAGGCGGTCAAAGCCTACGAGCAGAATATCTCTGCCCTGGCGATTGCGGCGCAGTTTATCAGCGGCGACGGCGCGGGCTGGGTCAAAATCGTCAGCGTGATCCTCAATATCTTCGCCGTGATGACCGCATTCTTCGGCGTCTACCTCGGCTTCCGCGAGGCCACGCAGGGTATCGTCATGAACATCCTGCGCCGCAAAATGCCGGCAGAAAGAATCAATGAAAACGCCGTCCAGCGCGGGATTATGCTGTTCGCCATTCTGCTGGCCTGGAGCGCGATAGTCCTGAACGCGCCGGTGTTGAGCTTCACCTCCATTTGCAGCCCCATCTTCGGCATGGTGGGCTGCCTGATCCCGGCATGGCTGGTCTACAAGGTACCGGCGCTGCATAAATATAAAGGCGTATCGCTGGTGATTATTGTCATCACCGGACTGCTGCTTTGTGTTTCTCCTTTCCTCGCATTCTCCTGAGGGTCATTAAGGTCGTAACGATGTCTGAGCAAACTCATCCTTTATGGAATCAATTTATTCGCGCGGTGCAGGAAGAAGTGAAGCCTGCCCTTGGGTGTACCGAACCCGTCTCTCTGGCACTGGCCTGTGCGATTGCCGCAGACCTTCTGCCGGGGGAGGTCACACGGATTGAGGCGTGGGTCTCGCCGAACCTGATGAAAAACGGGCTGGGCGTGACGGTGCCGGGTACCGGCATGGTCGGGTTACCGATTGCGGCGGCGCTGGGCGCAATTGGCGGTAATGCGCACGCCGGACTGGAGGTGTTGAAAGATGCCACAGCCGATGCACTGGTCCGCGCCAAAGCCCTGCTTGAGGCAGGGCAAGTGCAGGTAAAACTGCAGGAGCCCTGCGATGAGATCCTCTATTCCCGCGCCTGCGTTTATGCCGGGGAACTCTCGGCAATGGTGACCATCGCGGGCGGGCATACCCGGGTGGTGGAAGTGGTTTGCCAGGGGGAAACGCGCTTTACGCTGGATAAGCCCGTGACCGAGGTGGATGACAACCCGCTGGCAGTACTGTCGCACGCTACGCTGTCGCAGATCCTGGAATTTGTCGAGCAGGTGCCGTTTGAGGCCATTCGCTTCATCCTGGAAGCAGGGCAACTGAACGATGCGCTCTCCCGCGAAGGGCTCAGCGGGAAGTGGGGGCTGCATATTGGCGCAACGCTTGAGAAGCAGCGCTCGCGCGGATGGCTGGCGCAGGATCTGGGTTCAGACATTGTTATTCGCACCAGCGCCGCCTCGGATGCCCGGATGGGGGGCGCAACGCTGCCGGCGATGAGCAATTCGGGCTCCGGTAACCAGGGGATCACCGCCACCATGCCCGTCGTTGTTGTGGCTGAGCACCTTCAGGCCGGTGACGAACGGCTGGCGCGGGCGCTGATGCTGTCGCATCTGTCGGCGATCTATATCCATTATCAGCTTCCGCGCCTGTCCGCACTGTGTGCGGCGACAACGGCGGCGATGGGCGCTGCGGCGGGCATGGCGTGGCTGATGGGTGGCCGTTACCAGACCATCGCAATGGCGATCGGCAGTATGATCGGTGACGTCAGCGGGATGATCTGCGACGGGGCGTCAAACAGCTGCGCCATGAAGGTCTCCACCAGCGTCAGTAGCGCCTGGAAAGCGGTGATGATGGCGCTGGATGAGTCGGGCGTGACGGGCAACGAGGGAATTGTCGCGCACGATGTGGAGCAGTCGATCGCGAACCTGTGCGCACTGGCGTGCCGCTCGATGCAGGCAACGGACCGGCAGATTATTGAGATCATGGCGAGTAAGGTGTAGCGAGTTCAGGGCTCTATCGGTTCCCTCTCCCTGTGGGAGTGTACGGTCCGGGGACATAGTGAACACTTGTTCGGGGACATGGTAGACACTTACAACTAAGGCATAAGAACCCGTTTATGGAGTCGCTTATGCCCTGGGATGCGAGAGATACCATGTCATTACGTACCGAGTTTGTTTTGTTCGCCTCGCAGGACGGGGCGAACATCCGTTCCCTCTGTCGTCACTACGGCATTTCCCCTGCCACCGGCTACAAGTGGCTTCGTCGCTGGGCTGAGGAAGGTGCCGCCGGCCTTCAGGACCACCCGCGCATACCGCACCATTCCCCGAACCGCTCATCTGACGACATCACTGCCCTGCTGCGTATGGCCCATGACCGCCATGAACGCTGGGGCGCACGCAAGATAAAGCGCTGGCTGGAAGACCAGGGGCACCGTATGCCCGCCTTCAGCACCGTTCATAACCTGATGGCCCGTCACGGCCTGCTGCCGGGCGCTTCACCGGCCATTCCCGTCACGGGACGGTTCGAACATGACGCGCCGAACCGGCTCTGGCAGATGGATTTTAAGGGCAACTTTCCCTTTGGCGGTGGCCGCTGCCATCCGCTCACCCTGCTGGATGACCACTCCCGTTTTTCCCTGTGCCTGGCGCACTGTACCGATGAACGGCGTGAGACCGTGCAGCAGCGGCTAGTCAGCGTGTTTGAACGCTACGGCCTGCCGGACCGGATGACAATGGACAACGGCGCCCCGTGGGGAGACACCACCGGCACCTGGACGGCGCTGGAGTTGTGGCTGATGCGCCATGGTATCCGGGTGGGGCACTCCCGGCCGTATCATCCGCAGACGCAGGGCAAGCTGGAGCGTTTTCACCGCAGCCTGAAGGCGGAAGTGCTGCAGGGCAAGTGGTTCGCGAACGAGGGCGAACTGCAGCGCGCCTTCGACCACTGGCGGACGGTCTATAACCTTGAACGCCCGCATGAGGCGCTGGACATGGCGGTACCGGGCTCGCGGTATCAGCCGTCTGCGCGGCGGTACAGCGGCAACACAACGCCCCCGGAATACGACGAGGGCGTGATGGTCAGGAAGGTGGATATCAGCGGAAAGCTGAGCGTGAAAGGGGTAAGTCTGAAGGCAGGCAATGCGTTCAGGGGAGAACGGGTCGGGCTGAAGGAGATGCAGGAGGACGGCCGCTACGAAGTGTGGTGGTACAGCACGAAAGTGGGGGTGATCGACCTGAAGAAAAAGTCGATCACCATGGGTAAAGGATGTTAAAAAGTGTTCACCATGTCCCCGAACACCTGTCTACCATGTCCCCGGACCGTACAGGGAGAGGGTTAGGGTGAGGGCGTTCTTTAAACCGGCAAATCAATCAGCAGCGCGCGCAGCGGCGTATCCGCCACCAGGGTAATATTCGCTTCATCACGAATAAACGCGCCGTCGCCGCAGGTGAGCGCCTCTTTCTGTTCCGCGTGCGTCACCGCATGCACCGTACCGTGAATCGACTGCAGATAGGCGCGCGGGCCGTGAAGCTGGAAGCTTGCCTGCTCACCTTTCTTCAGCTCGATATGGTGCAGCCACACCTGCTGACGCAGCTGCAGGCTCTCTTTACTGCCATCAGGGGATGCAATCAGCTGTTGCTTATCGCCCGTTAAATCTAACTTCTGTACCAGCGGATTTTCCCGCTCAGGGCAGGCGTCGAGCCACAGCTGCATGCGGGTCAGCGTTTTGTCTTTGCTGAGGTTATGCTCGCTGTAGCTGATGCCCGGCTGCGTGGAAATTAACAGCGCTTCGCCAGCCTTTGCCTGGACATGATTGCCCTCGCTATCGCGGTATTCTGCCTCGCCTTCCAGGATCAGGTTCAGGATATCGACTTTCGGGTACGTACGCGGCTGGAAGGAGGCGCCCGGGGCGAGCACTTCCTGGTTCAACACGCGCAGTGAAGCGTAACCGAGGAGTTTAGGGTCAAAGTAGTGTCCAAAGGAAAAGGTGTAGCGGGCCTGCAGCCAACCGAAATCGGCTTGTCCGCACTGTTTAGCTGTTCTTGTCGTAATCATAAACTTGACCTCTCTTTACACTAAAACAATGGTAAAGGTATGGACGCTTCATTGTTAGCCAGATATTCTGCCTGGTATGTTCAAATTTCCTGAATGAGAACGAGATGGCTAAAGAGAGAGCATTGACGCTTGAGGCGCTTCGCGTCATGGACGCGATTGACCGGCGCGGCAGTTTTGCGGCGGCGGCCGATGAACTGGGGCGCGTTCCGTCTGCGCTGAGCTACACCATGCAGAAGCTGGAGGAAGAGCTGGACGTGGTGCTTTTTGACCGCTCCGGTCATCGAACAAAATTCACCAACGTGGGCCGAATGCTGCTGGAGCGCGGCCGCGTGCTGCTGGAAGCGGCTGATAAGCTGACGACTGACGCCGAAGCGCTGGCGCGCGGTTGGGAAACCCATCTAACGCTCGTGACCGAAGCGCTGGTGCCGACCGAAGCGCTGTTTCCGCTGGTGGACCGCCTGGCGGCGAAGGCCAATACGCAGCTGTCGATCATCACCGAGGTGCTGGCAGGGGCGTGGGAGCGCCTGGAGACGGGCAGGGCAGATATCGTTATTGCGCCGGACATGCACTTCCGTTCCTCATCGGAAATCAACTCGCGCAAGCTCTACAGCGTCATGAACGTCTACGTTGCCGCCCCCAACCATCCGATTCACCAGGAGCCGGAGCCGCTCTCTGAAGTGACGCGCGTGAAATATCGCGGCGTGGCGGTCGCGGATACCGCGCGCGAGCGTCCGGTGCTGACGGTGCAGCTGCTGGATAAACAGCCACGTCTGACGGTGACCTCACTGGAAGACAAACGGCAGGCGCTGCTGGCCGGTCTGGGCGTGGCGACGATGCCGTACCCGTTTGTGGAGAAAGATATTGCGGAAGGGCGGCTGCGGGTCGTGAGTCCGGAGTACACCAGCGAAGTGGATATCATTATGGCGTGGCGTCGCGACAGCATGGGCGAAGCCAAATCATGGTGCCTGCGCGAAATACCCAAACTCTTCGCCCACCACAATAAATAAACGAGTAGGCCCGGTAAGCGTAAGCGCCACCGGGCAGTAATTTACGCGACGATCTTAGGATCCGGACCAAAGCGGTTTTCACCTGGGGTGCCGCTCTGGCAGTTGAAGATAAGAATCACGATCCAGCCCACGATCGGGATCAACAGCAGCAATAACCACCACGCCGAACGATCGGTGTCGTGCAGCCGACGGAACAATACCGCCCACGATGGCAGCAGGACTAACAGGCCATAAATGGTGGTCAGTACGCCCTCACCGCCAGCCCGCTCCCAGCCAAGAATTTTATCCACAATACCCAGCACCATGATGAGGATGAAGTTCACCAGAACGAACATCCAGTACTCTTTGCGGCGGGCGCGGCCACCAAATCCAATGTAGTTGCGCAGTACTTTTAAATACCAGTCCATTTTCCTTGCCTCATTAGTCAGTCAATCACTTGTTTTCTAAGCGATCGAGGTAAGAATAGATGGAGATTGTGAATTAAAAAAGGGCATCTGGTGATGCCCTTAATATTTATCCAAAACGGACGTCGCGCCCGTGCGGTTCATCCAGATCCTGCCACGGACCGATGGAGATAATACCCGTCGGGTTGATGGTCTTGTGGCTGCGGAAATAGTGGGTGCGAATATGGTCGAAGTCGACCGTCTCCGCGATGCCCGGCATCTGGTAGATGTCGCGCAGGAAACCATGCAGGTTCAGGTAGTCGCTGATGCGGTGCTTGTCGCACTTAAAGTGGGTGACATAGACCGGATCAAAGCGAACCAGCGTGGTCCACAGGCGAATGTCCGCTTCCGTCAGGCGATCGCCCGTCAGGTAGCGATGCTGGCCCAGGATCTGTTCCAGGCGTTCCAGCGATTCAAACACCTTTCCGACCGCTTCGTCATACGCTTCCTGGCTGGTGGCGAAACCGGCCTTATAGACACCGTTATTGACGTTGTCGTAAATCCAGCCGTTCAGTTCATCAATTTTCTCGCGCAGCTCCACCGGATAGTAATCTCCGGCACGGGCGCCGTGCGCGTCAAACGCGGTATTGAACATGCGGATGATTTCCGCAGACTCATTGCTGACAATCGTCTGGTTTTTCTTGTCCCACAGCACCGGCACGGTCACGCGCCCGGTGTAGTGCGGATCGGCGCGCAGATAGAGCTGGTAGAGGAAATCGTGGTGATAAAGATCGTCGCCGGTCGCCGCTGGGAAATTACTGTCAAACGTCCAGCCGTTTTCCAGCATCAGCGGGTTGACCACGGAAACCGGAATGAAGGATTCGAGACCTTTAAGCTTGCGTACGATCAGCGTGCGGTGGGCCCACGGGCAGGCGAGGGAAACATAAAGATGATAACGATCTTTCTCAGCCGCGAAGCCGCCTTCGCCGCTCGGGCCTGGAGCGCCGTCGGCTGTCAGCCAGTTACGGAAGGCCGAAACAGAGCGCTTAAAGCGACCTCCGGTGGATTTGGTGTCATACCAGACATCCTGCCAGACGCCGTCTACGAGTTGTCCCATTTTTTCTCCTCCGTCAGATAGCAAAAGCGAGGAGATGTCTCCTCGCTTTGTGTTTATTCAGTATAGCGTGCTTACCATTTCTTATTCAGAACGCGGTCGATGCTGTATGCGCCCGGGCCAGTGACGGCCAGCAGCAGGAAGCCACCCGCGATGGTAAGGTTTTTCATGAACATCAGTGAGTTCACGCCTTCCGCAAAGTTGCTGTGGAAGATGAACGCGGTCAGCAGGGTGAAGCCTGCGGTAAACAGCGCGGTGGTACGGGTCAGGAAGCCGAACAGCACTGCCAGGCCGCCGCCGAACTCAAGAAGAATGGTCAGTGGCAACAGGAACCCCGGAACGCCCATGGCTTCCATATACTGCTGGGTACCCGCATAACCGGTGATTTTTCCCCAACCTGCCACGATGAACAGAATTGGCATCAGAATACGCGCGACCAGTACACCAACATCTTCTAATTTTTTCATTTTACTCTCCAGGAAACCACATCAGCGGCTGAACGTTATTTGTCTGCAATTCCGGGTAGATACCGCGTCGTTGCTGTCGATGGAGAGCATCATAAACGTGACGGTGGGCGATTGTTAGCAAGGAAAACTGTCAATCTTCTTCAAAGATATTGAGTAAGGGAGGGGGAGGATTTTGTCAGGTGGCGCTGCGCTTACCCGGCCTACGCGTGTAAGTAGGCCGGGTAAGGCGTAGCCGCCACCCGGCGAGAAGGCTAGCGTAATTGCTGCTGACGGATCGTGGCTTTCACCAGACGCCAGGCGCTCCAGGCACCAAAACCACGGCGCGCCCAGCGGATGAGCATATTTGGGTGACGAACCGTCCAGATAGCCATCACGCTGCTACCGACCAGCGCCCATGAACGCAGGCTCAGGAAGGTGTTCCAGCCCCGGTCAAACCGTCGCGTCGCGTCAATCCAGTCGCGACGGCTGGCCGACAGATCCAGCCGTTGCTGCTGGATCTGGCTTAGCAGGTACGCTTTTCGCTTTTGACGTTCGGCTTTACCGCTCACGGCTTGTCATCCTCCAGCAGGGCGCGATCGTTAGCCAGCTCCTGACGCGTATGGCGCAGGAACGTGGACTTACGCGCTTTACGCAGCGTCCATATGCCGCCAATCAGCGCCGCGACCAGCAGAACGACGGTCGTGGCAATCATGGCGTTGAGACGATACTGCGGGTCAATGGCCCAGATGATTAACACCATCAGGCTCATCAGACCAAACGCGGCGAAGAGCATGGTCAGTCCAAGCATCAGCAGCATCTGGAAGAGGTTCGCTTTCTCCTCCTCCAGTTCGACCACTGCCAGCCGGACGCGCGTTTCGGCAATCCCGACCAGCGTCGTCAAAATACGCTGGCCGATGCCGAGGACGTTGTTAGCAGGCCCTTGTGCGGTACGAGGATCTTCCATATCAACGACGCGTCAGCAGGACACCCAGTACCACACCGACTGCGGCACCAATTCCGACACCCGTCCATGGATTATCACGCACGTATTCGTCCGCACGCGCGGCCGCTTCGCGGGTCTGTTTTGCCAGCGCATCGCCGGTTTCACCCAGGCGATAGCGGCTCTCTTTCAGCGCCTGCTCCGCCTTGCTGCGCAGCTTGCTGACCTCTTCTTTTGACTTGTCAGCAGAGGAGTTCAGCACCTCTTCCAGGGTATCGGCCAGGGATTTCAGTTCAGCGCGCAGATGTTCAGACGTCGTATCTTTTGACATGATTCTCTCCTGTTGAGATTTCCGTTAACTCAATAATCGCGAGCTTCCAGCGCTTTCAGGTCGTCCTGCGCTTCTTTCAACTTCTTCTCGCGCTTAGCAATTTTTTCCGCATCCCCTTTCTCTTTCGCTTCCTGCAGGTCGCGACGGCGCTCGGCTATCTCGTCCTTCTGTTCAGCGATTTTCTTCTGGTGGTCGGCACGCAGCTTGCTGTCTGAACAGTTCGCTTTCACTTCGCTCAGCGCTTTTTTAAGACCATCAACACGGTGCTGATTGTTATGCTTTTCGGCATAACCGATCTCACGCTGAATATCCTGTTCTTTCTCCTGACAGAGAGAATTTGCGAAGGATGCTGTGCTTAAAGAAAAAAGGGCCAGAGCCAGAGTCATGCGGAATTTCATTATCGAAACCTTCCATTGTGTTGCGGCGTAAGCCGCTATCCAAAGTTATGCGGAGTACATTCGAGGGGTGCTCCGCGTACTTAAGCATAGTAAGTAAACGGGGGATTCACCAAAGTGAGTGAAAAGATTCGGAATCCTGGTAATTATCCAAACCGATGCGACGTATCGCGAATCAGCGACAGCCAGGCAGCAGGCTGGCTGTCATCTTCCTGCTGAGCGATGATATACCCGTGCGGCAGCGTACGGTCGAGAACCACTTTTGCGGCGGCACTTTGCGCACGGGAATCAAATTTGATCAGTAACACATCGTCCTGCGGGGTGATGCTTTTAAAGCGGATCCCATTCGCGTCCAGATGGTGCCAGACAGAAAAACCGTCAGGCACGCTGGCACCCTGGTTCACCGGGCGAATGGCCAGCGTGGATTCCTGGTGCGAAAGCGCGCTCCATGCCAGCAGCATGGCGCTGAGCACCACCAGTGTTATCACGGCGCAGGCAAAACGGCGCAGGGCGAGCGGTGAGATAGCCATCGTTAGCCTCTGGCTCCGTATTTCTTTTTCCACAGGACGACCAGCGAGCCGATCAGACCGAAGACCAGCAGCACCACAGGCAGCAGCATCAGGCAGGACATCAGCTGGTCTTCATATTTCATAAAGACTGGCGTTTTCCCCAACGCATAGCCGAGCGTCGTCAGAATCAGTACCCACAGCAGGCCGCTCATCCAGTTAAAGAACTGGAAGCGCGCGCTGCTCAGCCCCGACAGACCGGCAATGGTCGGCAACAGGGTGCGTACAAAGGCGATAAAGCGGCCAATCAGCAGCGCAGAAAGCCCGTGCTTATGGAAAAGGTGGTGCGCCCGCTGGTGATAATGTGCAGGCAGGTGCGAGAGCCAGTTCTGGACGATCCGGGTATTGCCCAGCCATCTTCCCTGGATGTAGCTGACCCAGCAGCCGAGACTCGCGGCGACGGTCAGTAACAAAATAGTTTGCGGGAATGCCATCGCCCCTTTGGCGCACAGCACGCCGACAAGCACCAGTAAACTGTCACCGGGCAGGAAAGCAGCAGGCAGCAAGCCGTTCTCAAGGAACAGGATCATAAACAAGACGAAATAGAGCATGCCAATCATGGAAGGGTTGGCCAGCGTTTCAAAATCCTGCGCCCAGAGGGCATGCAGTAGTTGGGTCAAAAGTTCCATTCAGTGTTCCTGGAAATCGGTTAACGTCATGCCTGTTATCCGGGACAAACAGCACGGCGACATGGTTGTGATTTCATTATGGTCGCTCGCGGACACATTGCGGTGTGGCCAACACTGTTCCCTGTTAATTGGCTGGTTAGCAAGCACTAACTTACAAAATAACGAAGTGAATCCAATTGTAACAAAGCCCAACGTTCTGCGTCACAGAATTTGCAGGCGTGAGTTGATTTTGGCGTAAGCCCAGAAAGTGAGCGAGGGGATTTACAAAGGCTGACACTATATATGTTTTGCTTACCCACGTTCGCCGGAAGGCGCAGCGAAGCGCCTGCCAGCGGGAAGGTCATCTATTTTGCGGCACTGGGGACCGTATCGAGATGAACAACGGGATTATCGGCGAAAAGATAGCGGTCAGCGTTAAATTCGAAGTCGTCGCTGGTTTCATTGAACAGCATCTGCTTAGTGTTTTCCAGGTGCTGCCACATCGCCAGCTTAGCGGCGTGCGGATCTTTACGAATCAGCGCTTTAAGGATTTGATCGTGATCGTCACACCAGTTGTCGACGGTACGGGAATCGATATGGTCGTGCAGTTTTTTCCAGTACGGGTTGTGAACGCGCTGAGTCCACATTTTCTCAACGATTGCCGCCAGCGCCGTATTCTGGGTTGCCAGGGCGACCTGGACGTGGAACTGCAGATCCCATTCAGAATCGCGGAAACATTTTTCCTTGCGGGCATTCTCCTGGATTTCCATCAGCTTCATGATGTCCTGCTTGGTCACCTGCGTCGCCGCAAATTCGGCAATGTTGCTTTCAATCAGCTGGCGAGCCTGGAGGAGCTCAAACGGACCATAGCTGGCGAATTCCAGACTTTCGTCCGCGACGGGAGAGTGTTTAGGCAGATTGGAAATGACGTGAATGCCGGAGCCTTTGCGTACCTCAACGTAGCCTTCGACTTCCAGCATGATGATCGCTTCACGCACCACGGTGCGGCTGACGCTTTTTTCATCCGCGATAAAGCGCTCGGCGGGCAGTTTATCACCGACAAGATAGACACCTTGCTCGATGCGATCTTTCAGCTCCGCAGCAAGTTGTTGATATAAACGACGTGGTTCGGTGATTTCCATATGCGCTCCAGGCAGGGTACGGCAGATGATTTGTTATACCACTTTTGCGTGCCACTCTCCAGATTTTGCCATTAAAAAAGCCACTACTGAGTGGCCTTTAAATGCCCGGCGGCGCTTCGCTTGCACGGGCCTACGGGTTTTGTAGGCCGGGTAAGCGTAGCGCCACCCGGCACAGCAATGCTAACTCTGCGTGGCCGGTTTTCCGAGTGACTCTTTTGCCAGCTCCTCTGCCGATTTGCTTTTCAGCACCGTCCAGATCACCACCGCGCCCAGCAGGTCGAAGACCGCCAGTACCGCAAACAGCGGGCTGAAGCCGATGGTATCCGCCAGCGCGCCGACGACCAGCGCGAACATCGTACTCGCGGTCCAGGCGGCCATCCCGGTCAGGCCGTTGGCGGTGGCCACTTCGTTGCGACCGAAGACGTCAGACGAGAGCGTAATCAGCGCGCCGGACAGGGACTGGTGCGCAAAACCACCGATGCACAGCAGGGCGATGGCCACGTACGGGCTGGTGAACAGGCCGATCATGCCCGGGCCAATCATCAGCAGTGCGCCCATGGTGACCACCATCTTACGGGAAACGATCAGGTTCACGCCAAACCAGCGCTGGAACAGCGGTGGCAGGTAGCCGCCCACGATACAGCCCAGGTCAGCGAACAGCATCGGCATCCAGGCGAACATCGCGATCTCTTTCAGGTTAAAGCCGTAGACTTTAAACATGAACAGTGGGATCCACGCGTTGAAGGTCCCCCAGGCCGGTTCCGCCAGGAAACGCGGCAGGGCGATACCCCAGAACTGACGGGTGCCCAGGATCTGCCAGACGGTCATTTTTTTGCCGTTGTTGGTCTGATGCTGCGCTTCCTGACCACCAATGATGTACTCGCGTTCTTCTTCGGAGAGTTTTTTCTGATCGCGCGGGTGCTTATAGAAAACCAGCCACGCGATTGCCCAGGCGAAGCTCAGCACGCCGGAAATGATGAAAGCCATCTGCCAGCTGTGCATCACGATAGCCCACACCACCAGCGGCGGCGCAATCATCGCCCCGATGGACGAACCCACGTTGAAGTAGCCGACAGCAATAGAGCGCTCTTTTGCCGGGAACCACTCGGAACTGGCCTTCAGTCCCGCCGGGATCATCGCGGCTTCTGCCGCACCGACCGCGCCGCGCGCCAGCGCCAGGCCGCCCCAGCTGCCCGCCAGCGCGGTGGCTCCGCAGAACACCGCCCAGGCGATGGCGAAGAAGGCATAGCCGATTTTGGTACCGAGGATATCCAGCACGTAGCCTGCAACAGGCTGCATGATGGTGTACGCCGCGGAATAGGCAGCAATGATGTAGGAGTATTGCTGCGTGGAGATATGCAGCTCTTCCATTAACGTCGGCGCTGCGGCTGCGACGGTGTTACGCGTCAGGTAGCCCAGCACGGTGCCTAACGTCACCAGTGCGATCATGTACCAACGTAACCCTTTAATTTTACGCATGTAAAACCTCATCGTTATAGTATTGCCGTGCCGGGACACGGTAACCGCTCGACCGTTGCCGGGAGCCGTTCAGTAACGGGAGGGGCGTAACCGGGAAATGTCCCGGAACGGCCCGAACCTTGCCAAAAGTCATCTGCATAAGTCGGTTTCCGTACCGTTAAATCTGGTGTAACTGACACCAGGAATGCATTCCGTCGGCTTATAGTTTGCGACGGCGAAAAGATAACTTGTCATACAGCTTTAAAAGGTGAGTGACATCACAAATGTATGATTCTTTGTGGGGACATTATTCGTGTCGCTTCAAGCCAGTACTGGCGCGGCTTGTAGAAGGATTTACTCCAATTTGGGTAATGTATTTGTCTGCGTTTATTGATCTCACTCACGAAAAAAACGTCGGATGGTGGAAATTGGTGTGATAACTTTGCAGCATATGAACATACGCTTTCTGACGCTCCCGTAATGAGGAAGACGATAATGACGCCGTTTATGACCGACGATTTTCTGTTAGATACCGAATTTGCTCGCCGCCTGTACCACGACTATGCAAAAGATCAGCCGATTTTCGACTACCACTGCCATTTGCCGCCGCAGCAGGTTGCCGAAAATTACCGTTTCAAAAACCTGTATGACATCTGGCTGAAGGGTGACCATTACAAATGGCGTGCGATGCGCACCAACGGCGTGGCTGAGCGCCTGTGCACCGGTGATGCGACCGATCGCGAGAAGTTTGACGCCTGGGCGGCGACCGTCCCGCACACCATCGGTAACCCGCTCTATCACTGGACGCACCTTGAGCTGCGTCGCCCGTTTGGCATCACCGGCAAACTGCTCTCCCCAACGACCGCCGATGAAATCTGGGACCAGTGCAACGCGCTCCTGGCGCAGGATAACTTCTCCGCACGCGGCATCATGAAGCAGATGAACGTGAAGATGGTCGGCACCACCGACGATCCGATTGACTCCCTGGAGCATCATGCCGTTGTCGCCAAAGACACCTCTTTTGATATCAAAGTGCTGCCAAGCTGGCGCCCGGACAAAGCCTTCAACATTGAGCAGGCCACGTTCAACGACTACATGGCGAAGCTGGCGGAAGTGTCCGATACCGACATCCGTCGTTTCGCCGATCTGCAAACCGCGCTGACCAAACGTCTGGATCACTTCGCGGCGCACGGCTGTAAAGTCTCTGACCACGCGCTGGACGTGGTGCTGTTTGCGGAATCAAACGAGGCCGAGCTGGACAGCATTCTGGCGCGTCGCCTCTCCGGTGAATCGCTTAGCGAGCACGACGTGGCGCAGTTCAAAACGGCGGTACTGGTGTTCCTCGGTGCCGAATACGCGCGTCGCGGCTGGGTACAGCAGTACCACATCGGTGCGCTGCGCAATAACAACCAGCGCCAGTTTAAACTGCTGGGTGCGGACGTGGGCTTTGACTCCATCAACGACCGTCCGCTGGCGGAAGAGCTGTCAAAACTGCTGAGCAAACAGAACGAACAAAACCTGCTGCCGAAAACCATTCTCTACTGCCTGAACCCGCGCGATAACGAAGTGCTGGGCACCATGATCGGCAACTTCCAGGGCGAAGGGATGCCGGGCAAGATGCAGTTCGGCTCCGGCTGGTGGTTCAACGATCAGAAAGACGGCATGGAGCGTCAGATGACGCAGCTGGCGCAGCTTGGCCTGCTGAGCCGCTTTGTCGGCATGCTGACCGACAGCCGCAGCTTCCTGTCCTATACCCGTCATGAATACTTCCGCCGCATTCTGTGCCAGATGATTGGCCGCTGGGTGCACGCAGGCGAAGCGCCGGCGGATATCCAGCTGCTGGGCGACATGGTGAAAAACATCTGCTTTAACAATGCGCGTGACTACTTCGCCATTGAACTGAACTAGGGCCGTTTGAGGTTGATATGCAATACATCAAAATCCATTCGCTGGATAACGTGGCCGTCGCGCTGGCAGATTTAACCGAAGGGACGGAAGTCACCTTCGACAACCAGTCGGTGACGTTACGCCAGTCCGTTGGACGTGGACACAAGTTTGCCCTGATCCCGATTGCCAAAGGGGAGAACGTGGTGAAGTACGGTCTGCCCATCGGTCATGCGCTGGCGGATATCGCGCCGGGTGAATACATCCATTCCCACAACGCCCGCACAAATCTGAGCGATCTGGACGAGTACAGCTATCAACCTGATTTACCTGCGGCACAAGAGCAGGCGGCGGATCGTGAGGTACAGATCTACCGCCGCGCAAACGGCGACGTGGGGATCCGCAACGAGCTGTGGATCCTCCCGACCGTCGGCTGCGTGAACGGGATTGCGCGTCAGATCCAGACGCGCTTCCTGAAAGAGACCAACGATGCCGAAGGGACTGACGGCGTGCATCTGTTCAGCCACACCTACGGCTGCTCCCAGCTGGGTGACGACCACATCAACACCCGAACCATGCTGCAAAACATGGTGCACCACCCGAACGCGGGCGCGGTGCTGGTGATTGGCCTGGGCTGCGAGAACAATCAGGTGGACGCCTTCCGCGAGACGCTCGGTGAGTTTGACCCTGAGCGCGTGCACTTTATGGTGTGCCAGCATCAGGACGACGAAGTGGAAGCGGGCGTCGAACAGCTTCATCAGCTGTATGAGGTGATGCGCCACGACAGGCGCGAGCCGGGCAAGCTGAGCGAGCTGAAGTTTGGTCTGGAGTGCGGCGGGTCTGATGGCCTGTCCGGTATCACCGCCAACCCGATGCTGGGGCGCTTCTCGGACTATGTGATCGCCAACGGCGGCACGACGGTGTTGACCGAGGTGCCGGAGATGTTCGGTGCGGAACGTATTCTGATGAGCCACTGCCGCGACGAGGAGACGTTTGAAAAAACCGTCACCATGGTGAACGACTTCAAGCAGTACTTCATTGCCCACAATCAGCCTATTTATGAGAACCCGTCGCCGGGTAACAAAGCGGGAGGGATCACCACGCTGGAAGAGAAATCCCTCGGCTGCACCCAGAAAGCGGGCGCGAGCCAGGTGGTTGACGTTCTGCGCTACGGCGAGCGCCTGAAAACGCACGGTCTGAACCTGCTGAGCGCGCCCGGTAACGATGCGGTCGCCACCAGCGCGCTGGCGGGAGCCGGCTGCCATATGGTGCTGTTCAGTACCGGTCGCGGCACGCCGTACGGCGGTTTTGTGCCGACGGTGAAAATCGCCACCAACAGCGAGCTGGCGGCGAAGAAAAAACACTGGATTGACTTTGATGCCGGGCAGCTTATCCACGGCAAGGCGATGCCGCAGCTGCTGACGGAATTCGTGGACGCGATTGTGGAAATTGCCAGCGGCAAGCAGACCTGCAACGAGAAGAACGATTTCCGCGAGCTGGCAATCTTTAAGAGCGGTGTGACGCTGTAAGTACTTTGTCGGGTGGCGCTAGCGCTTACCCGACCTACTAAACCCTGTAGGCCCGGTAAGGCGTAGCCGCCACCGGGCTTTTCTTTTTAACTGCGGAGGGCGTTCTTCGCTAAACGCGCGTCTTCCGCCTGACAGGCCGCCGCGGTAAACAGCACGTCGGTAGAGGAGTTCAGCGCGGTTTCGCAGGAGTCCTGCAGCACGCCGATGATAAAGCCGACGGCAACCACCTGCATGGCGATTTCGTTCGGGATACCGAACATATTACACGCCAGCGGGATCAGCAGCAGCGAACCGCCCGCCACGCCGGATGCGCCGCAGGCGCACAGCGATGCCACTACGCTCAGCAGCAGCGCGGTTGGCAGATCCACCGGAATACCCAGCGTATGCACCGCCGCCAGGGTCAGTACAGTGATCGTAATCGCCGCACCCGCCATGTTCACGGTCGCACCCAGTGGGATCGACACGGAATAGGTATCGCGATCCAGGTTCAGCTTCTCCGCCAGCGCCATGTTCACCGGTATGTTCGCCGCAGAGCTGCGGGTGAAGAAGGCATACACGCCGCTCTCGCGCAGGCAGGTCAGCACCAGCGGATACGGGTTGCGGCGGATCTGCCAGAACACCAGCAGCGGGTTGATCACCAGCGCCACCAGCAGCATACAGCCGACCAGCACAACCAGCAGTTGCGCGTAGCCCCACAGCGCGTCAAAACCGGTGGTTGCCAGCGTGGAGGAGACCAGGCCGAAAATACCGATTGGCGCAAAGCGAATCACCAGCTTCACCATAAAGGTGACAGCGTTGGACAAATCGTTGACCAGGTTTTTCGTGGTCTCGTTGCCGTGACGCAGCGCGAAGCCCAGACCAATCGCCCA
This sequence comes from Enterobacter roggenkampii, assembly GCF_001729805.1. Classification (NCBI taxonomy): domain Bacteria; kingdom Pseudomonadati; phylum Pseudomonadota; class Gammaproteobacteria; order Enterobacterales; family Enterobacteriaceae; genus Enterobacter; species Enterobacter roggenkampii. The sequence continues at coordinate 4,090,891 of NZ_CP017184.1, read as the reverse complement.
GACCAGGATGCCAATGTAGTTTCCGCTCATCAGCGCGGTGATGGGGTTAGAGACCATGCTCATCAGCAGACCGCGAAGGACTTCCACAATCCCGGACGGCGGCGTGATATCACCGGCCGCGCTGGTCAGATGCAGCGTGGACGGGAACAGGAAGCTAAACACCACGGCCGTTAAGGCTGCAGAGAAGGTTCCCAGAAGATACAGGAACAGAATAGGGCGAATGTTGGTTTTTTGTCCGTGCTGGTGGTTGGCAATCGATGCCATGACCAGCATCAGAACCAGTACTGGCGCGACGGCTTTCAGGGCGCCCACAAACAGCGTCCCGAGCAGCCCCGTGGCCTCCGCAGCAGGTTTTGACACCATGGCCAGCAGAATACCCAGCACCAGTCCTACCAGAATTTGTTTAACCAGACTTCCCTGCGCCAGGCGCGCAAAAAGACCCGTCGATTGTGTGCTCATACATTATTCCTGAGTGAAATTGCGTTCCATTCCGAATGTGCTCTTAGTCACATTTATGTCCGGATGTAAGTAAATGTTTGCCTGGTCGAGTATAGGGAATGCGCGAAAGGAGGGAAGCGTAAAATGCTGGATTTTACGTGTTGCGTCATGTTTTTTAACTATTGATTAACGAAAGTGCCGGGTGGCGCTGCGCTTACCCGGCCTACGGGGTAACGTTGTAGGCCCGGTAAGCGCAGCGCCACCGGGCAAAACGCATTAAGCCTGCTGCTTCTTATCGTGCTGGCGGTTAACCCAGGTATTGATAATCAGCGTCACGATCAGAATGCCAAACACCACGCCGAGCGAAATGGCGATCGGGATATGGTAGAAATCGACGATCAGCATCTTGATACCAATAAACACCAGGATCACCGACAGGCCGTACTTCAGCATGGAGAAGCGCTCCGCCGCGCCCGCCAGCAGGAAGTACATGGCGCGCAGGCCGAGGATGGCGAACAGGTTAGAGGTCAGGACGATGAACGGGTCGGTGGTCACCGCGAAAATGGCCGGAATGCTGTCCACGGCGAAAATCACGTCGCTCAGCTCAACCAGAATCAGCACCAGCAGCAGCGGGGTGGCAAACAGCAGGCCGTTCTTGCGCACGAAGAAGTGCTCGCTCTCGATCTTGTCGGTCATGCGCAGATGGCCGCGGATCCACTTCACCAGCGGGCGATCGCCAATCGCGGAGCCGTCCTCTTTCGCCAGCGCCATTTTGACCCCGGTGAACAGCAGGAACGCGCCGAAGACGTACAGCAGCCACTCGAACTGGGTAATCAGCCAGCTGCCAGCGAAGATCATGATGGTACGCAGGATAATTGCACCCAGCACGCCGTACACCAGCACGCGACGCTGCAGAGCCGCAGGCACGGCGAAGTAGCTGAACAGCATCAGCCAGACGAAGACGTTATCAACCGCCAGGGCTTTTTCAATCAGATAGCCGGTGAGGAAGGCGAGCGCCTGAGGATCGGCCACCGCGCGGCCTTCGGTCGAGGCCAGATACCACCAGAAGGCGGCGCAGAAGAGCAGGGAGAGAGTAACCCAGACCAGCGACCAGGCGGCGGCCTGTTTCATGGTCATGCCGTGCGCGCCGCGACGGCCCTGCAAAAAAAGGTCGATCGCCAGCATGATGAGCACGACAACCGCGAATCCGCCCCACAACATTGGAGTGCCGACAGAATGCATACTATTTTCCTTACACATAAAAAACAAAAACGGCCATGGTCAGAAGACGATAGCCGTTAGCTTTTTATGCATAGACCTCGCCTTCCGGCAAGGTCTCACTTACAACCACGAGGGTTGCCCGGCGACCGGATGCGGTATTGCACGCATCGTAATGACGATCCACCGGCGAAGAAGTTACTCCCCTTTGCAGGTAACAAAATATGTCAGACCATCGGTTTCGTCAATGGTCTGCGCCGTTTCATTACACAGCTTTACGCGATAACTTCCGCGCTCACGCCGTCTGCCGGGAATACCACGCCGGTCTGACGGCGGATCTCCGTTTGCAGCTTCGCCGTGGTGCGGCTCACCGCAAGGCCTGGGTGATTCACTTCGTTGTCTTCCACCAGACGGGCGAAGACCTCTGCCTCATAGAGCATAGTGTTAATATGCTGAGGCTGCGTCAGCTCCTGCGCTTTGCCGCCGCGCGGGACAAAGCTCACCTTCTGGCACTCGGAGATCTTCTCGATAACCAGCGAGCCCGCTTCGCCCTGAATTTCGCTCGGCAGGACAGAATCGCTCACCTTGGAGTGCTGCAGCGTCACGCTGAAATCACCGTAATCCAGCACCGCGACACCGTGCGCATCCACGCCGCTCTCCAGCAGGCTGGCGGTGGCCGTGACGCCGTGCGGCTCGCCCCACAGGGCCACGGCAGAGGCCAGGCAGTAGAAACCGATATCCATAATCGAGCCGTTCGAGAAGGCCGGGTTAAAGGTGTTCGGGTTCTCGCCGTCGAGATAGCGCTGGTAGCGCGACGAGTACTGGCAGTAGTTGATAAACGCTTTGCGCACTTTGCCCACCTTCGGCAGGGACTGCTGCAGCAGCAGGAAGTTCGGCAGGCTGGCGGTTTTGAACGCTTCGAACAGCACCACCTGGTTTTCGCGGGCAAGCGCGATGGCGGCTTCCACTTCTTCGATGTTCGACGCCAGCGGCTTCTCGCAAATCACATGCTTTTTATGGCTGAGGAACAGCTTCGTTTGCGGGAAGTGCAGGGCGTTCGGGCTGGCGATATAGACCGCGTCAATGGCGTCGCTTTGCGCCATGTCATCAAGCGAGGTGAAGAGATGCTCGACGAGGTAATCGTTGGCAAAACTCTGCGCCTGCTCAAGGCTGCGGGAATAGACTGCGGTAAGTTTCAGTTTGCCGGTTTCGTGGGCGGCGTCGACGAACTGGCGCGTGATCCAGTTCGTTCCAATGACTGCGAAACGTATCATAAACGTTTACGTACTCCGTAGCGGGGAACCTTTAGCCACTGTAGCACGTCATCATGACAATTCGCGTGCGCTATTCCGCATTACCTTTTAACGATAAATGCGTAAGCCACAGCCGGGTATCAAACTCCAGTTGGTGGTACTGCGGCTCCATGTGGCAGCACAGAGAATAGAACGCTTTGTCGTGCTCTTTCTCTTTCAGGTGTGCGAGTTCGTGCACCACAATCATCCGCAGAAAGGCTTCCGGCGCGTTGCGAAAAACCGTCGCGACGCGGATCTCCGCCTTGGCCTTCAGCTTGCCGCCCTGCACGCGGGAGACGGCGGTGTGCAGGCCGAGCGCGTTTTTCAGCACGTGGATCTTGTTGTCGTACATCACCTTGTTGATCGGCGGGGCGCTCTTCAGATACCGGTTTTTCAGATCCTGCGTATACTGCCAGAGGGCTTTATCGGTCGCGAAATCGTGGGTGCCGGGGTAGCGTTTTTCCAGCACCGCGCCGAGCTTCTGCTCGGCAATCAGGCTGCGAACCTGAGAAAGTAAATGCTCCGGGTAGCCCTGGAGATAAGTAAGTTGGTTCATCAACGCCCCAAATCGACAATAAAACGGGTATACTCACGCACCCTTTTCAGGGATACGCCAAATTTTACCATTCAGGAGGGCCGATGAGCCACTTAGACAACGGTTTCCGTTCACTCAACCTTAAACGTTTCCCGGAAACGGACGACGTTAACCCGCTTCAGGCGTGGGAAGCGGCGGATGAATATCTGCTGCAGCAGTTGGATGAGACTGAAATCCGCGGCCCGGTTTTGATCCTGAATGACGCCTTCGGCGCGCTGGGCTGCGCCCTGGCGGAGCACACGCCGTACAGCATCGGCGATTCCTACTTAAGCGAGCTGGCGACGCGTGAAAACCTGCGCCATAACGACATCGACGAATCCAGCGTGAAGTTCCTCGACAGCACCGCGGACTACCCGCAGGCGCCGGGCGTGGTGCTCATCAAAGTGCCAAAAACCATGGCGCTGCTGGAGCAACAGCTGCGCGCGCTGCGTAAGGTCGTCACGCCAGAAACCCGCATCATCGCGGGTGCCAAAGCGCGTGATATTCACACTTCGACGCTGGAGCTGTTTGAGAAGGTCCTTGGCCCAACCACCACAACGCTGGCCTGGAAAAAAGCGCGCCTGATCAACTGTACGTTCGCCGCACCCGAGCTGGCCGACGCGCCGGACACGCTGAGCTGGAAACTGGAAGGGACCGACTGGACCATCCACAACCATGCGAACGTCTTCTCCCGTACCGGTCTGGATATCGGGGCGCGTTTCTTTATGGAACACCTGCCGGAAAATCTGGAAGGGGAAATTGTCGATCTGGGCTGCGGCAACGGCGTGATTGGCCTGACGCTGCTGGCGAAGAACCCGGAGGCCAGCGTGGTGTTCAGCGACGAATCGCCGATGGCGGTGGCCTCCAGCCGTCTGAACGTGGAAACCAACATGCCGGACGCGCTGGACCGCTGCGAGTTTATGATCAACAACGCGCTGTCGGGGGTAGAGCCTTTCCGCTTCAACGCCGTGTTCTGTAACCCGCCGTTCCACCAGAAGCACGCCCTGACGGATAACGTCGCCTGGGAGATGTTCCACCACGCGCGCCGCTGCCTGAAGATTAACGGCGAGCTGTACATCGTGGCGAACCGCCACCTGGACTACTTCCACAAGCTGAAGAAGATTTTCGGTAACTGCGTCACCATCGCGACGAACAATAAGTTTGTGGTGCTGAAGGCGGTGAAGCTGGGACGTCGTCGTTAAGATGGTTTTGCCCGGTGGCGCTGCGCTTACCGGGCCTACAATGGCCTCGAACCCGTAGGCCGGGCAAGCGAAGCGCCGCCCGGCAATGCCCTAGATCACCAGAGCTAACTTCGTTCCCTGCGCAATTGCCCGCCGCGCGTCCAGCTCCATCGCCACGTCGCACCCGCCAATCAGATGCACCGTTTTACCGGCCTCGCGCAGCGGATCCGCCAGATCCCGCTTCGGCTCCTGCCCGGCACATAAAATGACATGATCCACGCGCAGCAGCTGCGGCTCGCCGCCGATCGTGACGTGCAGCCCGTCGTCGTCGATCTTCTGGTAGCTCACCGCCGGGATCATCTTCACCCCGCGCGAGAGCAGGGTGGCGCGGTGGATCCAGCCTGTGGTTTTCCCCAGCCCTTCGCCCGGTTTGCTGGCTTTACGCTGCAGCATCACGATCTGGCGCGGGCTTTTCGGCAGCTGTGGCCCTTCGGGTCGCAGGCCGCCGGACTGGCTGAGGCTGGTGTCGATACCCCATTCCACGCAGAATTCGGCAATGTTCTGGCTGGTGGCTTCGCCCGGCTGGCTTAAATACATCGCGGTGTCAAAACCGATCCCGCCGCAGCCGATAATCGCCACCTTCTCGCCAACCGGCGCTTTGTCACGCAGCACGTCGAGATAGCTCAGCACTTTTGGATGATCGATACCCTCGATCGCAGGCGTGCGCGGTACGATCCCGCTCGCCAGGATCACCTCATCAAAATCAGTCAGATCCGCCGCGCGGACAAACTGGTTAAGCCGCAGCTCGACGCCCGTCAGCTCGATCATCCGGCGGTAGTAGCGCAGCGTTTCGTAGAACTCCTCTTTGCCGGGGATCTGTTTGGCGATATTAAACTGCCCGCCAATCTCTCCCAACGCATCAAACAGCGTCACGCCGTGCCCGCGCGAGGCGGCATTGACCGCAAACGCCAGGCCTGCCGGGCCAGCACCCACGACGGCCAGGCGTTTTTTATTGACCGCCGGAACGATCGGCATTTTGGTTTCATGGCAGGCGCGCGGGTTGACGAGGCAGGAGGTGACCTTCCCGACGAAGATCTGATCCAGACAGGCCTGATTACAGCCGATGCAGGTATTGATCTCATCCGCACGGCCGCTTTGCGCTTTGGAGAGCAGCTCGGCATCGGCCAGGAACGGGCGCGCCATCGAGACCATGTCGGCATCGCCGCGCGAAATCACATCGTCCGCCACCTGCGGATCGTTAATGCGGTTGGTGGTGACCAGCGGAACGGACACTTTGCCTTTCAGCCTGCGCGTTACCCAGCTGAACGCCGCGCGCGGCACCGGCGTGGCGATGGTCGGGATGCGCGCCTCGTGCCAGCCGATGCCGGTGTTGATAATCGTGGCGCCCGCGGCTTCTATCGCCTGCGCCAGCTGCACGGTTTCGTCAAACGTCCCGCCGCCCTCCACCAGGTCGAGCATCGACAGGCGGAAGATGATGATAAAGTCCGCACCCGCACGTTCACGTACCGCGCGCACCACCTCCACGGCAAAGCGCATCCGGCGGGCATAGTCGCCGCCCCATTCGTCGTCGCGCTGGTTGGTGCGGGCGGCGAGGAACTCGTTAATCAGGTAGCCTTCGGAGCCCATCACCTCAACGCCGTCATAGCCCGCTTCACGCGCCAGCGCGGCGCAGCGGGCGAAGTCGTCAATCAGCGCCAGGATCTCGTCGTGGCTCAGAGCATGCGGAGTGAAGCGGTTAATCGGCGCCTGAATGGCCGATGGCGCAACCAGATTCGGCTGGTAGCTGTAGCGTCCGGTGTGCAGAATTTGCAGGGCAATTTTACCGCCCTCGTTGTGTACCGCGTCGGTCACAATGCGGTGATGCGGCAGCTGTGCTGCATCGTTCAGCACCGCACCGCCCTCCATGCCGACGCCGGAAGGGGAAGGGGCCACGCCGCCGGTGACAATCAGCGCCACCCCGTGGCGCGCGCGCTCGGCATAGAAAGCTGCCAGACGCTCGGCCCCGTCCGGATGCTCCTCGAGCCCGGTGTGCATCGAGCCCATCAACACGCGGTTTTTGAGTGTGGTGAACCCCAGATCGAGAGGGGCGAATAACGACGGGTAGCGGCTCATAGTCTCTTCCAGTGTAAAATTATTGTTATGTGGTCGGATGAGTTACTAATTTAGCCAGCGGTAGCGGAAAGGTAAAAGCGGGATCGAATGATTGTGATAGATCTCAAAGAACTTCCCCGGTGGCGCTGCGCTTACCGGGGCTACAAAACCCCAGGACAGATAAGCGTAGCGCCATCCGGCGTTATTTACGGCGCCGCTGCCCGCACCAGCCCCGGCGCCTGCCACATCGACGTGGTCAGTCCGCTGTCCACCAGCCCGAGCTGGTCCGCGTATACCGCCTGCCATTTCTGCATCATGCCGTCGTACAGCTCGCGGTGCGCCGGGTTTGGCGTGAACTCGCGGCTCCATTTCACCAGCCGCTCGCCCGTCGAGGCCATATCCGCAAACAGCCCCGCGCCCGTACCCGCGGCAATCGCGCAGCCCAGCGCCGTGGCTTCTTTCACTTCCGGCACGCGCACCGGCAGGCCCGTGACGTCGCTTAAAATCTGGCTCCACAGGGCACCTTTTGACCCGCCGCCCGCAAACACCAGGCTCTCAAACGTCACGCCGGAAAAGCGTGAAATCTGCGCCAGGTTGCAGGCCGAAACAATCGCCGCGTTCTCTTCCAGGGCGCGGAACAGCGTCGCTTTATTGCATTTTTCCGGGTCGATGGAGAGGTTAATAAACGACGGCGCGGCGTGGTACCACTGCTTGAAATGCATGGCGTCGGAGAAGATTGGCATTACCCCGTGGGAGCCCGCCGGCACCCGGCTGGCCATCTCTTCCAGCAGGGAATAGGTGTCCATCCCCATCCGCTCGGCAATCAGCTTTTCCTCCGCGCAGAAGGCGTCGCGGAACCAGCGCATGGTCAGCCCGGTAAAGAAGCTGATCGACTCCGCCTGGACCATGCCGGGGATGACGTGCGGATTCACGCGGATGTTCATGTCGGGGTCGGTGCGTACCTGCGGCAGATTGACCACCTGCTGCCAGAAGGTGCCGCCCAGCACCGCCGTTTGTCCAGCGCGGACCACGCCCAGCCCCAGACAGCCCAGCTGCACGTCGCCGCCGCCCATCACTACCGGCGTGCCTTCGCGCAGGCCGCTCTGCTGCGCGGCCTCCCGGGTTATAGCACCCAGTACGGTGCCGGTCTCTTTCACCGGGGAGAGGATATCGGCGCGCAGCCCGGCCATGTCGAGAAGCGCCGGACGCCAGTCGCGGGAGAAGAGATCCAGCATGCCGGTGGTGCCCGCGTTCGACGGGTCGACCGCCAGCTCGCCGGAGAGCTTCGCCGCCAGCCAGTCGCTGATCATGGTGATAGTCGCGGCCCTGCGGTAAATATCCGGACGGTGGTGCGCCAGCCACAGCAGGCGCGGCATGGCGCTCAGCGCCAGCGTCTGGCCGGAGACCTCATACACTTCGGATTCAAAACGGTTGTCGTGGATCTCTTTGAGTTCGGCCACCTCGCGGCTGGCGCGGGCGTCGACGTTGGCGCAGGCCCAGATGGCCTCGCCGTTACGGTCGTAAAGCACGATCCCTTCGCGCATCGAACAGCAGGCGACGGACTGAATATCCGCCGCGCCCAGATTCGCGCGCGTCAGCACCTGATGAATACACCGGCAGGCCAGCTGCCAGTTGGTCTCGAGGTCAAACTCCATCGACCCCGGCACGTTTTCCACGCTCAGGTGTTTCCACTCGGCCTGGCCGACGGCAATCTGGTTGCCCTGCAAATCGAAAATCACGGCGCGAACGCTGCCGGTCCCTGCATCTAACGCTAAAAGGTAACTCATGAGCTTGCCTCGCTGGTAGCGCAGGCGGGCTCTTATTTGGCCAGAGCCAGCACCGCGCGGGCTGTCGTCTCTTCCGTCACCAGGCCATTGATACGGCGACCCTTCAGTGCGGCATAAATCGCATCGGCTTTCTCTTCCCCGCCGGCCACGCCAACGATGGTGGGCAGCTGCGCCAGCTCATCAAGCGAGACGCCGAGTAATTCTTTGTGGATCTCCAGCTCCTCAACGCACTCCCCTTCGGCATTGAGGAAATAGCCGAGAATGTCGCCGACCGCGCCTTTGCGGGCGTACATCAGCTGTTCACCTTCGCTGATATAACCGGAGCGCAGGATCGTGGCGTCACGGCGCTGGTTTACTGAACCAATACCAACTACCGCCACGTCGGCGGCGGTGGCGGCGAGGATCACGTCCCGCACGCTGGTCTCGCGCTTTAAGATCCCGGCCACTTCGGCGGAAGACACGCGAAGCGGGGCGGGGATCATGCTGACGCTGCAGGCCGCGTCCAGCTGGCCGATACCGGTCATGTACGGCCCGACGCCGCCGGACAGCGTCACGAGACGGATCTGCTGCGAGCTGATAAAGCCGCTCAGGTGCTGCAGGCTGCTCATGGTGGTTTCACCGAACCCCACCGCCAGCAGCTGGCCGGGCTCCAGCACGCCCATCAGCGACTGCGCCGCGCCAATGCCCAGCCGCACGTTCATCGGCGGCGTATTCAGGGCAGGCATCACGCGCACCAGCTTCAGGCCAAAGCGCTGCTGTAGCTCGGTTTCCAGCGACAGGCAGCCCTCGTACCGGGAGTTAATCTGCACGCGGATCACCCCGGACTGGCGGCCTTTCTCCAGCAGGCGGGAGATTTTTAATCGCGGCAGCCCGAGGCGTTCGCCGATATCGTTCTGGGTCAGCCCGTCGTGGTAGTAGCACCAGGCTACGCGCGCCACCAGCTCCTCTTCCGCCAGCGCCAGTCCGGCAAACCGTCCTTCTTCCGCAGTGCGTTTATCGCTCATAGTTGAACTCTTATAAAAATTTAGATCATATGTTCGTGATGACGCGGAGGGAAAGTGTGAGCCACGCGACAAAACGGATCATTTCGATCGTTTCTGGTTTATCTGAATCTCAATCGATAAAACTGTGATCCCCGCACGGTTGTAAATATAGTTCACCGTCTACGCTTTTGAACATTATTAAATCTAAAAATCATTTGTTCAATAGCGGAGCGATGATGACCCCACTTCTCGACGCGCGAAGTATCAGCAAGCAGTTCTCAGGCGTGCCGGTTCTAAAAGGCATTGATTTCACGCTGCTTGCGGGCCAGGTGCACGCGCTGATGGGCGGGAACGGCGCGGGAAAATCGACGCTGATGAAGATCATCGCCGGGGTCGAGACGCCGGATGAGGGTGAACTTTCCGTCGAGGGGCAGTCATATGCGCGGCTGACGCCCGTGCAGGCGCACAGGCTCGGCATTTACCTCGTGCCGCAGGAGCCGCTGCTGTTCCCCAACCTGACGGTGCGGGAAAACATCCTGTTCCGCCTGCCGCGCGAGCGCGGCCTGGAAAAGCGGCTGGCGGAGAAACTTGAGCAGCTGCAGTGCCGGCTGAACCTCGACGCCGCCGCCAGCACCCTGGAAGTGGCGGATCAGCAGATGGTAGAGATCCTGCGCGGATTAATGCGCAACGCCAGGATCCTGATCCTCGACGAGCCCACGGCCTCCCTCACGCCGGGCGAAACCGAACGGCTGTTTCGTCAGATCCGCGCCCTGCAGGCGCTCGGCGTCGGGATCGTGTTTATCTCGCATAAGCTGCCGGAAATTCGCATGCTGTCGAGCCACGTCTCGGTGATGCGCGACGGCGCGGTGGTGCTCAGCGGTGAAACCGCGCAGTTTGACGATAGCGCCCTGATCGCCGCCATGACGCCGGTAAGCCGCGAGAAATCCCTCAGCGAGACGCAAAAGCTGTGGCTGGCGCTGCCGGGCAACCGTCGCACCCAGCCGCAGGACTTTCCGGTGCTCCGGGTGGAGGATCTTACCGGGGAAGGGTTTATCGATCTGAGCCTTGAGATCTACGCCGGGGAGATCGTCGGCCTGGCCGGGTTGGTAGGCTCCGGGCGCACCGAGTTTGCCGAAACGCTCTATGGCCTGCGGCCTGTGCGCGGGGGGCGCGTCTGGCTGGAGAATCAGGACATCACCGCCGCACCGGTAAGTTCACGTCTGGACAAAGGCCTGGTCTACCTGCCGGAAGACAGGCAGGTGTCCGGCCTGTTCCTCGACGCGCCGATCCGCTGGAACACCGTGGCGCTGAACGAGCCGTCGCTCTGGCAGCAGCGGAAAAGAGAGTCCGCGGTGGTGGAGCGCTATCACCGGGCGCTGGGGATCAAGCTCAACCATGCGGATCAAACCGTGCGCACGCTCTCCGGCGGCAACCAGCAGAAGGTGCTGCTGGCACGCTGTCTGGAGGCCAACCCGTTACTGCTGATCGTCGATGAACCGACGCGCGGCGTGGACGTCTCGGCGCGCGCCGATATCTACCAGCTTATCAAAAGCGTGGCGGCGCAGAACGTGGCGGTGCTGATGATCTCAAGCGATCTTGATGAGTTTCCCGGCCTTGCCGATCGCGTGCTGGTGATGCATCAGGGCGTACTCAGCGGCGAGCTGCCGCGCCATGCGGTCAGCCTCGATCGCATGATGGCGCTGGCGTTTGGAGGGCAATCATGAAGATCTTACTGAAAAACCGCGAGCTGAGCGCGTTTCTCGCCATTCTGGCGCTGTTCGCCGTGCTGGTGGCGCTCAATCCGTCGTACCTGAGTTTGCAGACGCTGGGGATGATCTTCGCCAGCTCGCAGATCCTGATCCTGCTGGCCATCGGTGCCGCGCTGGTGATGCTGACCCGCAATATCGACGTCTCCGTGGGGTCGACCGTTGGGCTGTCCGCCATCGCCGTCGGCGTGGCGCTGAACAGCGGCTACAGCCTGCCCGTTTCCATTCTCTTCGCGCTGTCGGTTGGCGCGCTGGCGGGGGCATTCAACGGTTTTCTGGTGGTGGGATTACGCATCCCGGCGATTGTCGCCACCCTCGGCACGCTGGGGCTGTACCGTGGAGCGATGCTGCTCTGGACGGGCGGAAAGTGGATTGAAGGGCTGCCGCCGGGGTTGAAATCCCTCTCTGAGCCTGCGGCCATCGGCGTGTCGCCCCTTGGCATGGTGGTGTTGATTATCGTGGTCACCGGCGCGTGGACGCTGTCGCGCACCGCGTTCGGGCGTGATTTCTACGCGGTGGGGGATAACCTCGCTGCCGCGCGCCAGCTGGGCGTGGCGGTGAATCGCACCCGCATGATCGCCTTTACCCTCAACGGCATGCTGGCGGCCTGCGCCGGGATTGTCTTTGCCGCACAGATTGGCTTCGTGCCCAACCAGACCGGCAGCGGGCTGGAGATGAAGGCCATCGCCGCCTGCGTACTGGGGGGCATTTCACTGCTGGGCGGAACGGGCACGCTGATCGGCGCGCTGCTCGGTGCGTTCTTCCTGACGCAAATCGACACCGTGCTGGTGCTGTTCAGGCTTCCGGCCTGGTGGAACGACTTTATCGCCGGGCTGGTGCTGCTGGGCGTGCTGGTGCTCGACGGGCGTCTGCGTCAGGCGCTGGCGCGGCATCAGCGGGCGCTGAAGTACGGTCGTTTCCAGCCGGGCAACAGAGGGGGAAAGCACGTCACCCCCTTTCCCAAACGTAAAAAAGAGGTGGCGTAAATGAGGCTTAACTGGGAAAGCGCGCTGCTCATTTTGCTGGTGCTGGAGATCCTGCTCTTTGGCGCCATCAACCCGCGCATGCTCGACGTCAACATGCTGCTGTTCAGCACCAGCGACTTCATCTGCATCGGCATTGTGGCGCTGCCGCTGACGCTGGTGATCGTCAGCGGCGGGATCGACATCTCCCTCGGCTCGACCATCGGCCTGTGCGCCATTGCGCTGGGGGTGATGATGCAGGCCGGGTGGCCGATGGCGGTCGCCGTTCCGCTGACGCTGCTGCTGGGTCTGCTGTGCGGGCTGGTAAACGCGGCGCTGATCCACTACACCGGCATCAGCCCGCTGGTGATCACCCTCGGCACGCTCTACCTCTACGGCGGCGGCGCGCTGCTGCTCTCCGGCATGGCGGGCGCGACGGGCTACGAGGGCATCGGCGGCTTCCCGGACAGCTTCACGGCGTTCGCTAACCTCACGGTGTTGGGTCTGCCGATCCCATTGGTCTTGTTCGCGGTAATCACCGTCTTCTTCTGGCTCATTACCCACCGCGGGCGCTTTGGCCGTCATCTGTTCCTGATTGGGCAGAACCCGCGCGCGGCGCGCTATGCGGCGCTGCCGGTGAATGGGATGCCCTACGTGCTGTACGGCCTGGTGGGCGTGGCCTCGGCGATTGCCGCGCTGGTGATGGTCTCCTATTTCGGCTCCGCGCGTTCGGATCTGGGGCGCGATCTATTAATGCCTGCGCTCACCGCCGCCGTGCTCGGCGGAGCCAATATCTACGGCGGGTCAGGTTCGGTTGTCGGTACGGCGCTGGCGGCGCTGCTGGTGGGGTACCTGCAACAGGGTTTACAGATGGTCGGCATCCCCAACCAGGTGTCGAGCGCGCTGTCGGGGGCGCTGCTGGTTGTGGTGGTGATGGGGCGTTCGCTGAGTCTGCACCGCGAATGGGTGCGATCTCTCTTTAGAAAACTATCCGGAGCGTAAGATGAAAACAAAACTGCTCGTCCTGGCAATGGCCCTCAGCTTCGCTTCGGCGCAGGCGGCGGACCGCATTGCCTTTATCCCGAAGCTGGTGGGCGTCGGCTTCTTCACCAGCGGCGGCAACGGTGCGAAAGAGGCGGGGAAAGATCTTGGCGTGGACGTGACCTACGACGGCCCGACCGAGCCGAGCGTCTCCGGCCAGGTGCAGCTCATCAATAACTTCGTCAACCAGGGCTATAACGCCATTATCGTCTCCGCCGTGTCGCCGGATGGGTTGTGTCCGGCGCTGAAGCGCGCGATGCAGCGCGGCGTCAAGGTTCTGACCTGGGATTCCGACACCAAACCGGAGTGCCGCAGCATCTACATCAATCAGGGGACGCCGGAACAGCTGGGCGGCCTGCTGGTGGAGATGGCGGGCAAGCAGGTCACCAAACCGAACGCGAAAGTGGCGTTCTTCTACTCCAGCCCGACCGTTACCGATCAGAACCAGTGGGTGAAAGAGGCGAAGGCCAAAATCGAGAAAGACCATCCCCAGTGGCAGATCGTCACCACCCAGTTTGGCTATAACGACGCCACCAAATCGTTGCAGACCGCCGAAGGGATCTTAAAAGCCTATCCGGATCTGGATGCGATCGTCGCCCCGGACGCCAACGCGCTTCCTGCTGCCGCGCAGGCGGCAGAAAACCTGAAGCGGGAAGGCGTGGCGATTGTCGGGTTCAGCACGCCGAACGTGATGCGCCCGTACGTTGAGCGCGGCACGGTGAAGGCCTTCGGCCTGTGGGACGTGGTGCAACAGGGCAAAATTGCGGTCAATGTCGCCGATCGTTTGCTGAAAAAAGGCGATCTTAACGTTGGCGACAGCGTGGACGTAAAAGATATCGGGGCGCTGAAGGTCGAGCCGAACAGCGTGCAGGGCTACCAGTATGAGGCGAAGGGCAACGGCATCGTGCTGCTGCCGGAACGCGTGGTGTTTACCAAAGAGAACATCAGCAAATACGATTTCTGACGGGGGAGCAAATGGCTGATTTAGACGACATCAAAGACGGCAAGGATTTTGGCATCGGCACGCCGCAGCAAAATGTGCCGTTCACCCTGAAGGGCTGCGGCTCGCTGGACTGGGGCATGCAGTCACGGCTGGCGCGCATCTTCAATCCGCAGAGCAACCGTACGGTGATGCTGGCCTTTGACCACGGCTACTTTCAGGGGCCGACTACCGGCCTTGAGCGTATCGACCTCTCTATCGCGCCGCTGTTTGGTGAAACCGACGTGCTGATGTGTACCCGCGGCATCCTCAGGAGCCAGGTGCCCGCCGCGACGAACAAACCGGTGGTGCTGCGCGCCTCCGGCGGTAACTCGATTCTGGGCGAACTTTCCAACGAGTGCGTGGCGGTGGCGATGGAAGACGCCCTGCGCCTGAACGTCTGCGCGGTGGCGGCGCAGGTGTACATCGGAAGCGAGTTTGAGCATCAGTCGATCAACAACATCATCAAGCTTGTCGATGCAGGGGCGCGCTACGGCATGCCGACGCTGGCGGTAACGGGCGTGGGGAAAGAGATGGCGCGTGACGCTCGGTATTTCTCGCTGGCAAGCCGCATCGCCGCCGAAATGGGGGCGCAGTTCGTCAAAACCTACTACGTGGATGAGGGTTTTGAAAAAGTCACCGCCAGCTGCCCGGTGCCGATCGTTATCGCGGGGGGCAAAAAGCTGCCGGAGCACGAGGCGCTGGAGATGTGCTGGCGCGCGATAGACCAGGGCGCGTCCGGCGTGGACATGGGGCGCAACATCTTCCAGTCCAGCGCGCCGCTCGCCATGCTGAAGGCGGTGAAGAAAGTGGTGCACGATAACTGGAATGCCCGTGATGCGTTCCAGTTCTGGCAGGAAGAGAAACAGGGAGAAGCACAATGAACGTGACGCTGGTAGAGATCAACATTAAACCCGAGCGGGTGGACGAGTTTCTGGAGGTGTTTCGCGCCAACCACGAGGGCGCAATCCAGGAGCCGGGGAACCTGCGTTTTGACGTATTGCAGGACCCGAGGGTGAAAACCCGGTTCTTTATCTACGAAGCCTATAAAGACGAAGAGGCGGTGCTGGCGCATAAGCAAACCCCGCACTATCTCGCGTGCGTGGATAAGCTGGAGGAGCTGATGTCGGAGCCGCGCAAAAAACGCAGCTTTGTCGGGTTATTGCCGGAGTAATGGTCTTGCCCGGTGGCGCTGCGCTTACCGGGCTTTTGGGGAAAAGGTGGAATGGTTTTCTAGGCCGGATGAGCGTAGCCCGCCCGGCTTTTGATTTTGCTTTACTGCGCTTTTTTGGCTGCGTCCTGCATCTCTTTCATTTTTTGCGCGGCCGCTTGCTGGCTTTGGCGTAGGTTTTCGCTCGCGGCAACCAGAAACTCAGGATGATTAGCCAGGTAGATAGATATCGCTTCACCCATTTTTTCCGGATGGGCTGTAAAGTAATCCTCGGCGATTTTGCCGATTTCCGTCTTCTGCTCAGCGGTAAACTCAGCGGCCTGGCTCAGCGCCGGTGCGGTCAGTGTGACGAAAACGGTCAGAACGAGGAAGGGGTGCTTTATGAAAAACATGATGGGTACTCATTTCAGATTAAGGATGTTAACCACGGGCGGCATAACCCGGCCATAGTCGTTTATGGTTTGCCAGCGTATTTCGCAGCGAGGCGCCTTCTGGCACTCGTCCATTGTTCGCTGGCTAAAAGGGGCAATGATGCCCGCGTTATCAATGGATTTGTTGTTAATACGCGTCTGGAAGAGCGTCACGTAGTAGGGGGTCGGGTTCTTCACCACGAGCTGGTTTGCTGAATATGACCAGAGGATTTCCCGATACGCGTTTTCTGGATTGCCGTTTAATCCCTCAGGGCGATAGAACACTTTAAAGCTTGAACGTACGGCCATTTGCACGTTGTCGCTGCTGGTCTTACTGGCTGGAATGGTTGAGATGCTGAGGGTGAAAAGCGTTTCACGGTCAGCAGGCAAACCCTCATCGGCACGAAAAATCCTGATGCTATTTTCGCGTCCGCCCTGTAGTGCAAAAAGCGCGGGCGTTGCAACAAGCGCCGAGGTCGCCTGGGGGGCAGAGGTTGCCCCTGGCCAGTTTCCGCCAGCATAAATTTTTGCGCTGACCAGCCAGGGAAGCGTGGATTTATTGCGCACTGAAACGGTAATGGAGTGCTGTTTTTCAGGATAGACGAAGCGTGTCCCCCCTATCACGACGCCTGCATGCGCAAAAGAGATGAACGTTAAGAGTGCTAAAACAGGGATCAGGATGCGCAGTTTCATCACGGTGTTATCAGGCATAAGTCAAAATAAAGGTTGCTGCAGCATTGGCTGTTCCGGGCGATACAGCGCCTCCGTCAGCAAGATAACGGGCATAAAAATCAAGGGTGGCAGTAAGCTGGTTATTTGACAGCGTAAACAGCTGGCTTTCATCGCCCAGCGGTATAAGCGTTTTGTCCGGATTATAAATACCGATAGCCACGCCGCTGGCATAACCCGGACCGCCTGTCAGCGAAAGCAAATCTGCATTGCCCTGATTGGGTGTGCCTTCAAAATGGGTACTGATGTTATTCAACCCTGCGCCGCAGTTTTCAAGATTGATAGCAAAATGTTCCCATGGCGTATTATTTTTCTGGTTCGTAAATTGCCCTGTGGCGACGTCGCTCATACGAACGATAAGATTTTCCGAATCAGGCGATATGATGCAGGTTTTGCTTTTTACGGTACCTACAATATAAACGGTCCCGTCGTGCGCCATTGTACTCGCACTGCCCAGGTGCATCAGAATAATGCAGAAGAAAAATAACCGGAGAAACGGTTTCATTCATATTCCTTACTGATAAAGCAGGTCAAAATACATAACGGCAGTCGCATTTCCTGACGTCACGACGGGCAGCGTGGATTTATAGTGCAAATAAAACGTGAGCGTGTTATCCCCCGGCAGCAGCGGATAAAGCGAGGACTCCGTATTATTGATCGGTATTGGGGTGCGATTGGAATCCAGTAGCTCAACGCCGAGGCCCGTTGCCATCCTGCCAGGCGTTCCCTTTCCGTTATCTGAAAGTGCCAGCAATGTCGGGTTGTTCGCATCCACATTCCCGGTAAACCAAACTTTGGTGCCGGTAATGGCGCGGGTGCAACCTTTCAACGTGATATCAAACTTTGTATCCGGCGTTGTGGTGCCAACCGACGGGAAATCATCCGCGGTAAAGTCACCGAGTTCGACCGTCTGCTCAACGCTGCCAGTGTCGACGTTGCAGGACTCCCCCACGATGGTGCCGATAAACTGAACATTGAAACTGTCATTATCTGCTCTGGCTGTCTGTAAGGACAACGCCAGATTTGCCAGCAGAAACAGGAGAAAATTGCGCTTTTTCATCACCCAATCCTTATGCGAAATCAACGCGTAACAAGGCCAGAGCGGTGAACACGCCCAGTTCCGGGGAATTGCCCGTTGTGCTGATAGGATATGCTTTCAGCGTCACGTTGGCCTTGCCCGCCTCATCAGTCGTAAAAGGTGCGCTACTTGAAAAGACATTCGGTTTCAGTATGTTGTCTTGCTCACTGGTAACCACGACGGCAACATCAGGATTATCCGATGCCAGCGCTTCCGGGTAGCGAGGGTCCGATGTGCCCATAACGCGCAAGGTTAATTGTGCTGGCGAGTTCACGTCAGCATTACATTCAATGGGCACATTGAAGGTTTTGGGCTGAGCGTTGTCCGGCATCTGCCCGGCGCGCGTAAAATCACCGTGATAAAGAGAACCCAGATCCACCGTTACGGTTTGCCCGGCATTAATGACGCAGTTTTGCGGCACGGTAATAACGCCACTGTAGGTAATCTGGTAGACAATATTGGTCAGGCGATCGTTATTCGTCGTGGTGACGTACACATTGAACATCAATTTTGGCGGGATAACCACGGTGCCGATAAAAGGCCTGACAATTTGTAATTTAAAGATCAGGTCATTATCGTTGACCGGGAAAACGCCGCCGGTATCCACTTCATCGTGGCCGCCCATGTGAACGTACTCAATGGGGGGATAAAACTCACCAATGGTTGCGTCATTTATTTTCATGGCGCCAATAATATAATCCGGGTCAAGCTGGAGATATTTCCATTCACCATCCGTTTTGACGACCGGAAAAGGGCTCAAATAGGAGCGATAGGTGCGTTTTTCCCACTCACCCGGTGGACAGGTGGCGTTAACCTGCACATCCTGATTTTTTTCCAGCTCTGTGGAGCCACCTTTAATGTTCTGATTGGTGTTCAGCGTGGTGGTCAAATCATAGTTAACAATCGAGATGCCACCGTTAGCATTTTTACAAATATCGGCTATTCCCTCAGGTGAGAATGCCAGCCCGACCACATAAAATAAAATCATCCATAATTTCATTTATATACACTCCGTTTTCAACCGCAGCAGCGGCTGTTTACTTTCAGGTAATTGATACTTCACGCTACATTGCTTGTCTGACCCTTCACCCCACTGAATTTTCAGCGTTCCCGCCGGGCTCAGGCCAGAGAGATAGACCTCTCCGTCTTCACCCACAATCGTATCGCTGCCATTGTCATCACGTGACACCATGGCGCCGAAAGGAACGGGTTTGCCCCGATGGGTTAAGGTCATTAACGCACGCGTACCAGGCCGGGCTTTGAAGGTTGCACGCACAACCGCGCCACGGGTTGGGACCACATTGGTTACGGCATCATCGATATCCATATCGTCAGCCAGTGAGTTGATGTCCAGTGCCATGCGGTTGAGATGATACGAGGACGCGTAGGGAACCACGGCATAGCCTCTCCAGTCGGTATGAATACCCGGCTCGTTTTCGACCTTGACGTTACTCGCGCCCGGAGCGGCAATCAGCACGTTGGTATCACCCAGTGGCTGGCTAAGGGTGATGCCGTTCCGGTGAGCAATGACGCCGCCGCTCAAACCGTAGTTCACCTGCTGGTAGTCGCCGTTTCCGCTGTAGTTATAGCCCACGTTCGCATTGCCATAGGCGCTATCGTATTCAAGGCTGCTGGAGCCTTGTGATTTTGTCCCCTGGCTTGAATACCCTTCCTGAACGCTGTAGCTCAGGTTGTTATCCTCAAGCAATGTGCCGTTGATCCCGGCATTTTGCGAGGTTTCACCCTTTTTGTCGGTGCTGATGTTGTAGGTGGCATAAGCATAGTTATGCTTCTGGCTGACATCGTTTTGTGGACGCAGCCACAGGCTCAATGGCAGCGACAAATTCAGCGCGTAAATCTCGTCGCTTTTCGACATGCCCGGTGATTTGTTGTAGTTGTAGGACAGGCTGTAGGACACATCTTTAATGGTTCCACTAAAGCCTACCTGGAGTAGCGTATTTTTTTCATCGGTATGCCAGTAGGTCTGTTGGCTGCCCGTGACAAAGAGCGAACCTGCATGACCAAGCTGCTGAGAGATGTTGAACTGAACCTTTCCTCGCTTGGTGTAGTACAGATTGTAATAATCCATCCAGGGATTTTGCTGTTCGGTATCGTTGTCCTCGTGGTCACCTGTGTAGCCGCGCATTTTCTTATAGGCTGTTTCATCCAGGGAATAGAATCCCGATGTCGAGTAACGGTAGCCCAGCAGCTGAAAGTTAGTGCCGAGGCCGTTAAGGGATTTTGCATACAGAAAACGGATCGATTGCCCTGAATGCGTGCTGTCATCCGCCAGCGTGCTCTTCGCGTGAGTCACATCCGCAGAGATAGCGCCCAGTTCACCCATATTCAGGCCGGTGCCGAATGCCAGCGAGTGGTAATTGTTGGTTATCTGCGATCCGCTATACAGCGTGAAGCCATGCGAAAGCCCCCAGATTAGAGACCCCTGAACGAAATTAACCTCATCCTGTTGATCGCTGCTGCTGCGGTATTCGGCCGCTGTTAATGCGTACTTTACGCGGCCTTCACGCTGGAGTACGGGAACGGTGGAATACGGCACGGAATAGCTGTTGATGCTACCGTCAGATTCTTTTACCTCAACACTGAGGTCACCGCTTGAGGACGTGGGAAACAGGTCGCTAATCGCAAATGCACCCGGTGGAACATAGCTTTGATAAATGGTGTAGCCATTTTGCTTAATGGTTACCTGAGCATTGCTTTTTGCGATACCACGGATCGTGGGCGCGAAACCCTTCAGGCTATCGGGCAGCATATTGTCATCAGAGGCGATTTGCGCACCGCGAAAAGGGAGGCTGTCAAACACGTCTGATGGGGTGTAGCTGTCACCCAGCGTCAGTCTTCCTTTCAGCGGAATGACCGCGCGTTCAACATAGGTATTAATGTGCTGCCAGTTGTCGCTGCGTGAGTCATCGCTGTTGTGATAATTCCAGCTTGAGTAATCCCTTAACCGCCACGGGCCAAGGTTCAACCCGCTGTTAAGCCCGAGGAAATAGCTTTTACTGGTTGAGTTGCTCTCCCCCCGATCGCGGCTACGAGAGCCGGTGAAGTTATAATTCAGCAGGAGGGCATTAATGCCTTCATCCCATTGTTCAGGCGGAATATATCCGCGTGCGCTATTCCTCAGGGCGGCTTGCGGGATACTGATATCCAACCGCTGATGCTCAAAGTCAAAGGTAGTTGATGAGGCGGGAATGATTGACGCAATATCAATACAGCTGTCCGTCTTTTCCGCCGTCAGGGCAGGAAACGCCTGAAGGTTAACGCCCAGGTTTTCCAGCGCTTTTGCTGATAAACAGGCGGTCAGACCGGTATCATCCGCCTGCGGTTGTGCCGTCGACGCCGTATTTCTTGCCGTAAAGGTGATATCGCGAGTCGCCACAAACGCCCCGTTAAGCCAGAGATCGACACGATAGACGCCTGGTGCCTGGCCATTGGTGGAAAACCGCGACAGGTCAGCAACGGCAGAGGGATCGCTAGACAAAAATGCCGGGTTGAAAAAATATTCTGCACTTGCATCTGATGGCGATAGCAATCCTGCTATCGCCATCGCCACTGGCGTAAGGGATGTTAAAGAAAATGTGCTAAAAATCAGTGAAGTATTACGTTTCATCTCTTTTCCCTGCAGTAAATGCTAAGTACTTCCTTCCTTGAAGACAAAATGCAGGTCTGCTATTTCATTTCAGGTTGTTAATGGGAACAAATCTGCGTAGGGGTATTTGCGCCGAAATCATTCACTGTCTGGAATTTCACACTGCCGGAACCGCCGCCGGGGATATCCACCGTCAACGTGTTTTTAGGTGCGACCATTGAATTGGGAAGACGGGTTCCCCCAACAAAGAACTGCACCAACGATACGTAATACGGTGATGGATTCGTTATGATGACTTTTCCATTTTCTGTCCGACACGTCAGCGTTTTGGGCGCATCCACGGAAAGGGATGTTAATTTCTTAGGGCGAATGAATAACTTAATCACACTCTGTGTTGCTATTTGCAGCGTATTGCCCTGAAGCTTATTTTTATCGACAGACGGAATAGCCTTGCTGTTCAGATAGAAAACAGTTTCGCGATCGGCAGGAAGGTCGGGGCCGATATACATAATACGCAGCGTGTTCTCTTTCTTAGGGTGGATAACAAACAACGGTGGCGTAAGGATAAAGTCTGGTGACTTGATACCCTCAACGTTGGCTACCCATGATTGTATTAAGAACGTATTGTCTGCCGACGAATTGATCACCGGTAATGAAACCTGTTTATCCCCCTGCGGATAAATGACGCGGGTAGCCCCTAAAGCAATTCCACCTGCAGAGGCATTCGTTGCCAGACCCATTGTCAGCAGCAACGTACCAGCCATCATCAGGCGAGACAAAGACGTAGGTGATGTGTTCATTTGCATTGTTCCCTCAATTCTCATGACGAGGCACTCGGGCCTCTGAGTGTTTTACTGGTAGACGACGTTAAACCATACCTGGGCGTCGGCCGTACCAGCCTGAACGTGCGGTTGTGTGGAGCGGTATTTCGCCATAAAACGCAGAACATTGGCGCCGTTCTGCAAGGGGGCGTACCAGGGCGGGGCTGTATCCGGAATAAGTAGATGGCCGGTTGCGTCAAATATTCCCACACCAATCCCCTGCGCTGCGCCTGCGCCATAACCTGCGCGAAAAATTTGCGGGTCTTTTGCATCGGACTCGCCGCTGAACAGTACGCCCGCACGTTGACTGACGCTGGTATCGCAGTCTTCTAGCGTTATCTGAAAGGCTGTCGGTGCTGCCCAATCGCCCGTTGCGGCAAATTCGTTATTGCGTATTTGGCCCATACGCACAATCTGGTCCTGACTTTCTGCGCTGACGGAACAGCCGGTGTTGACGACTTGCCCCTGAAAATGCACGCTTCCGTCGTCAATTGCCGAGGCGGGCAGTGCAACGCACAGCAATACGCTGAAAAACAGCACTGATTGCCTGGTGACCTGTCGCATAGTGACTCCGTTTCGATGGATCGGCAAAACACCCCCGAATCAGATTCCGGGGGTGTTACTGCAGCTAACGAATCAGGAGTAAACCATCTGGAATGTTGCAGTCGAGGATACGTTACCCGGCGTGGCCGCACCGGTAGCGATGTAGTCAACGCTCAGCGGGATGGTGTTCTCGCCATTGATCAGCTTCACGTTGGAGGAGGTATCACCGATATTGAGTACGTTACCATCCGGTCCGAACAGTTGCAGTGCGACGTTAGTTGCTGAGCCAGCTCCCGCTGTGTTAGCCAGTGAACCTGCCAGTGCTGCGTCTTGCTGACCGTTGAAAATCACAGCGGCGTTCTGGCTTACCGTGGTGTCGCAATCTTCCAGAACGATTTTGAAATCTTCTTTCTGGTTCGCCTGCATTCCTTTTGTCGTCAATTTCACAGTACGAACCTGGCTCAGCGTTACAGTCTGATCTACGGAGTCAGCTGCGACCGAACATGCAGCATTAACAACCTGGCCAACGAAGTTAACCGTACCGCCAGAAACCGTGACGGTGTCTGCCTGTGCGTTCATCGCTACGCCACTTACCATTGCCGTTGCAATGACCATTGCTAAAACGTGCTTTTTCATACAAATCCTTTTAAATAAACATCTTTCTGTCAAATTGAAATTGAGTAAAAGCTATATGCTTTCACAGCGTGAACTTGAATAACGTTTAACAAGTTCCGTTATTTAGAATATGCATTTCGCATAATGGACGGGCTTATTGAAAAGCTCTTTTCATCATGTTTATGATGTTCCGCGGCAGGTATTCTAGGAGCCGTGAAATATTATTTCAATGTATGGTGGTATAATATGCCGTTAGTTTTTTTTAGGTATAATATTAGAATTAATTAATATTTTTGAATGATGTGAGTGGTGGTGTTTTTACCGGATTTTAACAATGGGCACCCTGTTTGCGGTCAAATAGATAAAGGTGGTGTATGGATATCGGTTTGGTTGCAAAAAAAATCATGTAAGAGAAAAGGAACTTTATAATTTTAAAAGTATAAATGTATGTCTGAAATATAATACTATTATTTCAATTTGTAATATTTATACCAGAAAAATGAAATCCCCCTCGGTTAAGAGGGGGGATTGATCAGATCTCTTCTACGCGCACTCTGAGTGCTGCCAGCGCTTTACGTGCCGCTTTTAGCACCTGCTCACACTGCTCAATGGTCAGCGTAAGCGGCGGTTCAATACGAATAGTTTTTGCGTTATTAAGCGTTCCGGCCACCAGCACTCGCTGCCTGAACATCTCGCTCGCGAAGCTGTAGCCGATTTCGTTATCAACGAACTCAATCGCCATCAGCATCCCTTTGCCGCGCGCTTCCTGCACAAGGTCAGGGTATTCCCGGCCCAGCTGGCGGAAGCCGTCCAGCAGCATGTCGCCTTTTTGCTCCGCCTGCGCAGGCAGGTTTTGCTCCAGCAGCACGTTGATGGTCGCCAACGCCGCCGCACAGGCCAGCGGGTTACCGCCAAAGGTGGTGGTATGCAGGAACGGATTGTCGAACAGCACCGAGAAGACTTCTTCGGTGGCGACCGTCGCGCCAATCGGCATCACGCCGCCGCCGAGCGCTTTCGCCAGGCACAGAATGTCCGGCTGCACGTTTTCGTGCTCGCAGGCGAACATCTTGCCGGTACGCCCCATGCCGGTCTGGACTTCGTCGAGGATCAGCAGCGCGCCAAACTCGTCGCACAGCTGACGCACGGCAGGCAGATAGCCCTGCGGAGGGAGGATGACGCCGCCTTCACCCTGAATGGGCTCCAGGATCACCGCCGCCACGTCATCGCCGGTTTTACGGCATTCACTCAGCACGGTGCGCATGGCGTTAATGTCGCCGAACGGCACGTGGCGGAAGCCCGGCAGCAGCGGCATAAACGGTTTACGGAAAGTGGATTTCGCGGTCGCCGACAGTGCGCCGAGGGATTTACCGTGGAACGCGCCGCTGGTGGCGATAAAGGTGAATTTCCCGCGCGGCGACTGGTACGCTTTGGCGAGCTTAATCGCCGCTTCGACCGATTCTGTGCCGCTGTTGCTGAAGAAGCTGTATTTCAGTTTGCCTGGCGTTAAGGCCGCCAGCGTTTTCGCGAGCATGGCGCGAAGCGGGTCGAGCAGTTCCTGGCTATGGAGAGGTTGTTTCGCAAGTTGATTCTGTACGGCGGAAACCACAACTGGATTACGGTGCCCCACGTTGAAAATTCCAAAACCTCCCAGGCAATCGATAAACTCCTGTCCCTGGGTGTCGACAAGCGTGTTGAGACTTCCCGCTTGCCACTCTACGGCTCCGTAATCCCCGCCGGCGGTAACAGATTTGCGATACTCCAGAAACCCTGGATTGACGTGCTCTTTAAAGTAATCGATGACCTCACGGTTAAGTTGTTTCATCTCCTCATGATCAAGCGTTCGCTTCTCAATGAGATTCAGTGCGTGCGCGGTACAGGCAAGAGCCGAGGCGCTGGAAGGTAACCTGTTCAAAATGTGCTCCCGGGGATCGCGTATCACATGATACTGGTTTAAGTATTGCAGGGATTACGCCACTTCAGAGGCCTTAACGAAAATCGGGATAAACGCCAGGTTAAAATAATGTTGCACAATATTTAATCATGCCGATAGAAGCCAAACGGGATTTAGCGGTACGGGGCAGCAAGTATAAAGAAAGGGGGGAAGAGCGTCGCTGCACTAAAGAGGTGCATACGCTGCAACTTAAGCGGGCATTAACAGGTCATACTTTGTCGGTAATTTCTTTGCGAAAGTATTTGAAATCAATGAATTAAAATATCGTACAAAAAGTATGGTTTAAGTCAAATCTGCGATCTTCATCAAGTTTAACAACTAAAGATAAATTGTTTACCGCCGAAAAAACATTGACCCACAAAATTAACATTCAAATAACCTGCAAGGGATGCTCACGATGTCCTCTCCAACCTATGTCACCCAGAATGAATATCCTCTGGACGATGACACCACCTTAATGTCTACCACAGACGTCCACAGCTACATCACCCACGCCAACGACACCTTTGTGCAGGTGAGCGGCTATCAGCTCGATGAGCTGACGGGCCAGCCGCACAATATGGTGCGCCATCCCGATATGCCAAAAGCTGCGTTTGCCGATATGTGGTACACGCTGCAGCAGGGCGAGCCGTGGAGCGGGATTGTCAAAAACCGGCGCAAAAACGGTGACCACTACTGGGTGCGTGCTAACGCGGTGCCGATGGTGCGCCGCGGGCAGGTGACGGGCTATATGTCTATTCGCACCAGAGCCACAGCGGAAGAGATCGCCGCCGTGGAGCCGCTCTACCGGGCGCTGAACGACGGGCGCTGTAAAAAACGTATTCACAAAGGGCTGGTGGTGGGAAAGGGCTGGCTGGGTAAACTCCCGGCCATGCCGCTGCGCTGGCGCGTGCGCAGCGTGATGGCGGTGCTCTTTGCCGGACTCGCCGCCACGCTGGCCGCCACCTCCGCAGGCTGGTTACCGCTTGCCGCCGCTGCGGTGGTGATGCTGATGGGAACGCTGCTGTTTGAGCAACAGATTGTCCGCCCAATAGAGAATGTGGCGCGACAGGCGCTGAAGGTCGCCACCGGCGAGCGCAACAGCGTGCAGCATCTTAACCGCAGCGATGAACTGGGCCTGACGCTGCGCGCGGTAGGACAGCTTGGCCTGATGTGCCGCTGGTTGATCAATGACGTGTCGAGCCAGGTGGTGAGCGTCCGTGACGGCAGCGACAGGCTGGCGCAGGGGAATGAAGATTTGAACGATCGGACCCGTCAGACCGTCGCGAACGTGCAGCAGACCGTCGCGACAATGAACCAGATGGCCGCGTCCGTTCAGAGTAACTCCGAGACCGCCGCCGAGGTGGACAAACTCTCCGTGGCCGCCAGCAGCGCGGCGACGAAAGGGGGCAACGCGATGCAAACCGTCGTTAAAACGATGGATGACATTGCCGACAGCACGCAGCGCATTGGCTCGATCACCTCCCTGATTAACGATATCGCGTTCCAGACCAATATTCTGGCGCTGAACGCGGCGGTTGAAGCGGCAAGGGCAGGCGAGCAGGGTAAAGGGTTTGCCGTGGTCGCGGGCGAAGTCCGTCATCTCGCCAGCCGCAGCGCCAGTGCGGCTAACGATATTCGTAAACTCATTGATGCCAGCGCCAGCAAGGTGCAGTCCGGTTCTGAGCAGGTTCACGCCGCGGGCCGTACGATGGATGATATCGTTGTGCAGGTGAAAAACGTGACCCAGCTTATCGCCCAGATCAGCCACGCGACCTCCGAGCAGGCAACCGGCTTATCAGAGCTAACCCGTGCGGTAGCTGAACTCGACAGCATCACGCAGAAAAACGCCGATCTGGTCGAGGAGAGCGCGCACATTTCGGCCATGGTGAAGCACCGCGCCGGACGCCTTAAGGATGCGGTGACCGTGCTCCATTGAGTCAGTCATGTTCCAAAAAAGCCGTTTATACCGTAGGGAATAAACGGCTTTTTATTTTTCTGATTGTGACTATTAATGGGGTTTGTTGTTAATTTAATATTAAATAACTAAAGAAAGTGCCTCAGTTATTTATTCCTGCCTAAGTCAGTTCTTCAGAATGCTATTTCGAAAATACCCCGTTTGGCGGTCTGGTAACGATCGATGAGGCCATATTAATAGCCTGCACCTATGTATTGTGAGAATTATGAAATAAAAAAACGATCAAACTCATAAAGTTAGCGAAATCGTTACCGATAACAGCGATCGTCTGAGAAATAATCACATCGATGGAGAAAATATGTTCTTTCATGACGTAAAGATCGGCACGAAATTATTTCTGGCGTTTGGGTTCTTTATTGTCCTGATGGCGATCAGCGCAAGTGTGTCTTTGCTGAGCCTGAACCGGGCAAATAATGGGATGCAGTCCATTGTTACCCATGACTATCCGACCACGGTAAAAGCGAACCAGTTAATTGATAACTTCCAGGAATTTATTAGCACTCAACAGCTGATGCTGCTGGACGAGCAGGGTACCTACACGGGGCAATCTCAGCAGCGCCTGAAAGAGATCAGCGAGCATATCACGGTGATCCTGGGCGAGCTGAACAACGCCTTGCAGGATCAACAGTCTCAGCAGGTGCTGGCGGATATCCGCAGCGTGCGCCAGCAGTACCTGGATTCACGCTACCGCATTCTGCAGGCGGTGCAGAACAACAACCGTGCGGGCGCCATACAGGAAATGATGACTACCACCCTCGCCGTGCAGCAGGCTTATAAAGCGAAGGTGAAGGAGCTGATCGCCATTCAGAACAGCGAGATGCAGCGTGCGGGTACGCAGGTGGAAGGGGATTTCAGGTCTAACCGTCTGCTGCTGATCCTCCTCACCCTCTTTAGCGTTGGGGCAGGCAGCCTGATTGGCTGGTTTATCGTGCGCGCCATCACCCGCCCGCTCGGTGAGGCGGTGAATTTTGCAAAAGCGATTTCAGAGGGCGATCTCACGGGCAGCATTACGCCACACGGCAAAGACGAAACGGGCCTGCTGCTGCATGCCCTGATGGAGATGAAGACGCGACTGCTGGACATTGTGCAGCAGGTGCAGACCGGCTCGGAGAATATCTCCAGCGCTGCCGCGCAGATTGTCGCCGGGAACCAGGATCTGGCCGCACGCACGGAAGAGCAGGCCAGCTCCGTTGAACAGACTGCCGCCTCGATGGAGCAGATCACCGCCACGGTGAAAAATACCGCCTCGCATACCGGTGAAGCGACCAACCTTTCTGCCGATGCCGCCACGGTGGTCAAAAACAACGGTGAGATGATGAAGCAGGTGACCAGCAAAATGCGCCTGATTAACGAGACCTCCAACCGGATGTCCGACATTATCGACCTGATCGACGCTATTGCGTTCCAGACCAATATTCTGGCGCTGAACGCGGCGGTGGAAGCGGCGCGCGCCGGTGAGCACGGCCGCGGCTTTGCGGTAGTGGCCGGAGAGGTGCGCCAGCTTGCCCAGAAGAGCGCGTCGTCTGCCAGCGAAATCCGCGAGCTGATTGAGAGCTCCACCAGCCAGACCCAGGACGGGATGAACCTGGTCGAAAAAGCGAGTGGGCTGATTAACGGCATGGTTGGCAACGTGGAGGAGATGGATGCGATCCTGCGCGAGATCCGTCAGGCCAGCCATGAGCAGACGGAGGGGATCTCGCAGATCAACAGCGCGATTGGCCTGATTGATGCCACTACCCAGCAAAACTCCGCGCTGGTGGAGCAATCCGTCGCGGCGGCGGCATCGCTTAACGAACAGGCGATGCACCTGAAAGAGCTGGTACGCGTCTTCCGCGTGAGCGAGCACGCACCGGCTTAATCCAGCTGGGAGATCTCCAGCGCCGCGCGGTCGATTACGCCGATAATCTGCTTAAGCTGCGCGTCGCTGAGCTCTCCCTGATTCACCTTCAGGTCTAATACCGCCTTGAAGTTATCCAGCGCCCGCTTCATCTGGGGGTTTTTGCGCAGCTGAAAGCCGACGCTGCGCGCTTTGATACGCACCTGGATCTGTTCCAGCTGTTCCCGGTTTTCGTCCAGCCAGCGTTGTCCTTCAGCGGTAATCGCAATGCGCTTACGCCCGTTCTCTTCTTCTGTAATGGTGATAAAAGCCTGATCCTGCAAATAATCCAGGGTTGGATAGATGACGCCCGGGCTCGGGGTGTAGTTCCCTTGGGTCAGGTTCTCGATCTCTTTAATCAGCTCATAGCCGTGGCTCGCGTTGCGGGTCAGGATATCCAGAATCACCAGCCGCAAATCGCCGTGGCCGAAAAAGCGCGGCCGACGTCCGCCACCCTCGTGTTCGTGTCGCATAGTATTCCCTTTTTTGATATATCTAAACTATATCTAAGATATATTCAGATGCAATCTAAAAGATCTTGCATTTTTCCTTATTAGTAATCATTATCATTTAAAAATTGATTTAGATATATCGTATTCACCAGAAAAGGGTCTAAAAATGGCATCTACTCGTTATCCACAGCGTGTTCGTAATGACCTGCGTTTTCGCGAGCTGACGGTGCTCCGCGTTGAGCGCGTCAGCGCGGGTTTTCAGCGCATTGTGCTAGGCGGCGAGGCGCTGGAGGGCTTTAGCTCCCGCGGTTTCGACGACCATACCAAAGTTTTTTTCCCGGCACCCGGGACAACGTTTACGCCGCCGGTGGTCACCGATGAAGGCATCGACTGGGGTGACGGCGTGCGTCCGCAGGCGCGCGACTATACGCCGCTCTATGATGAGGCCCGTCATGAGCTGATGCTCGATTTCTTCATTCATGACGGCGGCATTGCCAGCAGCTGGGCGGTTGAGGCGAAAGCGGGAGACACGCTGACCATCGGCGGCCCGCGCGGTTCGCTGGTGGTGCCGGAGGATTACGCCTGGCAGCTGTACGTGTGCGATGAATCCGGCATGCCCGCGCTGCGCCGACGCTTAGAGAGCATTGCTCAACTGCCGGTTCGCCCGGACGTGCATGCGGTCGTGACGGTTGGGAATGAATCGTATAAGGACTATCTGGCGCACCTGAGCGCGTTCAACATCACCTGGGTGGTGGGCCACAGCGAGCAGGCAGTCGCTGACCATCTCGCGGCGCTGACCGTTCCGGGGGACGATTACTTTGTCTGGCTGACCGGGGAAGGGAAGGTGGTGAAAACGCTGAGCCGTCAGTTTGAAGCCGACGCGATTGACCAGCAACTGGTGCGTGCCAGCGCATACTGGCACGCCAAATAATCAGGCGGCGGAATCCAGCTGCGCTTCGCTCACTTGATGTTCGAGCGAGGCGCGGACCTCGTGCAGCGCTTTCTCCTGCTGAGCAAAGTACGCTTCCATATTGCTCAGCGAGGAGACCAGCAGCCAGGACTCCTCTTTCTCCAGCTCCGCCAGCTCGTTCACTAAAATGTCGATTTGCTCGCGAACCTGCGCCATTTTTTTGCGGATACGTTCCAGATCGTTCAGCCTGTCGCTGGCCATCAATGGCTCGAAGCCCTGCTGCAGGCGGGCCACCAGCGAACGAATGGCTTTCACATCGCCGCGCTGCTTCGCCTGGTTAAGCTGCACCATCATGCTGTTGGCTTCTTCTTTCAGATCGTCCGCCACCAGATCCGGGTGGCAGAGCTTGCTCGCCTGCCGCCAGAGACGCTTGAGTTCGTTCTGGTCCTCTTGTGAAAGATGCTTACCTTTGCGCAGCCGCACTTCGGCATCGTGATGCTGTTCGCGATACTTCTCGTACTCTTCGTTGGCCTCGTCGCGCGCCTGACGCGCAGGCTCCTCTTCGCGCGTTAAGCCGCTCTCCAGCTCCAGCGCTTCGGCCAGCAGGTTGGCAATCAGATTGCTTTGCTGCTCCAGATGCTTACGCGCCTCGGCGGCCTGCACGGAGTCCGCCGGGAGATCGCGCCAGCGCTGGGTCAGCGTCGCCAGCACCTCTACCGCCTGCGCCATATAGTGCTGGCAGCGACGGTAATCCTCCTCGCGACGACGCGCTTCCGCCTGCTGACGACGCAGGTTCAGCTCCGCCAGCGTTTTACGCAGGACGAGGATCTGCTGCATCAGCGGCCCCAGGCGGGAGAAATAGAGATCGTTGAACTCATCAAGCTGCTGCACCCGCGCGTTGCGGCGGTCAATCAGATCGCGCAGACGCTCTTCCAGCGCCTTCAGCTCCAGCTTGCTGGCCGCCACCTGCGGATCGCGCCACGGCGTCACGGCGCGCTGGCCCTGCAGCCAGGCGGTAATGGCCGCCATGGCCGCGGTGTAGTTCTTCTCCTCAAGCGCCACGACGATTGCCTGTAGCTCATCGTCAAACGCTTCATTTTTCAGGCGTGTCAGCTGGCTCTGGATGATGTCGTCATCTTCCAGCTCAATGGCATTTTTAATGATTTCTAGCCGTTTGATCGGTGTGCTCATGATGCCTTTCGCTTTGGCGCTTAAGTATTTGAGTTAAGGTTAGTTGTTGTAAAAGCCACAGGAAATAATACACACGGATGATGATCGGCGCGATGGGGGATTTCTTTAATGGGTTGATGGATGTTGCTCTCACTATGGGTAAACCCAATAGAGCGTCATACCACACGTTCACCAGCCCTGTTAATGTGCGTCGATTCTCTTTTTCCCCTGCCACGGGTTTTACCGTGTCCTACCCGAAAGCAAGTGCCCCATCTTTAGTGGCGAATGCAACCGGCCAGGCCTCAGCTAACCTCGCTGTAAATCCCCACCACGCGACCCACCGTCTTTATTTCGTCGATACCGCATTCAAACGGAACCTTGCCACCTGCCACGTGAAGTTTTTTTCCTGGCAGCAGCGTTAAGTCGCGGATGCTGGCGGTGCCTTCAATCTCAACCAGCCACAGGCCGTCGGTTAACGACACCTCTTTTTCGATAAAGTGCAGTTTCCCCTCCGCCCGTACGGCAATGCCGCGCGCTAGCGGTTTGCTAAAAAGAGTAGAGTCGACACTCAAAATAGTATTTTCTTCCAGCCTTCCATCACTTAGGGTGAATGTGGAAACCGAAACGGGATCGCCCGGCGCGGGGTTACCTTCAAACTGTGCACCTTGCCCGGTCATCAGCCAGCGGAGGCTGGCCCCAGTGTCCAGCGCGCACTGAACCGCAAAGTCGTAAGAGATGGTACCGCGCGCGTAGCGGTTCTGAAGCGAGCTGGCGGCGATATTAAAGTGTCGGGCCAGCTGGATTTTCTGCGTGAAACCATATACCTGACAGATTCTATCGAGCAATTCTTCATTATTCACTTGAGAATCTAGTATCAAAATATATTCCTTTGGGTGTTTACTAATACTCATTTGAGTATTAGTATCATTGCAAATTCGGGCAATCAGCGGCAGACGTTGGCAAACTGAGGCTAATGATTGCAGGCATTATCAAAATGGGAATCATGCAGCATGGCTTCCGAAATCGCAATCCTCAAACGGCGGAAAAAGCCGTGCTCTGCCCGTTTTGAACGCATTCGCGTGCATACATTTATGCGAGGGGAGATATGGCGATAGAAGCTGCCCGTGCAAGGGTTCCACTAAGCGTGGGGGCGCGTCTTAGCGGGCTTAACCACATCGCTGAACTGCGCGCCCGCTACGGGAGCGATAGCGGGAAAGAGCTGGCGCGGTTTATGGCCGACATGCGCGATAAGCGCGATCCCTTTTTTGAGGAGAACAGCAGGGCGCTGGCCGCTCTCTTTTTCCTGGCGAGATTACCCGTCGCCCGTCATGAGTGCGATATCAGCGAGCTGACCACAGAGGAGAAAAGAGCGCTAATTACCGCGATGAATCATTTTCGTGCTGTTGTGAGTTTATTTCCTGAACGGCTGACCATGCCGTTGTAACCCAACCCAAAAACGAATGGCGTCAACCCGCCGGGCACCCTGTTGCCTGAATTTAAGGAGAACGCGTAATGCGACACAGTGAAAACCGCCCTTATCCAATCGGAAGTGAAGAACTGCAACGCCTGCTGATGGAGGCAAAAACAGAGGAACGATGCGCGCGCGCCCTTGCGGTCTCCCTGCGTCTGGAAGCGCTGGCGAGCCAGATCTACAAAACCGGCATGAGCGGAGAAGACGTTGCCGAACTGCTGTGCCACGAAGCGGCTCGCTACGAGCGTGAATCCCAGGAGCTGCACTGATGGCCGATTTTATCGATCTTGCCCAGGCGCGCGAGCAGGAAGACAGAGAGCGCCACATTAATAGCGCCCGCAGACGACCCGCATCGCCTTCGCGTTTCTTCTGCGAGGAGTGTGAGGCTCCAATACCGCAGGCGCGCCGTATGGCGGTGCCCGGCGTGGCCCTGTGCGTCACCTGTCAGGAGATCGCGGAGATGAAAAATAAACACGTCCGGGGAGGGTGAGTTGGCTACGTCATTCGCTTATCCGTGGAATGCACCGCGGTCGGCCATTGCCAGCCCTTATCTTACCCATGCCCAGCAGCAGCGTCGCGATCGTTTCTTCGCGACGCTGCAGCAGGCAAGAATGGCCCTCTCACAGCAGCCTGACTGCGTGCGTTTTGAGGTCTGGCGCGCGGTTGACGCCCTCGAACAGCATCGTGGCAGCCCGCAGGCTAACGCCTTTTTGATCCGCTTCTGCAACAGGATATTGCCCCGCCTGCGGCGGGTCTCTGAACGCTATGCCTGCGCAGGTTTGCATGACGCAGTCTCCCGAGCCGTGTTTAAAGGCTATTTCGATACCCAGCTTCTGCAGTACCTTGCCTCGCGAATGGTTGAACTGGTTGCCCGCTATAACCGTCTGCCGGATATGTCCCGCGCGGATATCGACCTGCTGGCCGGCGATATTGCCAGCTTTATTCGCGGCGAGCTGGCGAATATTAACGATGCTGATATGGGCGAATACCAGACGCTCTTCATCTGGTATCAGCGCGCCGGACTGATCGCCCGGCAGTTCAACGTGTCGCCTCCGCACTGGGAGCGGGTGTCGAAGACATTTTTCAACAAAGATGATGTTGCCGCCGCGGTGATGCGGATGTTTTCCGAGGCGTGGTGGCGCGGGCGTTTACGTCGGATCGCGGCTGCCTGGCGCGAGCATTTGCAGATTGCCCTCGGCAACGTCAGTAAAAAGAGAATGGCGTATGCGAGCAAACGCTGCGTGACCGAGTGGCGCGAGCAGAAGCGCCGCACCCGTGAATTTCTCAAGGGCATGGAGCTGGAAGATGAAGAGGGCAACCGCATTAGCCTGATTGAAAAATTCGATAGCTCGGTGGCCAACCCGGCGATACGCCGCTGTGAACTGATGACCCGCATCCGCGGATTTGAAAATATCTGTGAGGCGCTGGGCTATGTGGGCGAGTTCTATACCTTAACCGCGCCCGCGCAGTATCACGCGACGCTGAAATCAGGTTACCCCAACGCGAAGTGGAACGGGGCCAGTCCGGCGGAGACGCAAGGCTACCTCACCCGGCTGTGGGCGCGCATCCGCGCAAAGCTCCACCGTGATGGGATCCGTATTTTCGGTATCCGCGTTGCGGAACCCCATCATGACGGTACGCCCCACTGGCACATGCTGATGTTTATGCTGCCGGGAGATGTCGAATGCGTTCGCCGGATTATCGGGGACTACGCGCGGCAGGAGGATGCCGTTGAGCTGCAGAGCGAAAGCGCCAGACAGGCGCGCTTTCACGCGGACGCGATCGATCCGCAGAAAGGCAGTGCTACCGGCTATATTGCCAAATACATCTCAAAGAATATCGACGGCTATGCGCTCGATGACGAGGCCGATAACGAAAGCGGCGGGCTGCTGAAGGAGACGGCGTCCGCCGTGTCGGCTTGGGCAGGGCGCTGGCACATTCGCCAGTTTCAGTTTATCGGCGGCGCGCCGGTAACGGTCTACCGCGAGCTGCGACGTATGGCGGATCCCGAGGCCGCGAGCGGTCTGAGCGTTGAGTTTGCTGCCGTCCATGAGGCTGCCGACGCCGGTGACTGGGCGGGATATGTTACTGCACAGGGCGGCCCGTTTGTGCGTCGCGATGATTTACAGGTGCGCACGCTGTATGAGCCGCGCGCCGGATTTAACCAGTACGGCGAGGAAACGGTCCGCATCCGCGGTGTATACGATTCTGCCGTTGGCGCGGGCAGCCCAATTATAACCCGACTCACGCAGTGGAAAATTGTGCCGAAGCGGGCCGCGGATCTTAAGGACACGCCTGTATCCTCTCGGAGTTCTGTCAATAACTGTACGCAGACCGACCTTTCTCAACCCCTCAGCAGGCGTGCGAGGCGGGCGTTGACCGAACGCATCAAATTCATCCGCCCTGGCGCGTCGTCGCCCATCGTCTTCGCGAGCGACCCGCAGAACGGGGTTCCGGAGAAGGTGATCGATGAGATACGGCTCGCCACCGGAATCGCCATCAGCCGCGGAGAGGCCCTGCACCTTATGGCTGGCGGCGTTAGCCGCTTTAACAACAAATGGTGCAGAGGCGCAGCTGACGGATCGCTCTTTCCGGCAGCGGGTTCTTATCAGCACAAGGCGCGGAAAATCCTTGAACGTATTGGGTATTTAACGGATCTCTTCGCTCAGAGAGCCCGCTAATCTCCATCCATATCATGTACATACCGTGAAGGATTCTGATTTTTCGCTTCACTCTTTTTATGAATACGTGGTACTGTATGTTTATACAGTATCTCGTGGTGGAGGTTGTGTGGACAGAGAGTTGAACGAGCAGGTCATGATTGAACGTGTCGAGATGATTGCGCGACTGACGACAGAAGGAACATGTCAGGAAAGAGATCGTGAGATTGCCCTGAATTTGATTGCTGAGATTGCGCGGGGAAATTTAATCAAGAACAACGCATTTACCGTTGTTTTCTCAGCATCGCCTGTTCCGGAACGAATCAAAAAAGAGGGCAACGTTCGTGTGAACATTACGCTCGATAAAGATCAGCAGATTGGCCATGCCGTCGTTGAAGCCTTTCAGTGCGAACTGACCCGCAGAATACGATCCCTGTTTCCGTCATCGCGGGTGAGCGTGAAAATAGGATCGGTGACGGGGGTCGAGCTCCAGGGGCTTGAAGGAGAGGCCGATCGCGAAATGCTGGATAATATTCTCCGGGAAGTCTGGGAAGACGAGAGCTGGCGCTAGCCCAGCGTCATAACCCGAACGTACACCCTCATTCAGATTTTGCGCTTTCGTCGACCCACGCTTCGCTGCTTATGGACGGTCTGTTGTGTCCGCGATTGTCCATCCGTCAGCGATAGCGAAAAGGCCGCCGGCCCGGGAAACTCTACAGTACCTGGAAACCGGATGTTGGGAGCGTCTGATGAAGATCTATGCAATGCAGGGGGACACGCTTGATGCCGTTTGCGCCCGCTATTACGGGCGCACGGCTGGCGTCGTAGAAGCCGTTCTGAAGGCCAATCCTGGCCTCGCGGAGTCAGGCGTTATTTTGCCTCACGGCACGCCAGTAGAGATGCCGGAGGTGAATAGCGCCCCCACCAAAGAATCCGTAAACCTATGGGATTGAGCCTGGAGAAAATCACCACGGTTATCGCCTACTGGCTGGCCGTGGCGCTGGCCTGGTTCGGGGCGATGTCTCCTGAAAAGGTTGCGCTGTACGTGGGGAGCCTTTGCGCCATTTTTACCGCGCTGACGAATTACTGGTTTAAGCGCAAAACCTGGCGCTACCTCCAGTCTCTGGGCCTCGATAAGAAGAGCATTCGTGAACTCAATCATTAAGCGTTGCAGCGTCGCCGGCGTGCTGGCCCTGGCGGTGCTGATGCCTGACTTTCGATTACTGAAAACCTCCCCGGAGGGGCTGGCGCTGATTGCCGATCTCGAAGGATGTCGCCTCTCGCCCTACCGGTGCAGCGCTGGCGTATGGACGTCAGGCATTGGCCACACGGCAAACGTCGTGCCGACGCGGGATATTACCGAGCGTGAGGCCGCGGTAAATCTGGTCGCTGATGTGCTCAACGTTGAGCGTCGTCTGGCGGCGTGCGCGCCGGTGGAGATGCCGCCGCAGGTCTACGACGCGCTGGTGAGTTTTTCCTTTAACGTCGGCACAGGCGCCGCCTGCCGTTCGACTCTGGTCTCCTTTATCAAACGTAAACAGTGGTCACAGGCGTGCGGGCAGCTTACCCGCTGGATATACGTCAACGGCGTCAAAAATACCGGGCTGGAAAATCGTCGTGTCCGCGAGAAGGCCTGGTGCATGAAGGGGCTGCCATGAGAGTCCTCATGCTGATGCTGGCCGGACTGCTGGCCATCACGCTGTGGCTTCGTCATGACAACCAGACCCTGTCCCGTTCTCTAGCCACGGCCAACCGGGTCGCCAGCGAGCAAAAAACGGCCCTCGCCACGCTTAACCAGCAGCTGTCCCTGTCGCAACGGATGGCCAGAGCAAATGAAAACGCCCAGGTCAGGCTCCGTGAGGAGCTTGTTACTGCGGGCGAGGAGAGGGCAAGACGGGAAGCGACTATCGGGAGATTACTCAATGAAAATGAAGCGTTACGCCGCTGGTATACCGCTCAGCTGCCTGATGCTGTCCGCAGGTTGCACACCCGCACCGCCTGCGCCTCCGCAGCCCAATGTTTACAACGCCTGCCCGAAGGTGAGCCGCTGCCCGATGCCGGGAAGCGAACCCGCCACTAACGGCGATCTCAGCGCCGATATTCGCAGGCTTGAGTACGCCCTTATCGCCTGCGCGCTGCAGGTTGAAACCATAAAAGACTGTCAGGATAAACTCGATGCACAAACTCAAGAGCCTGCGTCAGGCATTAATTGACGCGATCCCCCAGCTGAATGCCAACCCTGAACGCCTGCAGATGTCGGTCGGCAGCGGCAATATAGACGCCCGCCAGGCCTCCTCGCTCTCCTTTGAAAAGCGGTATGCGCTAAACGCGAAGGTCAGCGGTTTCACCGGCGACAGCGAGGGATTTTTTGTCCCGGTACTGGCCTGGCTGCGGGAAAACCAGCCGGACATTTTTACCCTCGATGACGGACGCAAAAACGGATACACCTTCACGATCGTCTTAAACGATGACGATACGATGGATATCACCATCAGCGTGCAATTAGCCGAGCGCATTCTTGTTTCCCAGGATCAGGGCGCTCTGCACGCGACGTATTCCCCGGAGCCGCCGCTGCCGGAGCCCGTCACGCGTCCGAAGACGTTGTACATCAACGGTGAGCTGGTCAGCCAGTGGGAGGACTAAGCTCCCCACGCTGAAGGCCGCCAGCCGCCTGCTGTCTGGACCGCTTGTTGTATCATCCCGCAGAAAACCCCGTCTCGTTGCTGCCGTTCGTCCTGAACGGCATTCTCTTCTCATGAATACATTAACTTCCATGAACGGTATCGCTCGCGCGATCCGCAACCTGATTCGTATCGGTGTTGTGACCGACGTTGACCTCAACAGAGGGCTTTGTCGTGTCCAGACCGGCGGGATGAAAACCACTTGGCTGAACTGGCTAACCTGTCGTGCGGGGCGTTCGCGCGTGTGGTGGGCCCCTTCCGAGGGAGAGCAGGTGCTGCTGCTGGCCATCGGCGGTGAGCTTGATACCGCCTTTGTGTTGCCCGGCATTTTCTCGGACGACCATCCGGCACCGTCCGGGTCACCTGATGCTTTCCACGTCTCGTTTCCGGACGGCGCGGTGATCGAGTACGAACCCGGGCGCGGGGCGCTGACGGTTGCAGGCATTAAAACGGCCGACATTACCGCCTCTGAATCGCTGACCGCCACCGTGCCGGAGGTACGGGTGACGTCAACGTCCCGCATCACGCTGGATACGCCTGAAGTGGTGTGTACCAACAAGTTAATTACCACCTCGCTGGAAGTGCAGAAGGGCGGTGTGATGGCCGGAAATATTGAACATTCCGGCGGTAAATTCACCTCCAACGGGGTGCAGGTGGACAACCACGCGCACGGCAGTGTGCAAAGCGGCGGAAGCTGGACTAAGGGGACACAATGACGGTGCGTTACAGGGGAATGAACAGGCAGACCGGGCTTAGCATTTCAGAGGCTGAACACATTCGGCAAAGCCTTCGCGACATCCTGGTCACGCCGATTGGTTCGCGGGTCATGCGGCGGGATTACGGCTCGCTGCTGGCGGCGATGATTGACAGGCCGCAGAGCCCGGCGCTGCGCCTGCAGATCATGGCCGCATGCTATTCCGCCATCCAGAAATGGGAGCCGCGGATAAGCCTGACGGCCATCACTTTCGAGCGTTCGGAGAACGACGGGACGTTGTATGTCGATATCACCGGCACGCGCCCGACCTCCGGACAATCCTTTTCTATCACCATTTCACTGAGTTAAACGCTATGGCTATTGTTGATCTGAGCCAGCTCGCCGCGCCTGATGTCGTGGAGGA
This sequence comes from Enterobacter roggenkampii, assembly GCF_001729805.1. Lineage (NCBI taxonomy): Bacteria > Pseudomonadati > Pseudomonadota > Gammaproteobacteria > Enterobacterales > Enterobacteriaceae > Enterobacter > Enterobacter roggenkampii. Next base: position 4,051,338 of record NZ_CP017184.1, on the reverse strand, counting down.
GGTGGATTATGAAGCGCTGTTGGCAGAACGAAAGGCCAGCTTTGTCTCCCTCTATCCGGAAGAGGAGCGAGAGGCGATTGCACGGACGCTGACGCTGGAATCCGAGCCGATTGTGAAGCTGCTGCAGGAGAACGCCTACCGGGAAGTTATCTGGCGCCAGCGCGTAAACGAGGCTGCACGGGCGGTCATGTTGGCCTATGCGGCAGGCCACGACCTGGACCAGATCGGGGCAAACGCGAACCTTGCGCGTCTTACGATTACCCCTGCCGACGACACCACGTTACCGCCCACTCCGGCTGTGATGGAGTCCGATACCGACTTTCGTCTGCGCATCCAGCAAGCGCCGGAAGGGCTGAGCGTGGCCGGTTCGACGGGCGCGTATCAGTTCCATGGCCGCAGTGCAGATGGTCGGGTGGCTGACATTTCCGTCATTAGCCCACAGCCCGCAAACGTCACGGTTTCCGTGCTCTCCCGGGAGAATAACGGCGTAGCGTCTGAGGAACTGCTCGCCGTTGTTCGCAATGCGCTGAACGATGAGGACGTCAGGCCCGTCGCCGACCGCGTGACCGTCCAGTCGGCCAACATTGTCGACTACAGCATTGAAGCATCGCTTTTCCTTTTTCCCGGCCCCGAAAGTGAACCGGTACTCAATGCGGCAAGAGCCCGATTACAGACCTACATCACGGCTCAGCATCGGCTGGGACGCGATATCCGCAAGTCAGCCATTTACGCTGCCCTTCACGTGGAAGGGGTGCAGCGGGTGGAACTGACCGCACCCGCGGCTGACATCGTGCTTGATGAAACTCAGGCCTCCTGGTGCAGCCACTACAGCGTAACCGTGGGGGGAAACGATGAGTAATGCCCGCCTTTTACCGGTCGGCTCATCGGCGCTTGAGGTCGCCGCGGCGCGCGCCTGTGCGGACATCGAAAATACGCCGGTTCCGCTGCGCCATCTCTGGAATGCGGACACCTGTCCGGCGAATTTGCTGCCCTGGCTGGCGTGGGCGTTTTCGGTTGACCGCTGGGATGAGAACTGGCCGGAGGCCACCAAACGGGAGGTGATCCGCGCCGCGTGGTTTATTCATGCCCACAAGGGAACGATAGGCGCCGTACGTCGCGTGGTGGAGCCGCTTGGCTATCTGATTAACGTTACCGAGTGGTGGCAAACCAACGATCCGCCCGGCACCTTCCGCCTTGATATCGGCGTATTGGACACGGGCATCACCGAGGAAATGTATTACGAAATGGAGAGGCTTATTGCTGATGCAAAGCCTGCCAGCCGCCACCTTATTGGCCTGAATATCATCCAGGACATTCCGGGTTATCTCTATACCGGTGCCCTGAGCTATGACGGCGACATCATCACGGTTTATCCCGGATAAGTGAGAGCACAATGACAGTGAAATATAAAACGGTTATCACCAAAGCCGGTGCCGAAAAACTGGCTGCCGCGACCGTCCCGAACGGCAAGAAAGTCAATTTTACGGCGATGGCCGTGGGTGACGGTGGCGGCACATTGCCGGTTCCTGATGCCGGGCAGACGAAGCTGGTTAATGAAGTCTGGCGCCATGGGCTGAATAAAATTAGCCAGGACAATAAAAAGCTTAACTATGTAATCGCGGAGCTTCTCATTCCTCCCGAAGCGGGTGGTTTCTGGATGCGTGAGATGGGGCTTTACGATGATACCGGTACGCTGATTGCAGTCGGCAACATGGCGGAAAGTTACAAACCATTGCTGGAGGAGGGATCGGGCCGTGCACAGACCGTGAGAATGGTGATCATGGTCAGTGATATCGCCTCGGTCGAGCTCTCGATAGATACGTCTACGGTAATGGCGACCCAGGAGTATGTTGATGAGAAGCTTGAGGAGCATGAGCAGTCTCGTCGCCATCCCGATGCCACGCTAACGGCTAAAGGATTTACGCAGCTCAGTAGTGCGACTGATAGTGTGTCTGAAGCGCTGGCCGCAACGCCGAAAGCGGTTAAGGCTGCCTACGACCTTGCCCGTGGTAAGTATACGGCTCAGGATGCGACTACCGGACAAAAGGGGATTGTTCAGCTTAGCAGTGCGACCGATAGTGCTTCAGAGACGCTTGCGGCCACACCAAAGTCTGTGAAGACTGTCAGTGATGATCTCATAAAACTGAAAAACAGTCTGGGTACTGCTGCTGGTAAAAATGCCCAAGAAAGTCGTGACGACATCACGCCCGGGCGCGTGGTTGTTAACGGTGGTGCGCTTGCTATACGGTCTGTTGCTGCTGAAGCGAGCAGAGAGATTAAAGACGCAAGCGGTCTTCCTGCTAATTCCGTAAGTTTCTGTTATGCCAGTGCTGCCTATTCACCTGGCTATGAGGCGACAATTCTTGATGTGGGAGGACTGGGTGGTAACTATCGGGTGCAATATGCTGCGTCTTATAGTGATGGTGGTAAACAACTAAAATTCCGTACCTTAAATGGAGATAACGGATACTGGGGGAGCTGGACGAAAGTTCTCACAAACTACGGGGGAAGCGTTGATTATCTCGATGGTGCAAAGTATTACGCCACTAAGCCGGAATACTGGCAGGGAGGTGGGGCATTTGCACATCAATATACGAATGGCTCAGCACCGTTTTTTGTTGGTGGATACACTACCGCTAAAGATAATTCGGTATACCTTCCGATCGTGAAAGGAACGTCTGTAACGAGTGGTCATGGATATGGCGCTTCTGTTAGTTTTGGCATATTACGATCGGGTAAAAATGATTTTGGTTCCGCAGTCGTTCATATCATTGGGGATTCTGGCAGTGGTGCCCTGTATTCTTTTGATGCAAACGGAACATTCAATGCACCCCAACGGCTTTATAGCGGTGACTCAATTTTTGCTGCTGGGCAAATTAACAGCGGAGGCAATATCGTTGCGGGTCAAGGGGTGTTTGAATCCGGCGGGCAGGTAAGGGTTTATTCTTCGAACAACCCACCACCGAACCAGTCAGGGTCGACCACCACCGGAAACAGCTCCGCCTATTACCGTCACGGCAACGGTCAGGTGTTCATGCAGTGTATTGGCGGGGTTGCTTCCAACTCCAATTCCAACCCGGATGTCACTGTTTATCTTCCGGCTGCTTTTCCTAACGGAATCCTCGCAATAGGTGGCTCTTTCAGCGGAACAGGGGGAAATGACAAAGATTCTTACTGGACAGCTAACCCTTTAAGTGCAAGTGCTTTCTCTCTTCACTCGCGAAATATGAGCGGCTATTTCTCTTTTGTGGTAACAGGATATTAGTTATGCATAGTCAGTTATTCAGCAATAAAACGCGCGGCTTTTATCCGATTAAAAGTTTGCGCTATTACAAGTCTGTTAACGCTCTGCCGGATGACCTTGTCCGGGTCAGTGATTCAGAGCATGAAAAATTTGTCGGCGCCGCTCCCGTTAACTGCGCCCCCAGTTACAACGTCGAGAGCAAACAGATGGAGTGGGTCACTGTAGCCGCACCGGTCAGGACACCAGAAGAAATCCTCGCAGCTAATCGCAGAGAGCTATTGAGCAGGCAACGCGAGGCGGCGGTAAGCGCTTTTCCGCTGCAGTCTGCAGTTGATTTGGGGATGGCTACCGAGGAAGAAAAAACACAACTGGAAGAACTGAAAAAATACGTTGTTGAACTGACGGGGGTTGACCTCAGTGTACCAGACTGGCCTAAAACTCCTGAGTGGATATCTGTTTAAACTGTCTTATTATAAAGAAAAGGCCCGCATCACGCGGGCTATTTCTTATTTATAGGGGCATTACTCATATTTTTCTGTTTTATTACCGATAAAAAATTTTAGCCAGTAATAACCAAAAATTCATCATGTAGTCAGACCGCCAGCTAACCAGAGTAAAATCGTTATTACCATCGTTAATGGCGCAACGATATCGATAATATTCACTCATTAATAATGGTAATCGACGATCAATTACTTATAATTGATCGCTCAAAACGCTCAGTCACCTTTCCCGCGCGGGTCAACCACTCACTCTATGTTGTGCTGCCCTACCTCCAACGGCATTACGTTTCATACCTCCTTCGCCCAAGAGAAAATAGCCTCACCACTAAACGAAGGAGTTAACCGGATGGGCGACTATCACCACGGCGTGGAAGTTATCGAAATCAACGATGGCACCCGCACCATTTCCACCGTCTCGACGGCAATCATCGGTATGGTCTGTACGGCCAGCGATGCTGACGACAAGACATTTCCTTTAAACGAGCCCGTGCTCATTACCAACGTGCAAACTGCGATTGCGAAAGCCGGCAAGGCGGGGACGCTGTCCGCTTCTCTGCAGGCGATTGCTGACCAGTGTAAACCGGTTGTCGTTGTTGTTCGCGTGGCTGAAGGCACCGCTGAAACCCCGGAAGAGGCGCGCAAACAGACCGTTTCCAACATCATCGGTACCACCGATGAAAACGGTAAATATACCGGCCTGAAGGCGCTTCTCACGGCGAAAACGGTAACCGGCGTTAAGCCACGTATTCTCGGCGTGCCGGGGCTGGATTCTCAGGAAGTGGCAACCGCGCTGGCCGCGATGTGCCAGAGCCTGCGCGCGTTCGGCTATGTCAGCGCATGGGAATGTAAAACCATTTCTGAGGCGATCGACTACCGCAAAAACTTCAGCCAGCGCGAGCTGATGGTTATCCACCCTGATTTTCTGGCATGGGATACCGCCACGAACGCAACGACGACGGCCTGGGCAACCGCTCGCGCGCTTGGCCTGCGCGCCAAAATCGACCAGACCATCGGCTGGCATAAAACCCTGTCAAACGTTGGCGTCAACGGCGTCACGGGCGTAAGCGCTTCTGTCTCCTGGGATCTGCAGGAACAGGCTACCGATGCGAACCTGCTTAACCAGGCGGGCGTCACCACGCTGATTCGCAACGACGGCTTCAAATTCTGGGGTAACCGTACCTGCTCAGACGACCCGTTATTCGTCTTTGAAAACTACACCCGTACCGCGCAGGTGCTGGCCGATACCATGGCGGAAGCGCACGCGTGGGCGATGGATAAACCCATCACCCCAACGCTTATCCGCGACATCGTTTCCGGTATTAATGCCAAGTTCCGCGAGCTGAAAACCAACGGCTATATCGTCGACGGCTCCTGCTGGTATGACCCTGAGTCGAACGACGCAACCACCCTGAAAGCGGGGAAACTGTATATCGATTACGACTACACCCCTGTCCCGCCGCTGGAAAATCTGACCCTGCGCCAGCGCATCACCGATACCTATCTGGCAGACCTGTCAGATTCGGTTAATAGCTAAGGAGCTGAAGCATGGCGTTACCACGCAAACTTAAATACCTGAATATGTTCAACGATGGCCTGAGCTATATGGGCGTTGTTGAGTCTGTGACCCTACCGAAGCTTACCCGCAAGCTGGAGAAGTATCGTGGCGGCGGTATGCCGGGCTCGGTCTCTGTCGATCTCGGTCTGGACGATGATGCCCTGGCGCTGGAGTGGACCGTTGGCGGTCTGCCGGACGCCGCGCTGTGGGCGCAGTACGCCTCTCCGGGCGCGGACAGCGTGCCGCTGCGCTTTACCGGCTCTTTCCAGCGTGATGATACCGGCGAAATCTCCGCCGTCGAAATCGTCATGCGCGGCCGTCATAAAGAGTTTGATGGCGGCGAGAACAAGCAGGGCGAAAGCGGCACCACCAAGATGTCCACCGAGTGCGCCTACTACCAGCTGACCATTGATGGCAAAGAGATCATCGAGATCGACATCATCAACATGGTGCTGAAAGTCGACGGTGTCGATCGTCTGGCTGAACACCGTAAGGCCATCGGCCTGTAACCCTTTAACCGGCCGGGATAGCCGGCCGGTAAGCTAACTTTCAGAAGAGTAATGAAATGGAAAATAGCAACGAGAACGCCATGAACAACAGCTCATACATCGTCACGCTTGATAGCCCCGTTCAGCGCGGCGAGCAAAAAATTGAACAGGTGACGGTCTCCAAACCGAATGCCGGGACTCTGCGTGGGATCTCGCTGGCCTCGCTGGCGCAATCCGACGTTGATGCGCTGATCAAGGTGCTGCCGCGAATGACCTCGCCGGCTCTGACCGAGCATGAAGTTGCGCGTCTGGATGCCTGCGATCTGCTCTCTTTTGCCGGTAAGGTGATCGGTTTTTTGTCACCGGCTTCGGCTCGCTGAGATTTCCCGAAAACCTGTCGGTCGACGATCTGATGGCGGATATCGCGGTGATTTTTCACTGGCCGCCGTCAGAACTGTACTCCCTTAGCGTGACCGAACTCCTCTTATGGCGCGAAAAAGCGCTGCAGCGAAGCGGAAACCACCATGAGTAATAATGTCAGTCTTCAGGAGCTGCTTAAGGCAGTTGATCGTGCAAGCCGACCGCTTAACGCTCTTCAGAACGCCAGCCTGACTCTCGCGAGCGATATCCGCGATGCGCAGGCGGCGCTGGGGGCGCTCGACGAGCAGGCGGGGCGCATTAACGGCTTCAGAAAAGCAAATGCCCAGCTCGCCACGACGGAGCAGTCGCTTGCTCAGGTGAAACAGCAGGCGGCGGCGCTGGCGTTGCAGTTTAAAAACACACAAAACCCTACTCAGGCACAGGCTGATGCGCTGTCCGCAGCCCGAAAATCGGCAGCCAACCTCAAGCTTGAGTACAACAGCTTACGTTACTCGGTACAGCGTCAGCGGACTGAGCTCGCTCAGGCGGGAATCAACACGCGAACGCTTTCGTCGGATGAGCGTCGTTTAAAAAGTCAGATCGGCGAAAAAACGCAGCAGCTTAACCGACAGCGGGATGCGCTGGCCCGCGTCAATCAGCAGCAGGCGCAGCTGAGTACCGTTCAGAATCGCTACGAGTCAGGCAAACGCGTTGCCGCGCGGGTGCATCAGCTGGCTAATGCGGGCGTGGGCATGGCCAAAGCGGGCTTTGATCAGACGTCCCGGTTTATGGCGCCTGGCATCAGTTTTGAAAAACAGATGTCGACTATTCAGGCAAGCCTTGGTCTGGAGAAGGGTGACGCCCGGCTTGAGGCCATTCGCCAGCAGGCGCGGGAGGTCAGTGCCAGGACCGGAGTACCCGCAGATACGGTCGTCCGTGCACAAACCGAACTGGCTCGTTCAGGCTACGACGCCGATGGGGTTATCGCTGCCACAGTACCCACGGTTAACCTCAGCCTGGCGGGGAATGTCGACGCGGCTAAAGCGGCCGATATTCTTAGCAGCACGCAGGCCGCCTATAACCTGGCCGATACGGATGCGGGACGCATCGCAGATTTACTTACCCGCGGGTTTACCTCTTCGAACACCAGTCTCGTTGAGATGGCGGCGGCCATCACCTCCGCTGCGCCCGCTGCGGATGCGACAGGTATGGGTCTTGAAGAGACAATCGCGCAGCTTGGCGTTCTGACGGAAAAGGGAATGAACGGTGCCGCCGCCGGGGACGCGCTCAGCGCGATGCTGCGACAGTCCCAGGCTCCGGATGCACTGCGTTCAGCCGCGGGTAACGGCGCGCTTGATAAAAAACGCCAGCAGTTGCAGGGGGCAACGGGCAGTGCCGCGCTCGTGGCTTCCGTGCAGACCGACAATCTTGACGGCGATATCAGCAAATTCCAGGCCGCGTGGAGCGGGCTTAAGATTGACGTATTTGATAAAGCAGATGGCGCTTTGCGCAACCTGATAACAACCGCAACCGGCTGGCTTGGCACGGCCTCCCTGTGGGTGAATGCCAACCCTGAGCTGACGCAGACCCTCGCCAGTATTGTTGTCGGCGCGCAGGCATTTGCTGGGGTACTGGGTGGCGTAGGCACGGTTATTGGCCCGGTTCTGACGGGCATCAATATGGTTATTACCGCGGCCGGGATGTTAGGAACGGTATTCAGCGTGGTGGGCGGTGCCGTCATGACGGTGCTTGGCGCCCTTAGCTGGCCGGTGATAGCCCTTGGCGCGGCGATTGCCGCCGGTGCTTTGCTGATTTTCAAATACTGGGAGCCCATCAGCGCCTTCTTTGGCGGGGTGATTGAGGGATTGTCTGCGGTCTTCGCACCGCTGGGCGAGCTGTTCTCTCCGCTCTTACAGGCGTTTGGTTTTATCTCAGAAAAACTGGGCGGGATCTGGCAGTGGTTCACTGATCTGATTGCGCCGATTAAGGCGACGCAGGAAACCCTCGACAGCTGTAAAAATGTCGGTGTGGCGTTCGGTCAGGCACTGGGGATGCGCTAATGGCACCGCTTAATCTCTTTAACAGCCTGAGTGGTAAGGCCAGCTGGCTGCTGGTAAAACTCGGACTGATCAAAAACGAGTCGGATCATCTCGACGCCGCGGCGGCAAAAGCAGACGCGGCATCTTCTCCTGCGGGCAGTGCGTCCATTCCGGTGGCGGGGATCTCTGGCGGCGGTCAGGGGTATCAGCCCACCCTCGTGCCGGGAGGACGCTCTTACGTCGATCAGAGTAAAAGCGAATATCACATCACGCTGCAGGGGAGCGCGGCCTCCGCAACGGATCTGACTCGTCAAATCCGGGAGGAAATCGAGAACAGTGAGCGTGATAAAGCGAGACAGCGGCAAGCCAGCTTTATGTACGGTTGAGGAGAGAGAACATGTTAATGGTGCTGGGTCTGTTTGTCTTTGAACGACGAACCTTACCCTATCAGACAATGCAGTTTACAAAGGACTACCGCTGGGCGTCCAACGACCGGATCGGGAAACCTAAAGCCTGGCAGTACCTTGGCGAAGGCGAGACATCTTTTACCCTCTCCGGACTGCTTTACCCGGAGCTCACGGGAGGGCGACTTTCCCTCAAGGCGGTTGAGCTGATGGCGAATGAGGGGAGGGCATGGCCGTTGATAGACGGAACCGGCATCATTCACGGCATGTTTATCATTGAGAAAGTCACGCATACGCATTCGGATTTTTACAGTGACGGTACTGCCCGAAAAATTAATTTTACGCTGGAACTGAAACGCGTGGACGAATCGCTGGTGACGATGTTTGGCGATCTGAGAACCCAGGCCGAAGAGCTGGTGACGAGCGCACGTAATAGCATTGGAGGGCTGGTGGGATGATCACCGAAATGAATATCCGGGCGGGTGGGAAAATCGCCCCTGATTTTATGCTTAAGCTTGACGATCGCGATGTCACACAGAATTTCAGCCACCGTCTTATCAGCCTGAGCATGATCGACAAACGTGGGCTGGAAGCCGATCAGCTGGATATTCAACTGGATGATTCCGACGGGCTGCTAGACTTGCCAGCCCGGGGGGCAAGGCTCTCCTTATGGCTGGGATGGGAGGGAACCCCACTCCAGCCGAAAGGGAGCTTTACGATCGATACGATTGAGTTTCGGGGCGCACCGGATACGCTGACGATTCGGGGATGCAGCGCGGATTTTCGTGGAAAGCTAAACGTGCGGCGCGAACAGTCATGGCATGACACGACGATCGGCGCGATAGTCAACACTATTGCTCAGCGTAACCAGTTAACTGCCAGCGTTGCGGCAGGTCTTTCATCGATTGCCATTTCTCATATCGATCAGTCTCAGGAGACCGACGCTGCGTTTCTCTCTCGACTGGCCGAACGTAATGGCGCCTTTGTTTCAATCAAAGCCGGGAAGGTTATTTTTATGAAGGCGGGCCATGCCGTGACGGCCAGCGGTACGCCGATTCCCTTAATGATGATTGAGCGTGGGGATGGTGATAAGCACCTTTTTTCCGTCGCTGACCGTGAAAATTATTCCGGCGTGACGGCCAAATGGTTGCAAACGCGCGACCCAAAACAACAAAATCCTCAATTGAGTATTTCGCGTCAGTCAGGGGGACAGCCGACAGAAGCACTGCAGCACCCGGATGCCGTCGCACCGGTAGCGGAAACAGGAGGCAAGGAGCAGAAGCCGCAAGAGAGGCTGGTGGGATCGGCGGAAAACGTATTTGAGCTCACCACGGTCTATGCCTCTGAAGAGCAGGCACTCAGGGCCGCAGAGGCGAAGTGGCGCGCGCTTCAGCGGGGTACCGTGAATTTTTCTATCCAGCTGGCGCTGGGGCGAGCCAATCTGTACCCCGAAACGCCGGTATTAGTAAACGGTTTTAAACGCGTTATTGACGAGCAGGCGTGGATTATCAGCGAGGTGGTTCACACCCTCAACAGGAGTGGATTTACCACGCAGCTTAAGCTTGAACTGAATGCCACTGACGAAAAATTCTCTGTCGATAGTGAGTAATTCATTTGCCTTTGAGTTTTTTTTGGGTATTATTGATTCACAAAATGTGAATAAAACGGAGAGGTACATGTTTCATTGTCCTAAGTGCAAGCATTCAGCGCATGCGCGTACCAGTCGCTATTTAAGTGAAAATACCAAAGAGCGCTATCACCAGTGCACCAATGTGGACTGCAGCTGTACGTTCGTGACGATGGAGTCCGTAGAGCGTCTGATTGCGACCCCTGGTGCCTCTGACCATGCCCGAACGGCTTCTCTGAGCCAGGGTTAGCGGGTTCAAAAAAATCAATAAAAAAGCCACTCAATCGAGTGGCTTAATCATATGATTCTACAGCTTAAACTTGGTATCCCCTGCTGGACTAGAACCCGCGACCTGGCGATTCTGAGCTCAATTTTAAAGATTTATAAAACAATAAGTTAGTTTGTTTTTTTATGGGTTTTTGCATCGAATAATGTCAAATATGAAAGCATAGTGAATAGGTTTGCTGCCAACGATGCCTATAAAAAATGATAATCGCCATTCAATAGGTAAAGGGCTAAACCAATCATAAAGGAGCCGAACAGCGAAAACACAGTGTTATACCAGTAGAAGTAGATAGGTGTTTCGGAGCGGTAGATGTAGTAGTTTTCATATGTGCCTTTATACCAACCGACGAAGACCCCACTTCTAAGAGCTTTTGCTGAATGAAAAATCATCCACAATCCGCAAAGAAGTACACAGATCAATACTAATAATGTATCCCATTCCATATATTGTCTTCTAAAAACAATGCTTTATAAAATTGTTGGTGGGTTGGGCAATGTCGCTTCGTTCAGGTTGTCAGGTGCAAAGTAAGCGTAGCGCATCGTTACCTTAATATCAGTGTGTCCAGGAATGCGCTGGAGTACAAGGATGTTGCCCCCGCGCATCATAACCACTGCATCCGAAGGGGTTGCATCAACAACTTTCGTACTGGCCCGCTGCTGGCGGGTTTTTTTATGGAACTCCTGCTGCCATTTCGCTGCCAACGGGATTTAAATAAACAAAAAGGCCACTCGCGAGAGTGGCCTAACTGTATGTACTGCTTGAATTTGGTGGCCCCTGCTGGACTTGAACCAGCGACCAAGCGATTATGAGTCGCCTGCTCTAACCACTGAGCTAAGGGGCCGTGGCGGTGAATTATAAAGTAACTCCCCGTAGCAATCCAGCCATTCACACCTGCCTGCTGTTTTTATAAACAACGCATTATCAATCCTTTATACTTCCATAACGATGTATCAGCGGGAGTAAAGATGATCAACGACATTCTGGCCCCTGGCCTGCGGGTGGTGTTCTGCGGAATCAACCCGGGCAAGTCCTCGGCGCACACCGGCTTTCACTTCGCCCATCCGGGCAATCGCTTCTGGAAGGTGATCTACCAGGCCGGGTTTACCGACAGGTTACTCAAGCCCGAAGAGGAGCAGCATCTGCTGGACACGCGCTGCGGAATTACCATGCTGGTCGAGCGGCCGACTGTACAGGCAAGCGAGGTCAACCTGCATGAACTGCGCAGCGGCGGCCGGGAGCTGGTGAAGAAGATTGAAGACTACCAGCCGGCCGCACTGGCGATCCTCGGCAAGCAGGCCTACGAGCAGGCATTCAGCCAGCGCGGGGCTAAGTGGGGTAAGCAGAGCATCATGATTGGCGTTACGCAGGTGTGGGTGTTGCCGAACCCGAGCGGGCTCAACAGGGCGACGCTGGACAAGCTGGTAGAGGCGTATCGGGAGCTGGATGAGGCGCTGATGGTACGGGGGCTTTAGGGCTTCTACGGCCTGATGCCCTCACCCTGACCCTTTCCCACAGGTCGAGGCAATAAAAAAAGCTCCCCGAGGGGAGCTTTTTCACTGTCAGAACAGATTAGTCGTCCAGGAAGCTACGCAGCACTTCAGAGCGGCTTGGGTGACGCAGCTTACGCAGCGCCTTCGCTTCGATCTGACGGATACGTTCGCGGGTAACGTCGAACTGTTTACCCACTTCTTCCAGCGTGTGGTCGGTGTTCATATCGATACCGAAACGCATACGCAGCACTTTCGCTTCACGGGCGGTCAGGCCAGCCAGAACGTCGTGCGTTGCGGCACGCAGGCTCTCGGTGGTGGCAGAGTCAAGCGGCAGCTCGAGGGTGGTATCCTCGATGAAATCACCCAGATGCGAATCTTCATCATCACCAATTGGTGTTTCCATGGAGATTGGCTCTTTGGCGATCTTCAGCACTTTACGGATCTTGTCTTCCGGCATCAACATGCGCTCGGCCAGCTCTTCCGGCGTCGGCTCGCGACCCATCTCCTGCAGCATCTGGCGGGAAATACGGTTGAGCTTGTTGATGGTCTCAATCATATGCACCGGAATACGGATGGTGCGCGCCTGATCCGCGATAGAGCGGGTGATAGCCTGACGGATCCACCAGGTTGCGTAGGTGGAGAACTTGTAACCACGACGGTATTCAAACTTGTCTACCGCTTTCATCAGACCGATGTTGCCTTCCTGAATCAGATCCAGGAACTGCAGACCGCGGTTGGTGTATTTCTTGGCGATAGAGATAACCAGACGCAAGTTCGCTTCAACCATCTCTTTCTTCGCACGGCGGGCTTTCGCTTCACCGATGGACATGCGACGGTTGATATCTTTAACCTGCTCGATGGTCAGGCCGGTCTCTTCTTCAATCTGCTGCAGCTTCTGCAGGCCGCGATACACGTCTTCTTTCACGTCGTGCAGTTTTTCAGACCACGGCTTGTTCATCGCGATAGCCGCGTTGAACCAGGTTTCGCTGGTTTCGTTGCCGGTGAAGAGGGTGATGAAGTTCTTCTTCGGCATTTTGCACTGCTCAACGCACAGCTTCATGATGATGCGTTCCTGGGTACGTACGCGATCCATCATCACGCGCATGCTGTTCACCAGGTAGTCGAACTGTTTTGGCACCAGGCGGAACTGTTTGAACACTTCAGACAGTTTCAGGATCTCTTCCTGAGCGGCTGCGTGGCTGCGGCCTTTCGCTTTGATGGTGTCACGCGTCACTTCGTACTGAGTACGCAGCTCGGCAAACTTCTCGCGCGCCAGTTCCGGGTCGATGCTGTTGTCATCATCGGCGCTGTCGTCGTCGCTCTCTTCCTCATCTTCGTCTTCGTCATCATCCATCTCTTCCTGAGACAGTTCAGAACCGACGTGAGTGGCGGTAGGCGCCATATCTTCTTCAGCGTTCGGGTCGACAAAACCGGTGATCAGGTCAGACAGGCGCGCTTCTTCCGCTTCAACGCGATCGTACTGCTCCAGCAGATAGGTGATCGCTTCCGGGTACTCGGCAACAGAGCACTGAACCTGGTTGATCCCATCTTCGATGCGTTTTGCGATGTCAATTTCGCCTTCGCGGGTCAACAGTTCAACGGTACCCATTTCGCGCATGTACATGCGGACCGGGTCAGTGGTACGCCCGATTTCAGATTCCACGCTGGACAGTACCTGTGCAGCAGCTTCTTCCGCATCTTCGTCAGTGTTGTTGGAGGTTTCAGCCAGCAACAGATCATCGGCATCCGGTGCTTCTTCCATCACCTGAATGCCCATGTCATTGATCATTTGGATGATGTCTTCGATTTGATCTGAATCGACGATATCTTCCGGCAGATGGTCATTGACCTCGGCATAGGTCAGATAGCCTTGCTCCTTACCACGTTGGACAAGAAGTTTCAGCTGTGACTGCGGGTTTTGCTCCATAAGACGGTATCCACACTTAATTCGTTTGATTGGTGTCGGCGATGGGGCTGCCAACCTTTAAAGCGAGGGCGTACTTATATTTTTGCCGCTGCCTCTCAGTGCGGCTGCCGGGGGCTTCCCGATCGATATTCGGCACTTAAGCCGTTAAATTTCTTTATTTCTTCGCCAGTTCCTGGTTAATCATCCAGAGCTCCCGGCGTTCTTCGCTGCTCAAACCGTGTGTGCGCTCGCGAGCTATCAACTCTTCCTGGCGCAGCTCAAGCATCGAATCAAACATATGGTTGAGTGAGTCGGTGAACGTTTTTTCTGCAATGTCCTTATCTGCTATATCGTCCCACATCGACAATTTTTCAAGGGTTGCGGCCTCTTTTGTGCCGCGATAATGCTCTAAAAGTTGTCCGGTGGTCAGACCTGGCTGAGACAAACAGGTGTTGACCAGTTCTGAAAATAAGGCAAGCCCGGGCAATTTTTCGTGGTTCAAACCCGCCAGCGACGGCACCTGTGGCGCCAGCTCGGGGTTTTGTACCAGTAACCCTATCAGTATACGCATGGTTGTGCGTTTTAGCTGAGGCGCGGGGCGAACCGCACCGTTTTCAGCCTGTTTAGGCATTAAACGTTCAAGCTGGCTGTCATCCAGAATGCCGAGCTTGTTGCCTAGCTCCTGACGCAGGTAGATGCGCAGCGTTTCGCCGGGCACCTGACTGATTAACGGCAGCGCCAGCGTGCTGAGCTGCGCGCGCCCGTCAGGGGTACTCAAATCAACCTGCGGCATCAGGCTGTTAAACAAAAACGTGGAGAGCGGCTGTGCCTGCTCCATCCGCGCTTCAAACGCCGCTTTGCCCTCTTTACGCACCAGCGTATCCGGGTCTTCACCGTCGGGCAGGAACATAAAGCGCAACTGACGCCCGTCGGTCATATAGGGTAGCGCGGTTTCCAGCGCGCGCCAGGCGGCGTCGCGTCCGGCGCGGTCTCCGTCGTAACAACAAATCACGTTGTTGGTCACGCGGAACAGCAGCTGGATGTGATCCGCCGTCGTGGACGTTCCTAACGACGCAACCGCGTAGTTAATGTCGTACTGCGCCAGCGCAACGACGTCCATATAGCCTTCGACGACCAGAAGACGCGGAGGTTCCGCGTTATCCTGCTGCGCCTCATAAAGGCCGTAAAGCTGGCGGCCCTTATGGAAAATATCGGTTTCCGGGGAGTTGAGGTACTTCGGCAGGGCATCACCCAGCACGCGACCACCAAAACCAATTACCCGGCCTCGCTTGTCGCGGATTGGGAACATTACCCGTTCGCGGAAGCGGTCGTAGCTTCGTCCCTGGTCGTTGGTGACCAGCATGCCTGCATCGATGAGAGACTTACGATCTTCGCTATTGCCGCCAAAACGCTTTAACACGTTGTCCCAGCCGGGCGGGGCGTAGCCAATAGCGAAACGCGCAATGACCTCGTCGCTCAGTCCGCGCTTGTTCAGATACTGACGCGCAGGTTCAGCCGCAGAGTGCTTAAGAGACTGTTGGTAAAACGAATTCAGGCCATCCATCAGTTGATACAGCGTTTGCCGTTGATGACGCTCGATCTGACTTGGCCCACTGCCAGCTTCATACGGCACTTCAAGGTTATGCATTGCCGCCAGCTCTTCGACGGTTTCAACGAACTCGAGCTTGTCGTAGTTCATTAAAAAATCGACGGCATTACCGTGAGCACCACAGCCGAAGCAATGGTAAAACTGCTTTTCACCGTTTACGGTGAAGGAGGGGGTTTTTTCGTTATGGAACGGACAGCACGCATGGTAATTCTTGCCCTGCTTCTTCAGCTTTACCCGCGCGTCGATGAGATCGACGATGTCGGTTCTGGCGAGCAGGTCATTGATGAAAACGCGTGGGATTCTTCCGGCCATATGCCCCAAAATTTAAGCGACTTATAAACGAAAACAAGCCGCGCATTCCTTCCGGAAGCACGGCCTTACGACTACTACTCTGTCTGTCAATTGAGGGCTGAGGCCCTCAACCAATTAGTACAGACGAGTACGGCGTGCGTTTTCGCGAGCCAGTTTCTTCGCGTGACGTTTCACAGCGGAAGCTTTAGCGCGCTTACGTTCGGTCGTTGGTTTTTCATAAAACTCACGACGACGAACTTCAGCCAGAACACCTGCTTTCTCGCATGAACGTTTGAAGCGACGCAGTGCTACGTCGAACGGCTCGTTTTCACGTACTTTAATTACCGGCATGTAACTCTCACCTTTAATAAATTCGGTTTGCCGCTGGCATCAACGCCAGCTTATTTCAAAATGGTGCGGAATTTTACTGCAAATGCTGCTGCTTTGTAAAGCACCGATGCGATTTTGAAAGGGACTTTAATAAGGGTGAGGAGTATACACGAGCCTTCTTCCTGGGGCGAACAAAGTTTTACATCAACCCGCCCAGGCTCTACACTGCGCGGTATTGAAACGAGGTAAAACAAGTCATGCGTGTACTGGGTATTGAAACATCCTGCGATGAAACCGGCATCGCCATTTACGACGACGAAAAAGGGCTTCTGGCCAACCAACTGTATAGTCAGGTGAAATTGCACGCTGACTACGGCGGCGTCGTGCCTGAACTGGCCTCTCGTGACCACGTGCGTAAAACAGTTCCCCTGATTCAGGCGGCGCTGAAAGAGGCCGGGTTAAGTTCAACCGATATTGATGCCGTGGCCTACACCGCGGGGCCGGGTCTGGTCGGCGCGCTGCTGGTTGGCGCGACGGTTGGCCGTTCGCTGGCCTTCGCGTGGGATGTGCCAGCCATCCCGGTTCACCATATGGAAGGGCACCTTCTGGCGCCGATGCTGGAAGAGAATCCGCCTGAATTCCCGTTTGTGGCACTGTTGGTCTCCGGTGGACATACCCAGCTGATTAGCGTCACGGGCATTGGCAAGTACGAGCTGCTGGGCGAGTCGATCGACGACGCTGCCGGTGAAGCGTTCGACAAAACCGCCAAGCTGCTGGGGCTGGATTACCCAGGCGGCCCGATGCTGTCCAAAATGGCGGCGCAGGGAACGGAAGGGCGCTTTGTCTTCCCGCGTCCGATGACCGACCGTCCGGGGCTGGACTTCAGCTTCTCCGGGCTGAAAACCTTCGCGGCCAACACGATCCGCAATAACGACGACAGCGAGCAGACCCGCGCCGATATCGCCCGCGCGTTTGAAGATGCGGTGGTGGATACGCTGATGATCAAGTGCAAGCGCGCGCTGGATCAGACCGGCTTCAAGCGTCTGGTGATGGCGGGCGGCGTCAGCGCCAACCGCACGCTGCGTGCGAAGCTCGCCGAGATGATGCAAAAGCGTCGTGGGGAAGTGTTTTACGCCCGTCCGGAATTCTGTACCGATAACGGGGCGATGATTGCCTACGCCGGTATGGTGCGCCTGAACGCTGGCGCAACGTCTGACCTGAGCGTGTCCGTGCGTCCGCGCTGGCCGCTGGCGGAACTGCCTGAGGCGTGAGTTTTTTTGCCCGGTGGCGCTGCGCTTACCGGGCCTACAAAACCGTAGGCCGGGTCAGGCGAAGCCGCCACCCGGCAATAACCTGCACTACACCCGCAGCATCCCTTTCTCTTCCAGAAACGCAATGATCGTTCCCAGACCGTCTCCCGCTTTCAGGTTGGTAAAGGTCCACGGACGCTCGCCGCGCATGCGGTTGGTGTCGCGCTCCATCACCTCCAGCGACGCCCCCACGTACGGCGCGAGATCGGTTTTGTTGATCACCAGAAAATCGGACTTGGTGATCCCCGGCCCACCTTTGCGCGGAATTTTTTCCCCTTCGGCAACGTCGATCACGTAAATAGTCAGATCCGCCAGCTCCGGGCTGAAGGTCGCGCTCAGGTTGTCCCCGCCGCTTTCCACGAAGATCAGATCCAGATTGCCAAACTTCTCGCTGAGCGCTTCCACCGCTGCCAGGTTCATCGAGGCGTCCTCGCGGATCGCGGTATGCGGGCAGCCGCCGGTCTCCACGCCCACGATGCGCTCCGGCGCCAGCGCGCCCGCCTCGGTCAGGATGCGCTGATCCTCTTTGGTGTAGATATCGTTGGTCACCACCGCCAGGTGATACGTATCGCGCATTGCCTTGCAGAGCGCTTCCAGCAGCGCGGTTTTGCCCGAGCCTACCGGGCCACCCACGCCCACGCGCAGGGGATGTTTGTAATCAGCCATGTTGACTCCTCAGGAACGGAATAGTCGTGAATATTGGGTTTCGTGGCGCGCGGAGGCGATGGCGGACAGCGGCGTAGCGGCCCCCAGCGCGTCGTCGCGACGTAAAAAGGCCTGTTCAAGCCCGGCGGCAAAATGGTCGCTCAGCTCGATAATCAGCTGCTGCGCCGCCTGCTGCCCAAACGGCACCAGCTTGACGCCCGCCATGACCGCGCTCTCAATCCAGCTGTAGCCGAGGCTCAGCGCCAGCTCGCGCACGTCAATGCCCCAGCGCACGCCGAGCCACGCCATGCCGCAGAGCTGGCTTTGCCTGCACAGCGCCAGCCATTCTGCCGGGCAGTCCGGCTCCCAGCTTTTGATGAGACGCGTAAAGGCCGCTCCGCGGTTGCGTTCTTCTTCGCGCAGCTCGCGCGTTTCCCGACAGGCGAGCAGGTATGCCGTCCAGCGTCTGGCCGTTGCCAGGTCGTTCCGATTGCAGGCCTGGCAGAGACGGTGAAACAGCGGCAGATCGACGCAGAAAAAACTCTGCTCCATCTGCTGGATCTGCCAGCGTTTAAAGGCGTCGGCGTCCGTGACCCAGCCCGCCTCCACGGCCCACTCCAGCCCCTGCGACCAGGTAAACGACCCGACCGGCAGGCTGCTGCTGGAGAGCTGCATCAGGCGCAGCCACTGGCGGGCGTGCTCCATCAGCTCATCAGCGCCAGCAGGGCGGAGACGATCAGCCCGCCGCCGAAGGTTTTACGCAGCCCGTCGTGACGGCGCAGCAGCAAGCCTGCGGCGAAACTGGCGCACAGCACCGTGGCGCTGGCGAACATAAACCCGCTGGTGAACAGCCAGAAGCTATGGCCGGACATCTCCACGCCGTGCGCCCAGCCGTGGAACATCGCCAGGGCAGGCACCGCGAGCAGCAGACGGTTTTCAGTCTTAAACATCATCACGCCGCTGACCGCCAGCGAGGCGATAATCAGCATCTCCATGCCGCTAAAGCCGCCGAGCAGGCTGCCTGCGATGGCGCCGACAAGCATCATCCCGAGGGTGGCAAACGGCAGCAGGAGCTTGCGGCCGCTCAGCGCCGAGAGCACGCCTGCGCCCGCTAGCATCAGCAGGTGATCGAGCCCGGTCAGCGGATGGAAAAAACCGGCCTGAAAGCTGTCGGCACCGTGGCCGGGATGCGCGAGCGCGGGAACGGAAAAAGCCAGCAGTAACAGGGGGAGTAACTTGCGCATGATGGATCCTTAATGTGAATGGGCGTGAGCGTGGCTATGGCTGTGGGCATCGCTGGCATACGCGCCCGCTTCCGGTTCAAACGGCAGGCTGGCGTAGGTCACCTCCAGCCCAAACTGGCGCAGCATGTCGTCGAGAACGTGATCGTGGTGATAGCGCAGCTCGCCGGGCATCACCTGCAGCGGCACGTGGCGGTTGCCCAGGTGGTAGCAGGCGCGGGCGAGCAGGAACGGATCGGCGCAGCGCACCACGGAGACGGACTCAGCCGCGGCGATCACTTCGATCACTTCGCTGCCGTCGTCGGTGGTCAGCAGGTCCCCCCGCGCAGCAGCAGGCCGCGCGGCAGCATCAGCCCGGCTTCGCGCCCGTCGTTCAGCGCTACGCGGGCGCGGCTTTTCACCCGTACGTCAATCGGCAGCGTGACGCTGGCGGTAGTCGGGTGCGCGTGGTCCAGACGTTGGGTCAGATAAATCATCATCACTCCTCAAAACAGGAAATAGCGTTGCGCCATCGGCAGAACGTCAGCCGGTTCGCTGGTAATCAGTTCGCCGTCGACGCGCACCTCGTAGGTTTGCGAATCAACGGTGATGTTCGGTTGCAGAGCGTTGTGGATCATGTCCGCCTTTTTCACCGTCCGGCAGCCTTTCACCACCGCGGTGGCGCTCTGCAGGTTGAGCTGCTGCGGGATGCCGTTCGCACTGGCGGCCTGCGAGACAAACGTCAGTCGCGTGGCGTGGCGCGCGGCGCCCAGCGCGCCAAACATCGGGCGGTAATGGACCGGCTGCGGCGTGGGGATTGAAGCGTTGATGTCGCCCATCGGCGCGCAGGCGATCATCCCACCTTTGACGATGGTGGTGGGCTTGACGCCGAAGAACGCCGGGGACCAGACCACCAGATCTGCCAGCTTGCCCGCCTCAATCGAACCCACTTCATGGGCGATACCGTGGGTCAGCGCTGGGTTAATGGTGTACTTGGCGACATAGCGCTTCACGCGGAAGTTGTCGTTTTCGCCGGTCTCTTCCGGCAGCGCGCCGCGCTGGACCTTCATGCGGTGCGCGACCTGCCAGGTGCGGATAATCACTTCCCCGACGCGGCCCATGGCCTGCGAGTCTGACGACGTGAGCGAAAACGCGCCGATATCGTGCAGCACGTCTTCCGCGGCGATGGTCTCCCGACGAATGCGGGATTCGGCAAACGCCACGTCCTCGGCGATATCCGGGTCGAGGTGATGACAAACCATCAGCATGTCGAGATGCTCGTCGATGGTATTGACCGTGTAGGGCAGCGTCGGGTTGGTGGAGGAGGGCAGAATATTCGGGTGTGCGCAGGCGGTGATGATATCCGGCGCGTGGCCACCGCCCGCCCCTTCGGTGTGGAAGGTGTGGATTGTACGCCCGGC
The DNA here is from genome assembly GCF_001729805.1 of Enterobacter roggenkampii. Classification (NCBI taxonomy): domain Bacteria; kingdom Pseudomonadati; phylum Pseudomonadota; class Gammaproteobacteria; order Enterobacterales; family Enterobacteriaceae; genus Enterobacter; species Enterobacter roggenkampii. The sequence continues at coordinate 4,030,610 of NZ_CP017184.1, read as the reverse complement.
GATCGCCGCCAGCGTGTCTTCGACAAATCCGGATTCGTTCAGGGTGTCGCTGTGCAGCGCCACCTGAATGTCCATCTCTTCGGCCACCTCCAGCGAGCAGTTGATCGCCGCAGGCGTCGCGCCCCAGTCTTCGTGGATCTTCAGCCCGATGGCGCCCGCGGCAATCTGCTCGCGCAGGGCATCCGGGTTGGAGCCGTTCCCCTTGCCGAGCAGGCCGATATTCACCGGCAGCGTATCGGCAGCCTGCAGCATTCGGGCGATATACCACGGCCCCGGCGTACAGGTGGTGGCGTTGGTGCCCGCCGCCGGACCGGTGCCGCCGCCGATCATGGTGGTGACGCCGGAGACCAGCGCCTCTTCCGCCTGCTGCGGGCAGATCCAGTGGATGTGGGTGTCGATCCCGCCAGCGGTGACGATCTTCCCTTCGGCGGCAATCACTTCCGTCGCCGCGCCAATCGGGATCGTCACGCCGGGCTGGATGTCCGGGTTCCCGGCTTTGCCGACGGCAAAAATCCGCCCGTTCTTGACGCCGATATCGGCTTTCACGATCCCCCAGTGATCGACGATCAGCGCGTTGGTCAGCACCAGATCCACGCAGTCGTCTGCGGTCATCTGCCCCTGGCCCATGCCGTCGCGGATCACCTTCCCGCCGCCGAACTTGACCTCTTCGCCGTAGATCGTGAGATCGTCTTCCACTTCAATCCACAGCTCGCTGTCGGCCAGCCGCACTTTATCGCCGGTAGTGGGGCCGAACATATCGGCATAGGCCTGGCGCGAAATCTCAGCCATGTTTCACCTCACCCATTACCTCGCCGCGAAAGCCGACAATGCGTTGCGCACCCGTGACCTGAACCAGCGTTACTTCACGCTTCTGGCCGGGCTCAAAGCGCACGGCGGTGCCTGCCGGGATGTTCAGCCGGTAGCCTCGGGTCGCCTCACGGTCAAACTTCAGCGCCGGGTTGATTTCGTAAAAGTGATAGTGCGATCCGACCTGGATCGGCCTGTCGCCGTGGTTTTCGACAATCACGGTTTGGGTTTCGCGCCCGACGTTGATCGCAATCGCGCCGGGCTGGATCTGGTATTCGCCTGGGATCATCACGCGCTCCTTAGACGATCGGGTTGTGGACGGTGACGAGCTTGGATCCGTCCGGGAAGGTGGCTTCCACCTGAATGTCCGGGATCATCTCCGGCACGCCCTCCATCACCTGGTCGCGCGTCAGGACGTGGCGGCCCGCCTCCATCAGCGAGGCGACGGTTTCGCCATCGCGCGCGCCTTCCATGATGAAGGCGCTGATCAGCGCGACCGATTCCGGGTAATTGAGCTTTACCCCGCGCGCAAGGCGGCGTTCGGCAACCAGCGCGGCGGTAAACAGCAACAGCTTGTCTTTTTCTCTGGGGGTCAGTTCCATAACGTTTCTCTTATGTCTGCCAGATACGCGGCGAACAGGCGGTTTTGGTGGTGAGAAGCGGGCGAAGCGACTGCCAGATATCGCGCATCACCCGCTGGCAAATCAGGTTGTCGTGGGAGAGAAAACGCACCGACAGCAGCTCGTCGGTGAGCGTTGCCCCCGCAAAATGGCCCAGAGGCGCGAGCAGCGCGCGCACCGCGTCGAGTTGTTCTTCTCTGGCCGGGTAGAACAGCAGCGTGCCGATCCACGGATGCCCGGCAACGGGCGTGAGATCGCCGTCGCTGAGGTGCTGGCGCTCTATCAGGCGGGGTTCGTCATCCACCCACACCTCAAGGCGGCTCTCCAGCGTGCCGTGGCTGAAGGTCTCATTGATTACCGGTCGTCCCAGACAGTACAGCTCCCACGCCAGCAGCGTGCTGGAGGCCTTCAGGTGGAAGACGGAGCGCAGCGCGGCATTCGCCCCGGGGAAGATAATGGTGTCCTGCGGCAGCCACTCCAGCGTGGATCCCTCATCGAGATAAAAATGCTGGCTCAGACGCGCCTGCGGGCCGCTGCTGCGATAGAACTTGCTGGCGCCGGGCATGGTGATAAGCGTGTGGCTTTTGGCGTCCAGCCGAACGGAAATGTCCAGCGTATCGCCGCCCACAACCCCGCCCGGCGGGTGCAGCAGATAAAGGTGGCAGGTTTCGCCTTCGGGGTAAAACGGACGCTGAACGGTAAGCGGCCCGACGTGATGAGCGGAGTGCAGGAGGGTTTTCTCAGGGGTGTGACAAAACTGCAGGGCAAGCGACGCCTGCCAGCCTTTGTACGAATTATCAGTGACCTGAGCTGCTAACATGCTGCATCCATCTGCGCATCATCGGGGTCGTTTCAGTATGCCCTGGCAGAATTGAAGGCTGTCATATGAGTCGCTTATGGATAAAAAAACGGCTCATATGAGCCGGTTTCAAACTTTTGATAATCGCCCGGCGGCGCTACGCTTGCACGGGCCTACAAGAGAATGCGCAATGTAGGCCGGGTAAGCGCAGCGCCACCCGGCAGGAAAGGCTAGCGGTAATCCTCCGCATCCACATCATAACCCGATGGCTCCCAGCGGATCGCCAGCAGCGAGGCCAGGCCGATAAACGGCGCCAGCGCAATTACCCAGAACACGGCGGTATCGAGTGAGGCGACCAGCAGCGGGAACAGGAACAGCGACAGCGTCGAGCTGCTGCGCATCAGCGTCTGGTTAAGGCCCACGCCGACGCCGCGCAGCGAGGTCGGGTAGCTCAGTGAGGCAAACGTCATGGTATGCGCGCCCGGGCCGAAGCCCTGGCCGAACAGGAAGAGCGCCAGCATCGCCACGGCAAGCACGCCTTCGGTGGCGCCTTCCGGGCGACCAATCAGCCCCAGGCCCAGCAGCGCGACCAGCTGGCAGGCGTAACCCGCCAGCGACATCCGCCATGCGCCGAAGCGCGGCACGTAGCGTACCGCCAGCAGTCCGCCGACGAAGGCAAACAGCAGGTTAAGCACCAGAGAAATCAGGATGGTGGTCAGCATCGACTGGACAAAGAAGCTGGAGATGATCACCGGCAGACCAAACGCCACCGCGTTATAGGCGAACGAAGAGACGACGGACAGCAGCGTGGCGAGCGTCGTGCGGCGTAAGTAGACGCCGCGGAACAGGTTCAGATAGTTGGACCATTTCGCTTTATTCACGACGGGAGCTGGCTGGCTGAGCGCATCCTGCGGCACGTGGGCATTGATGTTATACGACTGACGCAAAATGGACGCCGCCTCCTTCAGGTTGCCCTGATTTGCCGCCCAGACCGGCGATTCGCTCATATAGCGGCTGCGGATGGCAATAATCACCAGCGCGGGTACCGCGCCAAAGCCGAGAATCAAACGCCACAGCCAGTCGCTGTGGCTTTCCGGCAGCACGGCGTAGAAGAAGAGCACCAGCAGGTAGGAGATACTGATGGCGGCATACCAGGTGGGGCACCACATGGCGACGCTGGAGGCCTTATTGCCGGGGCCTTTTAGCCTGGCGAACTCGCTTAAAAATGCCATCGCCACGGGAAGGTCGATCCCGACGCCAAGCCCCATGACAAAGCGGGCACCCGCCAGCACATATTCGTTCGGGGCCAGCGCACAGGCGATGGCGGCCACCACGAAGAAGAGCATGTCGGCCATAAAGACGCGATAGCGCCCGATTTTATCCGTGAGATAACCGCCGAGCAGCGCCCCGACAATCGCGCCAAACGTAATGGCGGACGCCACCATGCCGGTACCGGCGGGCGTCAGGTTAAATTCGCGGGTGATATCTTTTATGCCGAAGGCCAGCGCGCCCAGATCGTAGGCATCGAGGAAAATCCCGCCCAGCGCGATACCGATCACGATGCGAGCATTGGCCCGGCCCTGAGAACCATCATTAACGAGGCGTGAAACATCCGATGCGCTGCGCACCCACTGGATGTCGCCATCGGAACGTTTTCCTGCCGTTGAAAGGGGAGTTGTTTCTGTGATTTCTGCCATTTTCTTCTTATGTGGTTGTGTTGTGTCATTAACAGTTACCACAGGCAGAAGGTGACCAAAATCACATTTGGCTATAAGGCATAACTAACCTTACGGGGCGTCTTTTTTCTTCCTCTTGAGCTTCGTCCAGATTTTGGTCTCCTGACGACGCCACAGGCGCTGAATATTGTCGTGATGACGCAGCAGGATAAGGCAGGAGAGCATCGATACCGGGAAGGTGAACTGAGGTTTGAACCACCAGACGTAGAACGGGGCGATCAGCGCGCTGACGATCGCGCCCAGCGACGAATAGCCGCTCAGCAGAATGGTGAGCAGCCAGGTGCCAGCCATCACGCCGGTTAAATCCCAGCCGATAGGCGCAATGGCACCAAAGGCGGTTGCCACGCCTTTGCCGCCTTTAAAACCGAAGAATACGGGCCAGATGTGGCCGACACAGGCAGCAATGGCAATGAGCCCCAGCCAGAACGGCGTGACGCCCAGCGCATACGCGCCCCAGACGGGTAGCATCCCTTTCAGAACATCAAAAATCAAAACCGCTACGGCTGCTCCCTTGCCGCCAATTCGTAGTACGTTGGTCGCTCCCGGATTCCCGGAACCACTTTCACGCGGGTCAGGTAACCCGGCGATGCGGCAGACCAGAATGGCGCTGGAGATTGAGCCGCAAAGATAGGCGAGGAGGATCATTCCAGGCGCGATTGCACTCATAACGCTGTTCCGTTTTGAAAATGTATCTGTATTCTCAGCATCTGTGGATAATACGCATAATTCGCCGGAAGTGGTATCCGGTTTAGCCAAAAAGCAGGCAGGTCGTGATGGATATTGTATTTATAGAGCAACTTTCGGTAATCACCACTATTGGTGTTTACGACTGGGAACAGACCATCGAGCAGAAGCTGGTGTTCGATATCGAAATGGGCTGGGATAACCGCAAGTCGGCAAAAAGCGATGACGTGAACGACTGTCTTAGCTACGCCGACATCAGTGAAACGGTCATCGGTCACGTGGAAGGGCAACGTTTTGCGCTGGTCGAACGGGTGGCGGAAGAAGTCGCAGAATTGCTGCTGAAAAAATTCAACTCACCTTGGGTGCGCATCAAGCTGAGCAAACCGGGCGCGGTGGCGCGCGCGGCCAACGTGGGCGTCATTATCGAGCGTGGCACAAATCTGAAAGGCAAGATTTAACGTCATAATAGCTAAACCCTTTTATGTTATATCTGTCTTATAGCTGTATCTTTCACGGTAGCCGTTGGGGCGACCGTTTTTTTATATTTTTTTAGGGGTTTATAGATGAGCGATATGCACTCGCTGCTGGTGGCGGCAATACTGGGTGTGGTCGAAGGATTGACGGAGTTTTTACCGGTTTCCAGTACCGGCCATATGATCATTGTTGGTCATCTGCTGGGCTTTGAAGGCGATACCGCCAAAACGTTTGAAGTGGTGATCCAACTGGGGTCTATTCTTGCGGTGGTGGTGATGTTCTGGCGCCGTCTGTTTGGCCTGATCGGTATCCATTTTGGCCGTCCGCCGCAGCACGAAGGGATGAGTAAAGGCCGCCTGTCGCTGATCCATATTCTGCTCGGGATGATCCCGGCGGTGGTGCTGGGGCTGGTATTCCACGACACCATTAAATCGCTGTTCAACCCGATTAACGTGATGTACGCGCTGGTGGTGGGCGGCTTCCTGCTGATCGCCGCGGAAGTGCTGAAGCCAAAAACGCCGCGCGCGGAAGGGCTGGACGATATGACGTATCGTCAGGCGTTTATCATTGGCTGCTTCCAGTGTCTGGCGCTGTGGCCGGGCTTCTCCCGTTCAGGTGCCACCATTTCCGGCGGGATGCTGATGGGCGTGAGCCGTTACGCCGCGTCAGAGTTTTCGTTCCTGCTGGCCGTGCCGATGATGATGGGCGCCACCGCGCTTGACCTCTATAAAAGCATTGGTTTCCTGACCACCGGCGACATTCCGATGTTCGCCGTTGGCTTCATCACCGCGTTTATCGTGGCGCTGATTGCCATCAAAACCTTCCTGCAGCTGATTAAGCGTATCTCGTTCATTCCGTTCGCGATCTACCGCTTTATCGTTGCCGCTGCGGTGTACGTGGTCTTCTTCTGACCGACTGCCCTCAGTCTTTTGGCTGAGGGCAATGCTTTTCCTTCCACTCTGATACCGCCTGAATCCGCCGTTTCGTCAGTTCTTCGCGAATGTCCGGGCCTTTGAATCCCGCCTCGACAACGTCCTTCGTCGGCACCGCTTTGGCTACCTCCCAGGCTTTACGCAGTAAACGTCCCTGCGGGTAGTCACAGGCTTCAAACCCGGTACGCCCGCGCACGTCAGCCTCGCTGGTGAGCGCGATCTGCTCCACGCGCTGGGGTTTGCGCCAGGCGTCGATGTTATCGAACAGCTTAACGATGGTGGCCGGTTTCAGGATCGGGAAGGTGTGGATCAGGTCGTGGAATTCGGCCACCAGTTTCGCCAGATCGCGGATTTCGTTCGGCACGCGCAGGCGCTGGCACAGCCCTTCGACGAGCTTCACCCCTGCCGGACCGTGCCCGTGGTGCCGAGGCCAGAGCTCTTTTGGCGTTAAGCCTTTGCCGAGATCGTGGCACAGGGTGGAAAAGCGCACGTCCACGTCAGGGCTGAGCATGGCCGCCATGCTCAGGGTCATCAGCGTGTGCACGCCGGTGTCAATCTCCGGATGCCATTTCGCCGGAGCCGGGACGCCAAACAGTGCGTCTATTTCCGGGAACAGCACCTTTAGCGCGCCGCAGTCGCGCAGCACCTGGAAAAAGACCTGCGGGTTACGCGTGGTGAGCGCATTCTCGGTCTCTTTCCAGACGCGCTCTGGCGTCAGGTGTTCAAGCTCGCCCGCCTCGGTCATGGCGGTCATCAGCGCCATGGTCTCATCGGCAATGCGGAAGCTGAGATGGGCGTAACGCGCGGCAAAACGCGCCACGCGCAGCACGCGGAGCGGATCTTCAGAAAACGCCGGGGAGACGTGACGTAAGAGACGGTTGCGCAGATCGTCCTGGCCGCCATAAGCGTCAATAATCTGGCCGTGCTCGTCCTGCGCCAGCGCGTTAATGGTCAGATCGCGACGCAGGAGATCGTCCTCCAGCGTGACGTCCGGCGCGGCGTAGCAGGTAAAGCCCGTATAGCCCGAACCTGACTTCCGCTCGGTACGCGCCAGGGCATACTCTTCGCGGCTTTTCGGGTGTAAAAAGACGGGAAAATCGCGGCCTACCTGCTGGTAGCCCGCGTCCAGCATCTCTTCCGGGGTGGCGCCCACCACCACCCAGTCTTTATCTTTGACCGGCAGACCTAACAACGCATCACGTACCGCACCACCGACCAGATAACTCTTCACGCCTGACACTCCCGTTTTCTCTTTTCCAGAATGATACGTAAGTCTGGCAGAGAAGACGAATTAGTTCATCCAGCGATCTTTACGTTTACGGCTTGGGATCAGGTGCGGCAGAACCAGACCCAGCACCAGACCGACGCCCAGCACGCCGCCGCCATACATAAACCACTGCATGATGATGGTGCGCTGTTTGTCATCGAGCTGCAGGTTGGCGGCATTCACTTTCTTCTGCGCGACAATCAGCTCGTTTTTCAGCTTCTGGTTCTCTTCTTTCAGGCCGTTAATCACCCCGTCGCTCTGCGCCACTTTCTGCTGCATCTCGGCGGTACGCTGGTTCCAGGTTCCGTCGATATTGTTCAGCTTGTCGGTCAGGGTTTTCACCTGATTTTCCAGATCCGGTACGCGGGTGCGCAGGCTTGGCACGGTGCTCAGCTCTTTCAGCGGGATCCAGGACGTGCGGCCAGAACTGTCGCGAACCTGACCGTAGTTGGTGTCCGCGTTGGTCTGTAACAGGGTGACTTCCTCGCCGGCATTCACCGTACCCACGAGGCGATAATTATCTCCGGGGCCACTGCGTACCCAGGTGTTCAGTTCGTCAGAAACGTAACGCTTCTCTTCAGCGTGCACTGCGGTTGCGGCGCTAAAAGCGAGTAAAGTAAGTCCAATCAGGCGTAATTTAAGCATCATTAGTCGTTATTTTCATAAATAGTGGAACGATAGTAGTGGCAACAGTGTCTCTACGCAAAGCATTCATCAGCAATCAGAATCATCTGTGTCACGACTCTACACATTTACGCCCGTCAAATTGCTCATTGCATGGCAATTTGGCGCAAAATACTATGTACTGACAAACAAATGGCGAGGAAGTTCGCCCTCATTGACGCGTCTGTGACGCCCGCAAAAGTACAAGGCTATGGCTCAGGAAATCGAATTAAAATTTATCGTCGAAAAAGACAGCGTTGACGCACTCCGCCAGCATCTGCATACGCTCTCCGGCGAACACCATGCACCGGTACAACTGCTTAATATTTATTACGAAACGCCGGATAACTGGCTACGCCGCCACGATATGGGGCTGCGCATCCGTGGCGCGAGTGGGCGCTACGAGATGACGATGAAAATTGCCGGCCGCGTGGTCGGCGGGTTACATCAGCGTCCGGAATACAATATCGACATCAGTCAGCCAGAACTTGAGCTGGAACGTTTTCCGGCGGAAGTCTGGCCGGAAGGCGAGCTGCCTGCCACGCTGGCGGAGCAGGTGCAGCCGCTGTTCAGCACCGATTTCTGGCGCGAGAAATGGCTGGTGACGGAAGGTAAAAGCCGCATCGAAATCGCCCTCGATCTGGGTGAGGTGAAGGCGGGTGAGTACCAGGAGCCGATCTGCGAACTGGAGCTTGAGCTGCTGGAAGGGGACGCAAATGACGTGCTGAAGCTGGCGCGCAGGCTGGTGAACCAGTCCGGATTGCGCCAGGGGAGCCTGAGCAAAGCCGCGCGGGGTTACCATCTGGCCGCCGGAAATGCGCCGCGCGTGCTGAAAGAGACGACCATTTTGCGCGTTGCGCCGAAAGCCAGCGTTGAGCAGGGGCTGGAAGCCGCGCTGGAGCTGGCGCTTTCTCAGTGGCAGTACCATGAAGAGCTGTGGGTACGAAATGTGAAAAACGCCAAATCCCACGTGCTGGCGGCCATTGCCCTGGTGCGCCATACCCTGACGCTCTTCGGCGGTATTGTTCCTCGCAAAGCGAGCGCTCACTTACGTGATCTGCTGACGCAAACCGAAACGCTGATGCTCTCGGACGTATCTGCGCAGACGGCGATCTACAGTCCGCAAGCCGCTTCGGCAAAACTGGCGCTGACCGAGTTTCTTGTGACGCGCGGCTGGCGCGCCTTCCTGGATGCGAAAGCCGAGGCCAAAATCGCGGAAAACTTTAAGCGTTTCGCAGACATTCATCTTTCCCGTCATGCGGCCGAACTGAAGAGCACCTTTGCGTATCCGCTCGGCGATAAGTATGGCGATCAGCTTCCCCGTCTTTCGCGCAACATCGACAGCATGCTGCTCCTTTCCGGTGCCTACGACGGGCCACAGGCGCAGGCGTGGCTGGAAAACTGGCAGGGGCTGAAGCATGCCATCGAAACCCGTCAGCATATTGAGATAGAGCATTTCCGTAACGAGGCCATTTCGCAGGAGCCGTACTGGCTGCACAGCGGAAAACGTTAACTCTGGCAAGGAACCCCTAGAATGCCGCTTTCTTCACCGTTACAGCAGCAGTGGCAGACCGTTTGCGAACGTCTGCCTGAGTCATTACCGGCGTCATCGTTAAGCGAGCAGGCGAAAAGCGTGCTCGTCTTCAGTGATTTTGTGCAGGAAAGCATTGCCGTCTACCCGGACTGGCTGGCGGAGCTTGAGAACGTACCGCCTCAGGCGGACGAGTGGCGGCACTATGCCGCCTGGCTGCAGGCCGCGCTTGAAGACGTCGCGGATGAGGCGACGCTGATGCGCGTCCTGCGTCAGTTCCGCCGTCGTGTGATGGTGCGCATTGCCTGGGCGCAGGCGCTGGAGCTGGTGAGCGAAGAGAGTACGCTGCAGCAGTTAAGCGAGCTGGCGCAGACGCTGATTGTCGCCGCGCGCGACTGGCTCTACGCCGCCTGCTGTAAAGAGTGGGGCACGCCGTGCAGCGAGGAAGGGGTTCCTCAGCCACTGTTGATCCTGGGGATGGGCAAGCTGGGCGGCTGCGAGCTGAACTTCTCCTCCGATATCGACCTGATTTTTGCCTGGCCCGAGAACGGCTCCACGCGCGGCGGCCGTCGCGAGCTGGACAACGCCCAGTTCTTTACCCGCCTCGGTCAGCGTCTGATTAAGGCGCTGGATCAGCCGACGCAGGACGGCTTTGTCTACCGCGTGGACATGCGTCTGCGTCCGTTCGGCGACAGCGGGCCGCTGGTGCTGAGCTTTGCCGCGCTGGAGGATTACTACCAGGAGCAGGGGCGCGACTGGGAGCGTTACGCGATGGTCAAGGCACGGATCATGGGCGACAGCGACGACGCCTACGCCAACGAGCTGCGCGCCATGCTGCGCCCGTTCGTGTTCCGTCGCTATATTGACTTCAGCGTGATCCAGTCCCTGAGAAATATGAAAGGGATGATCGCCCGTGAGGTGCGCCGTCGCGGGCTGAAGGACAACATCAAGCTCGGCGCGGGCGGCATTCGCGAAATCGAATTTATCGTCCAGGTCTTCCAGCTGATTCGCGGCGGGCGCGAGCCGTCGCTACAGTCCCGCTCGCTGCTGCCGACGCTGAGCGCCATTGAGCAGCTTCACCTGCTGCCGGACGGCGACGCGCAAACCCTGCGCGAGGCCTATCTTTTCCTGCGCCGTCTGGAAAACCTGCTGCAAAGCATCAACGACGAACAGACCCAGACCCTGCCGGGGGATGACCTTAACCGGGCGCGTCTGGCCTGGGGGATGCGCGTGGATGACTGGTCAACGCTGACCGAACGGCTCGATGCCCATATGGCAGGCGTGCGCCGCATCTTCAACGAGCTAATCGGTGATGACGAAAGCGAATCGCAGGACGATGCCCTTTCCGAGCACTGGCGCGAGCTGTGGCAGGACGCGCTCCAGGAAGATGACACCACGCCGGTGCTGACGCATTTAACCGACGACTCGCGCCATCGCGTGGTGGCGCTGATTGCCGATTTCCGTCTTGAGCTGAACAAGCGCGCCATTGGCCCGCGCGGCCGTCAGGTGCTGGATCACCTGATGCCGCACCTGCTGAGCGAGGTCTGCTCGCGGGCGGATGCGCCGGTGCCGCTGTCGCGCATGATGCCGCTGCTGAGCGGGATCATCACGCGCACCACGTACCTTGAGCTTTTGAGCGAGTTTCCGGGGGCGCTGAAGCACCTGATTTCCCTCTGCGCCGCCTCCCCGATGGTGGCCAACAAGCTGGCGCGCTACCCTCTGCTGCTGGATGAGCTGCTCGACCCGAACACCCTGTATCAACCCACGGCGACGGATGCCTACCGTGACGAGCTGCGTCAGTATCTGCTGCGCGTGCCGGAAGAGGACGAAGAGCAGCAGCTGGAGGCGCTGCGACAGTTTAAGCAGGCCCAGATGCTGCGCGTGGCGGCGGCGGATATCGCCGGAACGCTGCCGGTAATGAAAGTGAGCGATCACTTAACCTGGCTCGCGGAGGCGATCATCGACGCGGTCGTGCAGCAGGCGTGGGTGCAGATGGTGGCCCGCTACGGCCAGCCGAAGCACCTTGCTGACCGTGAGGGGCGGGGCTTTGCCGTGGTCGGTTATGGCAAGCTCGGCGGCTGGGAGCTGGGATACAGTTCCGATCTGGATTTAATTTTCCTGCACGACTGCCCGGTTGACGTGATGACCGACGGCGAGCGCGAGATTGACGGGCGTCAGTTCTATCTGCGCCTGGCCCAGCGCATCATGCACCTGTTCAGCACCCGCACTTCGTCGGGCATTTTGTATGAAGTGGATGCCCGCCTGCGTCCGTCCGGCGCGGCGGGTATGCTGGTCACCTCAACGGAGTCCTTCGCCGATTATCAGAAGAATGAAGCCTGGACCTGGGAGCATCAGGCGCTGGTGCGCGCCCGCGTGGTGTATGGCGATCCGCAGCTCAAAACGCAGTTCGATGCCGTCCGTAAGGATGTGATGACCACCCCGCGCGAGGGCAGTACGCTGCAGACGGAAGTGCGCGAGATGCGCGAGAAAATGCGCGCGCACCTGGGTAATAAACACCGCGATCGCTTTGATATCAAAGCCGACGAGGGCGGGATTACCGATATTGAGTTCATTACCCAGTATCTGGTGCTGCTCCACGCGCACGACAAGCCGAAGCTGACCCGCTGGTCGGATAACGTGCGCATTCTGGAGCTGCTGGCGCAAAACGACATTATGGACGAGCAGGAGGCGCAGGCTTTAACCCGCGCCTACACCACGCTGCGCGACGAGCTGCATCACCTGGCGCTACAGGAGCAGCCGGGGCACGTGGCGCTGGACTGTTTTGTCGCAGAGCGCGCTCAGGTAACGGCCAGCTGGCAGAAGTGGCTGGTGGAACCGTGCGTAACAAATCAAGTGTGATATTATCGCGCGCAAATTGTGAATCTTTCTGGAGTCAGGAATGAAAGTAACACTGCCAGAGTTTGAACGTGCTGGAGTAATGGTTGTTGGGGATGTGATGCTGGATCGCTACTGGTATGGGCCGACCAGCCGCATCTCTCCGGAAGCACCGGTACCGGTGGTTAAGGTCGACACCATTGAAGAGCGTCCCGGCGGCGCGGCAAACGTGGCGATGAACATAGCCTCTCTGGGCGCGCACTCGCGTCTGGTTGGCCTGACCGGTATCGACGATGCGGCGCGCGCGCTGAGCAAGTCGCTGGCGGACGTGAACGTGAAGTGTGACTTCGTTTCTGTTCCGACCCACCCGACCATCACCAAGCTGCGCGTGCTGTCACGTAACCAGCAGCTGATCCGCCTTGACTTTGAAGAAGGGTTCGAAGGCGTTGATCCCGAGCCGCTGCACGAGCGCATTAACCAGGCGTTAGGCAATATCGGCGCGCTGGTGCTGTCCGACTACGCGAAAGGCGCGCTGGCCAGCGTGCAGACGATGATCCAGCTGGCGCGTAAGGCCAGCGTACCGGTGCTGATCGATCCTAAGGGCACCGACTTTGAGCGCTATCGCGGCGCAACCCTCCTGACGCCAAACCTCTCCGAGTTTGAAGCGGTGGCGGGCAAATGCAAAACCGAGGAAGAGCTGGTTGAGCGCGGCATGAAGATCATTGCTGACTTCGAATTATCTGCGCTGCTGGTGACCCGCTCCGAGCAGGGGATGACGCTGCTGCAGCCGGGCAAGGCACCACTGCATATGCCAACCCAGGCGCAGGAAGTGTATGACGTGACCGGTGCCGGTGATACGGTGATCGGCGTGCTGGCGGCGACGCTGGCGGCGGGGAACTCCCTGGAAGAAGCGTGCTACTTCGCCAACGCCGCGGCAGGTGTGGTCGTCGGTAAACTCGGTACCTCAACCGTGTCCCCAATCGAGCTGGAAAACGCGGTGCGCGGCCGTGCGGATACCGGCTTTGGCGTCATGACCGAAGAGGAACTGAAAGTGGCCGTTGCTGCCGCGCGCAAGCGCGGTGAAAAAGTGGTGATGACTAACGGCGTGTTCGACATCCTGCACGCGGGCCATGTCTCTTATCTGGCGAATGCGCGAAAGCTGGGCGATCGCCTGATTGTGGCGGTGAACAGCGATGCGTCCACGAAGCGCCTGAAGGGTGAAACGCGTCCGGTGAACCCGCTTGAGCAGCGTATGATCGTGCTCGGCGCGCTGGAAGCCGTGGACTGGGTGGTGTCGTTTGAAGAAGACACGCCGCAGCGCCTGATTGCCGGTATTCTGCCGGACCTGCTGGTGAAGGGTGGGGATTACAAGCCGGAGCAAATCGCGGGCAGCGAAGAGGTCTGGGCCAACGGCGGCGAGGTGATGGTGCTCAACTTTGAGGACGGGTGTTCAACCACCAACATCATCAAGAAGATCCAGAAAGACAGTCAGTAAAAAACGGGCCTATTGGCCCGTTTTTTTATGTCGGGTGGCGGCTGCGCCTTACCCGACCTACGCGTTCATTTTGGCCCGGTAAGGCGTAGCCGCCACCGGGCACAACAGGCCGCACTTACTCCTGGTTATCCACCGGCGGAATGGCTGGCGCTGGCTTCACTTCTTCCGGCGCATTGCGGTTTTCCAGCTCGGTCAGACGCTGTTCCAGCAGTGCCAGCTTCTCGCGGGTGCGCAGCAGAACCTGGGTCTGCACGTCAAACTCTTCGCGGCTGACGAGATCAAGGCGAACCAACTGCGCCTGCAGCGTCTGGCGGATTTTCTTCTCAACGTCATCACCAAATTCACGAATGCCTTTTGGCATAGACTCGTGAACCTGACGCGCAATTTGCTCAATTTTCTTCGGGTCAATCATTGTCGTTTCCCTTGATGAAAAGGTGTTAGTGTCCATTGTAGCGCGTCATGCCCGGGGTAAACAAAATTGTTTGATGCTTATGCATTGCCCAGGATAATCAATAGCGTTATAGTTATCTCGCTTATTCTCAGGGCGGGGCGAAATTCCCCACCGGCGGTAAATCAGCTTAACGCTGAAAGCCCGCGAGCGCTTTGGGTGAATTCTCAAAGGTCAGCAGATCCGGTGTAATTCCGGGGCCGACGGTTAGAGTCCGGATGGGAGAGAGTAACGATCCAGTCGGGCATGGGCCCGCTCACGTTATCTTTTTGCCGCTTATACGGCGCTCCTAAGACTGCCCTGATTCTGGTAACCATAATGTTAATGAGGTTTTTTTACCATGAATCAGACGCTACTTTCCTCTTTTGGCACTTCAACTCAACGTGTTGAACATGCACTGGATGCACTGCGCGAAGGCCGCGGTGTGATGGTGCTTGACGATGAAAACCGTGAAAACGAAGGCGACATGATTTTCGCCGCCGAAAACATGACCGTTGAACAGATGGCGCTGACCATCCGTCACGGCAGCGGCATCGTATGCCTGTGTATTACCGAAGATCGTCGTAAGCAGCTCGAGCTGCCGATGATGGTCGAAAACAACACCAGCGCCTTTGGTACCGGATTTACCGTGACCATTGAAGCGGCGCATGGCGTGACCACCGGTGTGTCTGCGGCTGACCGTCTGACCACCGTACGTGCCGCGATTGCTGATGATGCGAAGCCATCCGATCTGCATCGTCCAGGCCACGTCTTCCCACTGCGCGCGCAGGCGGGTGGCGTGCTGACCCGCGGCGGTCACACCGAAGCGACGATCGACCTGGTGACGCTGGCTGGCTTCAAACCTGCGGGCGTGCTGTGTGAACTGACCAACGATGACGGCACCATGGCGCGTGCGCCAGAGTGCATCACCTTCGCACGTCTGCACAACATGCCGGTGGTAACGATTGAAGATCTGATCGAGTATCGCCAGGCGCACGAGCGCAAAGCCAGCTGAAATGGCTGATGTGAAAAAGCCGGGGAAACCCGGCTTTTTTGTCTTTAGTGGTAGTTAATTTTGAACAGCACCACTGTTTCGAACGGCCCGGACTGGATCGCTTTTCCTTCGACCGGCGACAGCTCTGCGGTGTATTGCTGCTCATGCTCAAGCGTGCTGCCCGTAAAATCCACGTATTCGTTATAGTGGTTAAAGGTGTAGGGCTCGGTTCCGTTAAGGATCCTCAGCTTCAGGCCATTGCCTATCAGCAGTGCGGTATCGTTGGCCGTAAGCGCTTCATTTGTATAGAACGACGAGTCCATTTTGAAGCCATCTGAACATTGGGCATCCTGCACTTTCGTCGTCTTCACCGAAAAGGTCCGTTTACGCGTCTGTTGATTCACAATATCGCGTGCGCTAAAGGTGCCGAAATCAATCTCCTGGTTCTCAGGGTAAATACTGAACGTTGCCCCGCAGTCCAGAACGGTAATATTTTGCAGCCCGTTGATGTGATATTTGAGGTTTTTCGCATCCGACATCTGATTCACGCCGCCTTTTCCGTCAAACTGGACAACGATGTAATCGCTCAGCGAGCTGACGTAGCCGTGAGGCGGCATGGCTTTAATTTTTACGTATAAGCGCAGACGAGCAATGAAGGTTCGTGAAGTGTGGATATCATCCGGGTTACCGGAACAGATACGATTTTCCCATCCCATTTGTCGGATCTGCTCGGGGGTATAAATCGTGATGTTTTGGTTGTCCAGACATTGTCGGGTATCGACGCCGTTAGGCTGGCCTTTTGCATCGTAGTCTATCCCTTCATAGGTTACGCCCAGTTCATAATAGGGATCGGAGGTTGAAGGATAAGGATTCACCCAGCCAAAAATATCCTCCGGTTGAAAACTGCTTGTGACATTGTGGTTGCATGTCACCGGGATTTTGATGTCATCCGATTCCCAAATTTTCTCACCTGCCTGTGCATTACTGGGGATAGCAAACGGCGAGATCGTTTTAGTTTCTTCTACGGGGCCGCCCGAACCGCCCAGGTAGCAGTCGAGCGCCAGCGCTTCTCTTAAAGGCAGCACTGAGAGCAGCACTATGAACAATACGTTAGCGAGATTGCGCATCTTTTTCGATCTTCCGTTCGGTGAGCGAGCACTGCGCCGTTCCCGCGCACTGTACGTCGACCTTTTTCAGCGCGCCGTAATCGTCGATATAACCGATGCTGTAATAGTTACCGTGGTAGTCACCGGTAGAGGTTGTTGCTGTCGCGAAAGGCGCAAGCATCAGGCTGTCGAAGCCCGGCAGCATGGTTCTGGCATTCTTACTGAGCCACGCCAGCGTGATGTAGTACGGCGTCGGGTTATGTATGGTCAGCCCATTCGCAGTGGCTGAAACTTCCATCCGCATTTCCGCCTGCTCGCCGGGTTTTTTGGTAATCGCTTTAGGACGCCAGAACAGCTTGATCCTGCTCTGCATCGCCACCTGCATGACGCTGCGTTCATCGCTGGCGCTGGTGCTTTTCGGCGGCACTTCGCGCAGGTTGAAATAAAACAGGGATTCTCTGTCTTTCGGTAACTGACTGGTGGCCGCTTGCTTAACGATCCTGACCTGCGATGCGGAACCCGCTTCAATGCGTTGAATCGGAGGCAGCGCCATGAAATGCCTGTCTTCTTTACGGCCTTTCTCATCTTCAATCCAGGAGAGCGCCAGATAGGGCAGCGCTTTACTCTGGTTTTCAATCTTCAGGCTGCTGGCCTTGTCGCTTTCCGGAAAGACAATGCGCGTGCGGTCCAGGTTTACGGCCGCGTGAGTGGTGAATGCTGTGCCGACCAGCATCAGGCACAGGCTTTTGAGTAAGGTTAATTTCATCATGATTTCTTACTGACATGGCAGTATCAACTGCATACTGTTTTCAAGGTGTGAAGGTAACGTGAAGCGGCACTGCTGATTGTCTCCCCACGTCACGCGAAACTGTTGTTGTGGCTCTACGGCGCCGAGCCAGACGTGGCCGTCATCGGCGACCATGGCAATCTGCCGATCGTCTTCAAGCTGGCGAACAACGGCGCCCAGCGGCGGTATGCCAGAGGCAGTTCGTAAAATGCCTGCGATATCATTGCCTGCACGCGTCGCGATCTGACGGTACCCGATGGCGCCTTCCGTCCAGGTTGAGGTGACGACGCGGGTGTCAACGTCTACGCCATCGGGCAGGTTGTTCATATTGACCTGCACGCTGGAAGGCGAATAGCTGGAGATGGACGGTAAAACGCCAATCCCGAAGCGATTGGTTTCATCCCGCGACATGTTCAGTGGGATGTTGCCTACGCCATCGGTACTGACCATCACGCGCGGCTCGTTACCGTAGCTGCGGCGGTGCAGCGCAGCGCCTTTAGCCGTCGAGGTGAATGAACCGGTCCAACTGGCACTCAGGGAATTGTATTCGTTAGCCTTAACGCTCCCGGAGAGATTCAGGTCGCCATAAGGAGAATAATGTTGATAGTTGCCGCTCACCTGCGCGCCGGCATCTGACTTCTCGCTTTCGGTACCTGCCGAAACGCCCCAGGTGTTGTTGCGGTCTGATGTGTCATACCACGATACGTTCTGGCTCAGACTGTCGCTGTTGCGCAGGTCGTAATTCAGACGATGATCGGGATCGAGCGGTACGCTCAGTGAGAGATAGAACTGCGTATCGTCGTCTTCGTCTTCATAGTGGGTTTTACTCCACGACACGGTGAGGCCCAGATTTTTCCAGCGACCGATATCAAAGTTATAGCCTGCGGTCACGCTGCCCGTCGTGGAGGAGGAATCGTTCCACCAGGTTTGACGCAGCATGTTCACATAGAGGTTGAGCGATAGCGCCGGAATGTACTGGCTTGCCGTCACGCTGAGCGTCTGTTTTTCTGACTGCCGATCGTTATTGTCATCATCCAGAAAACGGGCGTAGCTGAGAAACTGCGGGTCGGAATAGCGATAACTGGCGAGCGTAAGCTGGCTGCCGGTGGTATCGAAACGCTTACTGTAGTTGAAACGGTAGCTGTAACCTGTCTGGCTATTCTGATTGGGCAACTGGCTGGTTGCCTGCGTCACGTCAAAAGAGAGCGCGCCCAGGTACTCCATGTTTTGACCTATTCCTACGGCAACGGACCGGTAGCGATCGCCATCGGCGAGCGTACCGCCGTAGAGGGAGGTTTGTGACAGCATCCCCCAGGAGAATTCGCCGCTCATAAACGCGTTATCTTCAACGTCATGCGAGGCGTCTTTGCGTGCTTTTCCTGCCGCCAGCTTATAGCGAACCTGACCTTTGCGGGTTAAAAAAGGCACCGATTCCGCAGAAACCTGGAAGGTGCTTACGCGCCCATCTTCTTCTGTCACTTTGACGTCCAGCGTACCCTGTACAGACTGGTTTAGATCCTGAATAACAAACGGCCCTGGCGGAACGTTGCTTTGGTAAATGACACGGTCAGCCAGGCTAACCGTTACCGTGGCGTTAGTTTGCGCGAGGCCGGTAATTTGTGGCGCGTAGCCGCGCAGCGACCATGGCAGCATGCGCTCATCGCTAATCAGGGAGGCACCGGTATAGGTGAAGGCATCAAAAATAGCGGACTGGAAATCCGTTTCACCCAGTGTGAGTTTGGCTCCGAGCGAGGGGAGAGGACGGAACATATAGAGGCGTGAAAAGCGTCCGTCATTCTCTGAACCTGCGTCGGTATGGGTTTGAGTATACTGATAATCACCGCGCAGTCGCCACGCGCCCATATTCGCGCCGGCAGTGCCATAAGTGTTGACGTTATCCGTGCTGCTGCCATCGTTCGGCTGGTAATGACTGGCAAAAAGATTGTAATCCAGTAGTACGCCCGGCACGCCGTTGTCCCAGGTTGAAGGGGGCATCCAGTCTGCGGCACGGTACTGTAACCAGGCCTGAGGTATCGTGACCTTCAGCGTCTGGCTGGATTGCTCAAAATTAAATTTAATATCCGGTTTTGATGCAAAGTCGACGCACCCGTCTTTTTCCGCCAATGCGCTACGAATATTGTCCTGCAGAGCAAATGTATCGGCCAGTTCAGGTGGAATACAGACTTGTACGCTCTTGTCTATCTCCTGCCAGCGGAGCTGCCAGCCATTTGCCAGCGGGATATCATTAATTGAAACGGTAACAAAATAGTCGCCTGGTGTGATCGATATTTGATCTTTAAAAAGAGATAAATCAACGCTGCCACGCTGATCTTTATCGATAGCATTGATGTTAAATTCGGTGGCGGAGCCAAGTTCCGCCATAAACAGGGACGTCATAATAATTATGCATTGTAATTTATATGTCATTGCCCTGTTACTCAAATAAATACATTCAATGCCGGCTGACATTAAATGCCAGCCGGTTTAATTTGAAACATGGCGTAGTTATTTATACGCCAGAATATAGTTGGCTGTAGCTTCCACCTGGCCAGCAGTCGCCGTTTTACCCGTTACCACTTCCATTAATGCTTTGAAGTGCAGCGTTTGAGTCGTTGAACCTGCCAGCAGAGCAACCTCATTAGCAGCACCCAGCGTAATGTTGGCTTCGGCGTTATTCAGAAGACGAACGCCCACGTTCTGTGCACCACTTGCATAGGTATTGGTCATCAGACTGGTGTCGGTCGCGTCTGTCGCTGAGCTGGTAAACGTGACATCGACTTTGGTCACTGGTGTGTCAGTCTCGTCGGCCGGATCGTCAAGCTGGCAGTTTTCCAGATTGATATCAACCGGAACAGCGGAGGACTTCTTGTTGGCATTGATCACGGCTGTGGTCACTTCACCGAGATCGACTTCTTTATCAACGCTGTCTGGTGCAATGCTGCAAGGCGCATCAATAACAACGCCTTTGAATTTGATTTTTCCCGACCCCTGCTCGGCAGCAAAGGCGGAACCCGATACTGCGGCAGCGATAGTTACAGCTAATAGAATTTTTTTACCCATATACATGAAAATATCCTTTTTCAAACGAATTCATACTCTGAATATAAGTTTCAAAACGCAAATGGAGTATATGGGAGGACGAAGGGGAGATGCGATTACTGCATCTTAAAGCTATTTTAAGATTATATTAATATATAATTAATGTTGATTGTAAGCATCGGCTAACATTCATAATATATGCAGTAACTCAGATAATGGACTGATAAAGTTTCATCATTCTATTTCTATGAGCTATATATTTTGCAAGGGCTTTGTAGGCAACAAAATAACGTATCATTTCTATCTATATCTTAACGTTTCGAAAGTCTGCCTCCGTATTATACGGAGGCAGACTAATCCTAACCGATACCTGCAGATTGCAATAACACCAGGCTTAAGCCCATGACCGACATTCCGCACAGCACGCCATAGCTGGGGTTGTTATTGGGATCGATCTCTTTCGCCAGCGGCATTAATTCATCGACGGAAAGCGCCACCATAATCCCGGCAACTGTGGCCATAATGGCGGCCATCACGACAGGGGAGACCAGGCTTCCGAGAATCAACCAGGCCAGGACACCGCCGAGGATTTCAGCCATCCCGGAAATTCCTGCCCAGAATACCGCGGTACGTTTCGAGCCCGTGGCGGCATACACCGGTCCGGCGACCGCCAGTCCTTCAGGAATATTGTGTAAGGCCACCGCCAGCGCGATGCCAAAGCCCATTTCCAGATTGCTGCTGGCCGTCACGTAGGTCGCGACCCCTTCCGGGAAGTTATGCAGGCTAATCCCCAGCGTGAGCAGAACCGCCGTTCGCTTAATATTCCGCGGCACAGGCGTTACGTTTTTCTGCATTAAATCCTGCGGATGCGCGTGGGGTAGCATCCGGTCGAGGGCAAAGTAACCCAGCAGGCCAACGACAAACATGCCGTAGCCCAGCAGGGGAGACATCCCGTCGGTGCCCAGCGCAGCAGGGAGCATCTCCATCAGGGAGATAAGCAGCATGATCCCGGCAGCAAAGCCCAGCGAGAAGGCCAGCACGCGGTTTGACGGCTTCTGACCAAGCACGCCGAGGATTGCGCCGATAAAGGTCGCGGCGCCCGCCAGTATGGTCAGGATCAGAGGGACTGACATGGATTGCTCCTTATGATAATGATTATCATTAATATAAATGATTCATTTCTGGCAAAGCGAGGGGCGAACCCCGGCTTTACACATTCCTTACATTCAAAATTCCTGATGATGATCTTCACGCTTATCAGCGTTCATCTTTGTCCGATTGCGCGTAATGTAGCACCATTAAATTGACACCTTCTGTAAGGATATCATCATGACTTCATCCCGTATGCCAGCCCTGTTTTTAGGCCACGGCAGCCCAATGAACGTTCTGGAAGATAACGTCTATACCCGCGCATGGCGTCATCTGGGCGAGACGCTGCCGCGTCCAAAAGCGATTGTGGTGGTATCTGCGCATTGGTTCACCCGCGGCACGGGCGTGACCGCCATGGAAGCGCCAAAAACCATTCATGATTTTGGCGGCTTCCCGCAGGCGCTGTATGACACGCATTATCCGGCCCCCGGCTCGCCTGAGCTGGCACAAAGGCTGGTGGATCTGCTGTCGCCTGTTCCGGTTGCGCTGGATAAAGAAGCCTGGGGCTTTGACCATGGCTCATGGGGCGTGCTGATAAAAATGTATCCTGATGCGGATATCCCGATGGTGCAGCTGAGCATCGACAGCACCAAACCGGCTGCCTGGCATCTGGAGATGGGGCGCAAGCTGGCGACGCTTCGTGATGAAGGCATCATGCTGGTGGCAAGCGGCAACGTGGTGCACAACCTGCGTACGGCGCGCTGGCATGGCGAAAACACGCCATATCCGTGGGCGACCGCTTTTAACGACTACGTCAAAGCGAACCTGACCTGGCAAGGCCCGGCTGAGGCGCATCCGCTGGTGAACTATCTGGAGCACGAGGGCGGTTCGCTCTCTAACCCGACCCCAGAGCATTTCCTGCCGCTGCTGTACGTGCTTGGCGCATGGGACGGTGAGGAGCCGGTTACGATCCCGGTCGATGGATTAGAGATGGGAAGTCTGAGTATGCTGTCGGTGCAGGTAGGGTGAAAACATGCCGGGTGGCGGCTTCGCCTTACCCGGCCTACAGGTCGAGCGTAGGCCCGGTAAGCGTAGCGCCACCGGGCAAGTCTTACTCCACAAAAATATGCGGGTAGAACCGCGACAGATCCTGCGTGATCAGCGCGCGATCTTCGCGAATGCCAATTCCGGCAGGTTGATCGTTAATGAGCCAGCTGCCAATTAGCGTATAGCTGTCGCCAAATTTCGGCAGTTGATAGAACGCCTGGACGATCATCCCTTCCTCGCCGTAAGGCCCTTCAACCGCTTCCAGCGTTTTACCGTTTTCGATGATCGACACGTTAGCGCCTTCGCGGGAGAAGATCGGCTTAACGACGTATTTCTCCATCTGCGGGTAATCATCTTCCGCAAAGTACGCTGGCAGTAGGTTAGGGTGATTCGGGAACATCTCCCACAGCATCGGCAGCAGGGCCTTGTTGGAGATAATGCTCTTCCAGGCCGGTTCCAGCCAGCGCACGCCCGCATCTTCCAGCTTGGTGGAGAACATCTCGCGCAGCATGTACTCCCACGGGTAGAGCTTGAACAGGTTGCTGATGACCTGATCCTGCATGTCCGTAAACTGACCTTTTTCACCCAGGCCGATATCCTCGATAAAGAGGAACTCGGTCGCCACTTCCGCTTCGGCGGCGCAGTCCTGCAGATACTGAACCGTGCCACGATCTTCTTCCGTGTCGCGGCAGCAGGCGAGATGCAGCAGGTTGAAGCCAAACTGCTCGCGCAGCTCGGCAAAGCGCTCGATCAGCTTCTCCTGCAGGCTGTTGAACTGGTCGCTGCCTTCCGGCAGGTTTCCGGCATTGGCTTGGTCTTCCAGCCAGATCCACTGGAAGAACGCCGCCTCGTACAGGGACGTTGGGGTATCGGCGTTGTTTTCCAGCAGCTTAGGCTCGCCTTTGCCGTCCCACGCCAGATCCAGGCGAGAGTAAAGCGAAGGCTGATTCGTTTTCCACGACTGGCGGACAAAGCTCCAGGTGTGCTTTGGAATGCGAAACTTGGCCATCAGCTCGTCGCTGTCGATGACTTTTTCCACCACCTTGAGGCACATCTGGTGCAGCTCAGCCGTGACCTCTTCCAGCTTCTCAACCTGGGCCAGGGTGAGCTTGTAGTAAGCGTCTTCACACCAGTACGGCTCGCCGTACATGGTGTGGAAGTTAAAGCCGTACTCGGTGGCTTTTTCGCGCCAGTCCGGGCGCTCGGTAATACTGACTCGTTCCATGATTAGCCGCCCATTGAGCGAGTAGAGGTGCCTGATGCACTGCGCTGCATGCTGGTCTGTTTCGCCACAGACTCACCGAACCCGCCGCGGGTGATGGTGCTGGTGGTCGCAGGCTTCGGCGCCATCGCGGTTTTCGGTACGGTTACGGTGCGGCCCGGAGTCGCTGCGCCGTAGCCTTTACCGCTGGCATCGGTATATTGACCGTAAGCCGGGCTGGCCGGGTTTTTCGAGCTAAACAGCGGCTGCTGCTGGTAGCCCGCACCGCCGCCCATCAGACGGCCCATCATGTAGCCTGCCATCAGCGGCATCCAGAAGCTGCCGCTGGACTGCGCCTGTGCCTGATTTTCAGGTGCCGTGCCTGCCTGAGCCGGTGCCTGCTGGCACTGACCTTCACCAAATTCCGCTACGCAGTCTTCGCGTGAGGCATATTTCGGCGCGGTGCGTTCCGCTTCTTTCAGCGCGTTGGTGTAGGCCGTTTTACATTCGGCCGCTTTGCCGGTGGCGGCGGAGCAGTCGTCCGCGTTTTGATACAGCGAAACCGTTTCATCGTTTTTCTCACAGCCTGCCAGCATAAAGACAGCGGTAACCGCCAGCGCAACAGGGGTGAGGTGACGTGCATTCCAGCTCTTGCGGAACGACGCGTGATTGATCGTTTTTGTCCGTTTCATGTTTGTCTTCCAGGACCCAGTGGTAATAACGCTCAGGATAGAGGATGAGTGGTTGAAAATGAAGCGAAGAGGGGCGGAATCAGGGGGATCTTTACGTTGGCTTACGTTCGAGGGGGATTTTGCGCCGGGTGGCGCTGCGCTTACCCGGCCTACGATTCAGTAGGCCCGATAAGCGAAGCGCCATCGGGCAATGCTTAGTTACGGAACGGATTGTTGCCCTTGCTGGCAGGCGCTGTGGTGCGCGCGGCAGCAGGCTGTGCAGCAGGGGTAGTGCTGTTAGCGTTGAAGTTATCAACCGCGGCAACCTGCTCCGGGTTCTCCGGTGCAACGCTGTCCGGAGAGGTAGAGACCGGCTTGCCCAGTGCGCTGTTCAGCATCTGCAGGTCTTGCTCGTTCAGCGTACCCAGAGCCTGCTTAATGTTCAGCTGGTTAATCAGGTACTGATAACGCGCGCTTGAGAGCTGCTGCTTCGCGTTGTACAGCGTGGTGGTGGCGTCGAGCACGTCAACGATAGTACGTGTACCGACCGAGTAACCCGCTTCCATCGCGTCCAGGGAGCTCTGTGCAGACACAACGGCCTGTTTATAGGCGTTGATGCTGCTGATTGAGGCGTTCACGTTGTTGAAGGATGAACGTACGGTCTGCACCACGTTACGATGGGCGCTTTCCAGCTGCTCGCTCGCGCCAACAAAGTTGTACTGCGCCTGTTTCACCTGGGAGTTAACCTGACCGCCCTGATACAGCGGCAGGGAGAAGCTCAGGCCCACTTTGTTCTGACCCATATTGCTGTCGTCATACTGGGCAGAATTGGTTTTAGAGCCACTGTAGGTGGTGTCAGAAACGCCGGTAGAGGCGCTCAGGCTCAGGGTTGGCAAATGGCCGTCCTGCGCCTGACGAATCTGCTCGCGGGCCAGGTCCTGGTTCAGACGCGCCTGCAGCAACGTCAGGTTGCGGTTTTCCGCCTCTTTCAGCAGGGCGTTAACGGCCTGCGGCTTATCCGTTTTGAAGCTGTCGACGTTCAGGGAGGCCAGCTCAGGATAGTAGTTCCCGGTCACCTGGCGCAGGGATTCCAGCGCGTTGTCGAGGTTGTTACGCGCGGTCACTTCGTTGGCCAGCACGGTGTCGTACTGTGAACGGGCGTTCTGCACGTCGGTGATCGCCACCAGACCCACGTTGAAGCGCTGGGTGGTTTGATCTAACTGACGGTAAATGGCCTGTTTCTGCGCTTCGGTGTAGGAGAGCGCGTCAATGGCGCTCAGCACATTGAAGTACGCCGTAGCTGTATTCAGGATCAGCGTCTGCTGGTCGGTCTGATAGGTCACATCCTGGATGCCCGCGCTTTTTTCCTGCAGGGTCAGGGCACGCCATTTGGACATATCAAACAGCGTCTGTGTTAATTGCAGTGAGGCACTGGTAGCATTGGAGTTTACGCCGTTAGCGTCGCGGAAACCGTTGCTGTAGGTATAATCTGCACCTAACCCTAACTGTGGCAGCAAGGGGCTACGCGCTTCGTTAATCTTTTCAAACGCAGCATCACGATCGGCCGCTGATTTACGTAAATCAGGGTTGCCCAGACGTGCCTGCTGGTAGACCTGTAACAGGTTTTCCGCCTGGCTCATTGCACTGAAGCCCGTCAGGCTCAGGCCGATAAGGATGGGGAGCAATTTCTTCATTTGCATTCCTTGTTGTGAAGCAGTATTAGCGCTGATCTAATTAAAAAATAATTGCCGATTCTAACAGAATCATCCACACCAAAAGGTTGGCGTTACGTGCCATCTGGCGGTAATTTGCACCAATCTATCATATAGCCTTACAAACGGCAGCCAAACAGCCTTGAAATTCACAATTTCATCACCATTGCTACCAGGACTCGACTCATGCAAAAACCAGAAAAGTTGCCCGTGACATTCGCCAAAAACGATGTAGAAATTATTGCACGAGAAACGCTTTATAGCGGTTTTTTTTCAATGGATCTTTACCGTTTCAGGCATCGCCTGTTTAACGGTGAAATGAGCGGCGAAATCAGACGCGAAATTTTTGAGCGCGGGCATGCGGCAGTCTTGCTACCCTTTGACCCAGTGCGTGACGAAGTCGTGCTGGTGGAGCAGATCCGCATCGCCGCTTATGACGTCAGTGAGAGCCCTTGGCTGCTGGAGATGGTGGCCGGGATGATCGAAGAAGGCGAGACGGTTGAAGACGTCGCCCGGCGCGAGGCGCTGGAAGAGGCGGGGCTGGTGGTGGGCCGCACCAAACCGGTGTTGAGCTATCTGGCGAGTCCGGGTGGCACCAGCGAACGCTTATCCATTATGGTGGGCGAAGTGGACGCCACGACCGCAGAAGGCATTCACGGTCTGGCTGATGAAAACGAAGATATTCGGGTTCATGTGGTGAGCCGGGAACAGGCTTATCAGTGGGTAGAAGAGGGGAAAATCGACAACGCAGCGTCTGTCATCGCCCTGCAATGGCTGCAGCTGCATTATCAGACATTACGAAACGAGTGGAAAAAATGAAGCGCTATACGCCTGACTTCCCAGAAATGATGCGCCTGTGCGAAACCAATTTCGCACAATTGCGCCGCCTGCTGCCGAGAAACGACGCACCCGGCGAAACGGTAAGCTATCAGGTGAGCAACGCGCAGTATCGATTAACGATAACAGAATCAACGCGCTACACTACGCTGGTGGAGATTGAGCAAACGGCACCCAGCATTAGCTACTGGAGCCTGCCGTCGATGACGGTACGCCTCTATCACGACGCGATGGTCGCTGAAGTGTGTTCAAGCCAGCAGATCTTTCGCTTCAAGGCGCGGTATGATTACCCGAATAAAAAGTTGCATCAACGCGACGAAAAGCATCAAATTAACCAGTTTTTAGCCGACTGGCTAAGGTATTGTTTAGCACATGGAGCAATGGCGATTCCGGTTTGTTAGCGTCATAAACCTACCTAAGGACACCATTTGGAAAGCCTGTTGAACCTGACTGTTGCTGGTGGGGCGCCAGTCAGGATATTACAAATCACCGATACCCACCTTTTTGCCGAAAAGCATGAAACGCTGCTGGGGGTGAATACCTGGGAGAGTTATCAGGCGGTACTGAGCGCCATTCACGCTGAAAACCGTGCATGCGATCTGATTGTCGCAACGGGCGATCTGGCGCAGGACCAATCTTCCGCGGCCTACCAGCATTTTGCTGAAGGCATCGCGAGCTTTAGCGTGCCCTGCGTCTGGCTGCCGGGTAACCACGATTTTCAGCCCGCCATGTACAGTTCTCTCCAGGATGCGGGGATTTCTCCGGCGAAATGTGTTTTTGCGGGTGAACAGTGGCAGATCCTGCTGCTGGACAGCCAGGTGTTCGGCGTCCCGCACGGTGAACTAAGTGAGTTTCAGCTCGACTGGCTGGAGACCAAACTGGCCGCTGAACCTGAACGTCACACGCTGCTGTTGCTTCATCATCATCCTCTGCCGGCGGGCTGCAGCTGGCTCGATCAGCACAGCCTGCGCAACTCCGCGGCGCTGGATCGCGTGCTGGCGAAGTTCCCACGGGTGAAAAATCTGCTGTGTGGGCATATTCACCAGGAGCAGGATCTCGACTGGAACGGACGCCGCATGCTGGCGACGCCGTCGACCTGCGTTCAGTTTAAGCCGCACTGCGCCAACTTTACGCTGGATACCATCGCGCCAGGCTGGCGCTGGCTGGAACTGCATCCCGACGGCACGCTGACCACGGAAGTCTGCCGTTTGACCGGCGCACAGTTCCGCCCGGACACCGCTTCAGAAGGCTATTGATGTCTACGCTCCTTTATCTGCACGGATTCAACAGTTCGCCGCGCTCCGCAAAAGCGACACAGTTTCGCCAGTGGCTGAGCGAGCATCACCCTGACGTTGAGATGATTATCCCACAGCTGCCGCCTTACCCGGCAGAAGCCGCGGAAATGCTGGAATCCATCGTGCTTGCGCACGGCGGCGAAACCTTTGGTGTGGTCGGTTCATCGTTGGGGGGATATTACGCCACCTGGCTCTCGCAATGCTTTATGCTGCCCGCCGTGGTGGTTAATCCGGCGGTACGGCCATTTGAGCTGCTGCGGGACTTTCTTGGCGAAAACGAGAACCCCTACACCGGCCAGCAATATGTGCTAGAGTCACGCCATATTTACGATCTCAAAGTTATGCAGGTCGACCCGCTCGAGGCGCCGGATCTCATCTGGCTGCTGCAGCAGACGGGTGATGAAGTGCTGGATTACCGCCAGGCAGTGGCGTATTACGCCTCCTGCCGCCAGACTATAGAAGAGGGCGGAAACCATGCTTTCACGGGCTTTGAGAATCATTTCACCCAGATTGTCGATTTTCTTGGACTGCACAGCCACTGACAATCAATGCGAATTGCTAGTTTAAATCATGACGCAAACCTATAACGCTGATGCCATTGAGGTCCTCACCGGGCTTGAGCCGGTTCGCCGCCGCCCGGGGATGTACACCGATACGACGCGCCCAAACCATCTGGGCCAGGAAGTTATTGATAACAGTGTGGACGAAGCGCTGGCGGGCCATGCCAAACGCGTTGACGTCATCCTGCATGCCGATCAGTCGCTGGAAGTTATTGACGACGGGCGCGGCATGCCGGTGGATATCCACCCGGAAGAGGGCGTCCCGGCCGTTGAGCTGATCCTCTGTCGTCTGCATGCGGGCGGTAAGTTCTCCAACAAAAACTACCAGTTCTCCGGTGGCCTGCACGGCGTGGGGATTTCCGTCGTCAACGCCCTGTCCAAACGCGTGGAAGTGAACGTCCGTCGCGATGGTCAGGTGTACAACATCGCGTTTGAAAACGGCGAGAAGGTGCAGGATCTGCAGGTTGTCGGCACGTGCGGCAAACGCAACACCGGCACCAGCGTCCACTTCTGGCCTGACGAGAGTTTCTTCGACAGCCCGCGCTTTTCCGTATCCCGCCTGACGCACCTGCTGAAAGCCAAAGCGGTGCTTTGCCCGGGCGTGGAAATCACCTTTAAAGATCACGTTAATAATACCGAGCAGACCTGGTGCTACGCCGATGGCCTGAACGACTACCTGTGCGAAGCGGTAAACGGCCTGCCAACGCTGCCGGAAAAACCGTTCGTCGGTAACTTTAGCGGTGATACCGAAGCGGTGGACTGGGCGCTGCTGTGGCTGCCGGAAGGCGGCGAGCTGCTGACCGAAAGCTACGTTAACCTGATCCCCACCATGCTCGGCGGGACCCACGTCAACGGCCTGCGTCAGGGGCTGCTGGACGCGATGCGCGAATTCTGCGAATACCGTAATATCCTGCCGCGCGGCGTGAAGCTGTCGGCGGAAGATATCTGGGACCGCTGCGCCTACGTGCTCTCCGTGAAGATGCAGGATCCGCAGTTTGCCGGTCAGACCAAAGAACGTCTGTCGTCACGCCAGTGCGCGGCGTTTGTCTCCGGCGTGGTAAAAGATGCGTTTACCCTGTGGCTGAACCAGAACGTTCAGGCGGCAGAAATGCTGGCTGAAATGGCCATCTCCAGCGCCCAGCGTCGTCTGCGCGCCGCGAAGAAAGTGGTGCGTAAAAAGCTGACCAGCGGCCCAGCGCTGCCGGGCAAGCTGGCGGACTGTACCGCGCAGGATCTCAACCGCACCGAGCTGTTCCTGGTGGAAGGGGACTCGGCGGGCGGGTCGGCCAAGCAGGCGCGCGATCGTGAATATCAGGCGATCATGCCGCTCAAGGGTAAGATCCTGAACACCTGGGAAGTTTCTTCAGACGAAGTGCTGGCCTCGCAGGAAGTCCACGATATTTCGGTCGCGATCGGTATCGATCCGGACAGCGACGATCTGAGCCAGCTGCGCTACGGCAAGATCTGTATCCTTGCGGATGCGGACTCCGACGGTCTGCACATCGCCACGCTGCTGTGCGCGCTGTTTGTGAAGCACTTCCGCACGCTGGTGAAAAACGGTCACGTCTACGTGGCGCTGCCGCCGCTTTACCGTATCGATCTCGGCAAAGAGGTTTACTACGCGCTGACGGAAGAAGAAAAAGCGGGCGTGCTGGAACAGCTGAAGCGTAAGAAGGGCAAGCCTAACGTGCAGCGCTTTAAAGGGCTGGGCGAGATGAACCCGATGCAGCTGCGCGAAACGACGCTGGATCCGAACACGCGCCGTCTGGTGCAGCTGACGATCAGCGATGAAGACGAACAGCAGACCAACGCCATGATGGATATGCTCCTTGCCAAGAAACGTTCGGAAGACCGTCGTAACTGGCTGCAGGAGAAAGGCGATATGGCGGATATTGAGGCTTGATGCCCTCACCCTAACCCTCTCCCGCAGGGAGAGGGAATGGATCGCAGGCCCGGTAAGCATTAGCGCCACCGGGCTTTTTTACATCAAAACTCCATCTTCACCGTAAACTGCACTTCGCGAGGGTCGCCAATCTGGTTGCCCAGGTTGTTGGTCGCAATGGACGAGGTGTAGTAGGTCTTATCAAACAGGTTCTTCACGTTCACCTGCAGCGTCACCGGATACTGCAGCTTCATCTTATAGGCCGCAAAGGCATCCGCCACAAAATAGCCCGGCAGATAATAATCCGCGCCGTTGGTCGCTGAACGACGGCTCACGCCGTGTCCGCCACCGCCCAGCGTCAGGGTATTCCCGGCAAACGCATTGTGAATATCGTACGTCAGGAACAGGGAGCCGGTGTGGCGCGGCACGTTCGGCAGCGGTTTGCCCGCGTAGTCCGGGTCTTCCAGCACCTTCGCGTCGGTGTAGCCGTAGCTGGCGATAATATTGGTGTTCTCGGTCAGTGACCCGGCAAGATCCACCTCCACGCCCTGGGATCGCACGCGGCCCGCCGTTTTGGCGATGGTTTCACCTCCCACGCTTTCGTTGTACAGCACGTTGCGTTTGTGGATATCAAACAGCGCGATATTGGCGGTAACGCCGTCGAACAGGTCGAACTTCGCGCCCAGTTCGTAGGCGTTTGAGGTTTCCGGCGGCAGGTCGCCAATGTAACTTGCAATGGACGACTGCGGCATAAACGTCTGCGAGTAGTTGGCAAACAGCGAGACGGATGGCGTGAGCTTGTAAACCAGCCCCAGCTTTGGCGTCCACTGTTCGTCGCGGCTGTCGGTGTTGACGTTGAACGGACGACCTTTACCCGCGTACTGGGTGTAATACTGGTAGCGCATCCCGGCGACGGCGATCCACTTATCCGTCAGGTACAGGGCATCCTGCGCGTAGGCCGAATAACTCTCCTGCTTGAGCGTCTGGTCGCTGTCTGCGGCGGAGACGGTTGTACACTTGTTGAGTTTGCCGTAAACCGGATGGTAGATGTTGAAACCTTTGACGTTCTTACAGCGCATCATGTCCGTACGCAGCAAATCGTAATTCTCATACGATACGCCGCTCAGGATCTCATTGTAAAAGCCTGCAATATCGACATTCCCCTGCAGATCCGCGCGGGTGCTGTGCATGCGCTGGGTCGAGCCCTGGGTCGCATCCACGCGGCGGGTCAGGTTGCCGGTTTTTGCATCGTAGGCCATCACGCGGGCCTGGTTATCGCTGTATTTGTCCTGGCTGTAGCTGTAGTCGAACTTCGCGGTCCACTGGCTGTTGAGGCGATACTCCGCGTTCAGCTGCGCCAGATCGGACTGACCATCGGTCACGTTAAACGGCTCGTCAAATCGGGTTTTACGATCGACATCAACGGCCTTTTTGGTGTTGAGATCGAAGATCGTTCCGCGATCGAACGGCGTCTTATAGTCGCGATGCGAATAGAGCGCGGTCACGGTGGCATCATCGCCGAACCAGGTGAGCGACGGGGCGATAAAGGTGCTGCGTTCGTTGCCAAAATTACGCCAGTAATCTTCGTCCTGATACTCACCCGTGAGGCGATACGCCAGACGCGTGCCGTCGATCGGGCCGGTCACATCGACCTGTCCGGTGCCGCCGCCAAAGCTGGAGGAGGTGGCGGACAGAGAACCACCGAAGGTTCTCTCCGGGCGTTTGGTGACGACGTTAATCAGGCCGCCCGGATCGAGAATGCCATACAGCGTTGAGGCCGGGCCTTTAAGCACCTCCACGCGCTCGGTGGCGGCGTTAAAGCTGCGCGGCAGGACGGTGCGCAGGCCGTTGGTCATGATCGAGCCGTCCCGGTTCGCGCCAAACCCGCGGCGCACGAAGGCATCCTGCGTACCGCCGAGGGTATTGGTCTGGACCACGTTGCTGACGTTATAGAGCGCCTCATCCAGCGTGGTGGCGTGCTGATCCTCCAGCACTTTATCGCTGACGGTATTCACCACCTGCGGGATATCCAGCATCGGCATGTTGGTCAGCGTTGCGGTGGAGGTGTTCAGCGGCTGGTAGCCGTTGGTGGCTTCCGCCGGCGTATTTGGATCGGCAGTGACGGTAAGCGTTTCGCCGTCTTTAGCCGCGGTGGTGTCCGCCGCCTGGGCCAGCGGCGCCATAAACAGCAGTGAAAAGAGCGCGCGCCCTTTTACCCCAGAGAGTGAAGGTGTGAACGTAGCCATTACATCTGTTATCCCAAAATATCCGTGAATCACCTTCACGGAAGAATGTGTGAGTCATTGCCCTTTTATGCTCTGCTCGTTAGCCAGAACCGGCATCGAACATGTAATTGAGAATCATTCAATCATGCGGGAATGTAGTAGTAAATGAAAAATGATAAAAATCGGCTACATGCATGAAACGCAACGGGAAAGTACAAGGGTAATTAATTATTTAATTGAAAAATAATGATTTATTAATTTTGTGGTCTGCACGGTAACGCTCCTTTACCCCTGGTTTTTTCAGAGTGTTTCTTCGCTTGACTACTACATGGCGTGGCGTCAAACTCTCAAAAGAGAATGATTTTTATTTATATTTGTTGCGCTTTTTTATTACGTTGGCGTTCACGTGGCTCACAACACAAAACAACCGGGACTGGTTCTGGAGAACCTCTCTGCGGGCTATCAGAAAAAAATCATCGTTGATGATATCTCTCTTGCGATCCCCCAGCAGAAAATAACCGTTCTGGTGGGCGCAAACGGCTGCGGGAAATCCACGCTGTTGAGCACCATTGCGCGGCTGCTCCAGCCGCTTGGCGGCGCGGCGGTTCTCGACGGCAAGGCGATCCACGAGCAGCCGACCAAAGCCGTCGCCCGCCAGCTTGGTATTCTCCCGCAGTCCCCGCTGCTCCCGGAAGGGTTAACCGTTTTTGAGCTGGTCTCGCGCGGGCGCTTTCCCTGGCAAAACGTTATGCGCCAGTGGAGCGACGAGGACGAACTGGCGGTGGAAGAGGCCCTGCGCCTGACCGGCACGGCAGCGTTTGCCCATATGCCGGTGGAAAGCTTATCCGGCGGCCAGCGTCAGCGCTGCTGGATCGCCATGGCGCTGGCGCAGCAAACGCCGTATATCCTGCTGGATGAACCCACCACGTTCCTCGATCTTCGCTACCAGGTGGAGATCCTGGAACTGCTGCACGCCCTGACCCGCCAGCACGGGCGTACCGTCGTGGTGGTGCTGCACGATCTCAACTTTGCCGTGAACTACGGTGATTCCCTGGTCTTTTTACGCCAGGGAAAAGTCGAGGGAGTGTTACATGAAGGCGACGCCTGCACGCCGGAGCTGATCAAAGCGGTGTTTGATGTGGACGTGCATATGTCCATCAACCCCTTGACCGGCAAACCGTTCTTTATGCCGTTTCGCCAGAGCATTCAGAAGCCATGATGCGCATCTCTCTGGCTTTCCTGATTTTCACCCTGCTGTTGGCAATGGGGGCGATTGCTCATCTGGGGATCGGTGCACGCTTTATCGCCCCGCAAACGGTAGTGGAGGCATTCTTTCATTTCGACCCGCGCAATTTCGACCATAACATCATCATCAGACTACGACTGCTGCGCCTCTGCGCCGCGATGGTGACAGGCGCCGCGCTCGGTGTGGCGGGCGTGCTGCTGCAGTCCGTGATCCGCAACCCGCTCGGTGAGCCGCATATTCTGGGGCTCAACGCCGGGGCAGCGCTGGCTGTGGTGATCGCCAGCGCGCTTGGGCTTTCGCTGCCGTTTGGCCGCCCGCTGATTGCGGCCGCCGGTGCCGCCGCGCTGTTTCTGCTGGTGCTGATGTTCTCCTCGACCGGTCGCATCGGGCTCACGCCGATGAAGGTCACCCTGTGTGGCGTGGCGATGTCGGCATTTGCCTCGTCGATTACCGCCGCGGTGTTAATCCTGGATGAACAGACGCTGCTCTCTCTGCGCACCTGGCTGGCAGGTGATATCGCCGGAGTCAACGCGCAGATGCTCCAGAGCGCCCTGTGGGCTGCAGCAGCCGGTTTTGTTCTTGCTATCGGGTTGTCGCCCTCGCTCAACATGCTGGCGCTGGGCGACAGAATGGCGCAGGGGCTTGGCGTGTCGCTGCTGAAAACCCGCCTCCTTGCCCTGCTGGCCATCGCGCTGCTCTGCGGCGCGGCCGTCTCCCTCGCCGGACCGATTGGCTTTATCGGCCTTGTGGTACCGCAGCTCATTCGCCGTCTGGTGTCGGTCGATTTACGCGCGATGGTGCCGCTGTCGGCCCTCTGCGGTGCGCTGGTGCTGCTGCTGGCGGATATCGCTGCCCGCACGCTGTTTACCCCCTGGGAGCTGGCAACCGGCATCATGACGGCCCTTGTCGGCGCGCCCGTGTTCATCCTTATGGCCTTGAGGATGTTCAAATGAACCGGGCCGGACTCCGCGCGATCCGTGTTGGCCGCCTGTCGGCGCTGGTTCGCCCGAAGGCGCTGGCGTACCTGTCGCTTTTCGCGTTGATGGCGCTAAGCCTGCTGGGCTTTGGCCTGGCGCACGGTTCTCTGCCCATCCCCGCCTCTGCCATCGGGCGCGCGCTGTTTTCGCCTGAAAGTCTGACGGCGGAGACGCGCTACGTCGTGATGGATATCCGCCTGCCGCGCCTGCTGATGGCGGTGCTGTGCGGCGCGATGCTCGGCATGGCGGGGGCGGCGATGCAGTCCATCACCCGCAACGGTCTGGCTGACCCGGGGCTTATCGGCGTGAAGGAGGGCTGTAGCGCGGCGGTACTGCTGCTGATTTTTCAGTTCCCGGCGCTGAGCCTGGCCTGGCGTCCGCTGGTTGGCATGGCCGGTGGGCTGCTCACCGCGCTGCTGGTGATAGCTCTGGCGCGCGATATCTCGCGCCCGCGGTTTATTTTGATCGGCATCGGCGTGTCGTGGGCGTTTGCCGCGGCAATGGGCGTCTTTATGACCACCGCCGACGTGCGCGACGTGCAGACGGCGATGCTGTGGCTGGCGGGCAGCCTGCACGCGGCAAACTGGACGCTGGTAGGGCTGGCCGCGCTCTGGGCTGCCCCCGCGTTTGCGCTGCTGCTCTTTACCGCGCGGGCAGCGGACGTGGCGCTGCTCGGCAATCAGGCCGCCGCGGGCCTTGGCGTGCGCACAACCCGGCTGGCGCTGCTGCGGGTTCTCGCCCCGGTAGTGCTGACGGCGGCCTGCGTCTCCTGCGTGGGCAGCATTGGCTTTGTGGGGCTGATTGCCCCGCATATGGCGCGCCTGCTGCTGCGCGGTGGTCAGACCGCGCTCCTGACGGGAAGCGCCGTGCTGGGCGCGCTGCTGGTGCTGCTGGCGGATAACGTCGGACGTCTGGCATTCCTCCCGCTGCAGCTGCCGGCGGGAATTGTCATTTCATTGATTGGCGGACCGTTTTTCCTGCTGCTGCTCTGGCAGCGTCGGGACAGATTTTAGGGGATTATGATGCGCGTACTGTTTTCGATGCTGTTGCTGGTGGGGTTCGCGGTGAGCGCGGCGGAGCCGACGCAGGTCTTTACCGACGATCTGAACCGCAAGGTGGTGGTGCCGGTGCACCCGAAACGGATTGTCTCCTTACACGATCTGGACATCACCATTCCACTGATTGAGCTTGGCGTGCCGCCGGTGGCGAGCCATGGCCGCACGCGGCCTGACGGCAGCCATTTTCTGCGCTCCAGCGGCATGTTAACCGGCGTCGACTTCGATAATTCCGATATCAAATTTATCGGCACGGCGGATATCGACATCGAAGCCATCGCCGCCGCCAAACCTGACCTGATCGTTACCGAGCCGACCCGCAACACGCCGGTGGAACAATTAGCGAAAATTGCCCCGACGGTGAGCATCGATCATCTCGACGGCGGCGCGCCGGAAATCTACCGCAAGCTGGCTCAACTGACAGGAACGCAGGCGCGGCTCAAGGTTCTGGAGCGGCGATATCAGGAGCAAATCAAGGCGCTGAAGGCGACCATCGACACGCGCAAAATCACCGTATCGGTGATTCAGGCCAATCAGGGGAAAATCAACGCCATGCACAGCTACCACTCGCTGGGCCGCGTTCTGCGCGACGCCGGATTCAAATTCCCGCCACTGATTGAGTCCATCCCGGAAGGGGGGCGCATCGACGTCAGCGCCGAGCGCCTGCCGGAGCTGGATGCCGATTTCGTCTTTGCTACCTGGCGCGGGGATACGGGCGGTAAACCGCAGGACGAGCTGGCAGCGATGGAGGCGGTGATGCCGGGCTGGTGTCAGTTCCTGACTGCCTGCCGGAGCGGGCATTACGTGCTGATCTCGCGTGAAGAGGCGATCTCGAATTCGTTCGCGTCTTTAGGGCTGATGGCCGCGCAGGTGCAATCACAGATTGCCGGGCGTCCGCTGCCGGAGGCCTCACGGTGATCCGCAAAGAGAAGGGGCGCGTGGATGTCTATGGCGACCGCTTTCGCGCGCGGGCGCATCAGCTGACGCCGCGTCTGCTGCAGGTCGCACGCTATATCCATGACAACCGCGAAGCGGTGATGGAGCAGACCGCCATGGAGATTGCCGCCGTAGTGAAAACCTCGGATGCCACGGTGGTCCGCGCCATACAGGCGCTGGGGTTCGCCGGGCTGCGCGATCTCAAGCAGACGCTGGAGCAGTGGTTTGGCCCGGTGGTCACCTCCAGCGAAAAGATGTCCACCACGGTGAACACGCTCGCCAGCGACGTCAACGCGAGCATTGATTTCGTGCTGGAGGGACATCAGCACACCTGCGAGGTGTTATCCGAGCCCCACAACCGCTACGCGATGGCGCAGGCGGTCTCACTGCTGGCGCAGGCAAGGCAGGTTGCCATATTTGGCATTGGCGCCTCCGGCATTCTGGCCGAGTACACCGCCAGGCTGTTCAGCCGTATGGGGTTACCCGCCACGCCGCTCAACCGTACCGGGATCGGGCTTGCCGAACAGCTGATTGCGCTTCAGCGCGGTGACGTGCTGGTGATGATGGCGCAGAAATCCGCGCACCGGGAAGGGCAAACCACCCTGCGTGAAGCTAAACGTCTGGGCATTCCCACCATCCTGCTGACCAACGCCCTTGATTCGCGTTTCAGTAAGGAGGCCAGCGTGGTGATCCACGTTCCGCGCGGCGGTGAAAAGGGTAAAATCCCGCTCCACGGCACGGTGCTGCTCTGTCTGGAGATGATCATTTTGTCCGTCGCCGCCACCGAACCGCAGCGCGCCATCAAGTCGATGAAGCGCATCAACGAACTCCATCGCGGGTTAAAGCCGGGGAAGAAAAGCAGCTAAAAACAACAAAGCCCGGTGGCGCTAGCGCTTACCGGGCCTACGGTTCAGGTTTTGTTGGCCGGGTAAACGCAGTGCCACCCGGCAAATTCCACGAACTTAAACCCCTTGCTCCAGGATGCGGATGTGGGTTTCCAGCACGTCGCCCTTCACCGCGTCGCTCCACGCTTTCATGTGCGCGGTCTGCAGATGCGCTTCAAGATGCGCGACGGTTTCCCACTGCTCAACCATAATGATCGAGTCCGGCGCGGTCGCCTGGAAGCTGGCGTCAGTGGCAGCATCCACCATCGGCGCGTAGCCGTGGCAGCCTTCTTCTTTCAGTACGGTCGGGATGATTTTCGCGAACTGATCCAGCACCGCCTGGCGGTGATGTTGACCTGGACGAGTACGGATTTCTGCGATAACGGTAAGCATGTTTACTACTCCTTTAATTCCAGGCTACCAGTTAAGCAAAAATTTCCGCGAGATGCTTGCGATATTCTGCGATATAGCGCGGGACATCAGGCATTTTAATCACGTCGTTGACGATAAAGGTCGGCAGCGGATCCATGCCCAGGAACTGATTCGCCTTGTGGAACGGCAGATAAGCACCGTCTACGCCCACGCCTTCGAAGAACTGATCTTTCTCGGTGAAGGCTTCCAGCGGCGCGTTCCAGGTCAGTGACAGCATATATTTTTTGCCCTGAATCAGGCCGCCTGAACCGTATTTTTTGGACGCGTCAGAGCGGGTGCGGCCATCGCTGGCATACAGCGAGCCATGACCTTCCGTGAACACGTCGTCCATGTACTTTTTCACGGTCCACGGCGCGCCCATCCACCAGCCTGGCATCTGCCAGATCACCACGTCAGCCCACAGGAAGTTCTGCACTTCGGCCTTCACGTCGTAGTGGCTGTCTGCACGCACGACCTTAACATCATGCCCGGCGTCGCGCAGGAAACCGTCCGCGACCTCGGTCAGGGTGTCATTCAGCTGGCCTTTAGAGTGCGCAAATTCTTTTGCACCGTTGATAATCAGGATGTTGCTCATTATTTGTCCTCGACGATGAGAGTATGCCGGGTATTCTACGCGCGAGGACGGAGCGGAAAAATGAGCAAAATGTGCAAAGTCTTTTGCTGGAGATGCAATAATCCGCTACCAGCTGACCTTCACCTCAAAGCCGCCTTCCGCCGCATTGCTCAGCGAGACGCGCATCCCGTGCAGCGCGGCAATGCGCCTGACGATAGAGAGCCCCAGCCCGCTGCCCGTGGCGTTCTGGCCCGGTGGACGATAAAAACGCTCGCCGATGCGCGCCAGCACCTCGGGGTCAACGCCGGGACCGTTGTCGCGCACGCTAAAGCTACGTGCGTCCAGCGTCACGTCCACCACGCTGCCGCGTGGGCTGTAGCGGATGGCGTTGTCCAGCAGGTTGCGCACCAGCAGGCTGAGCAGCAGGGGCTGCCCCTGACGTTTGACCTGCGGGGCATGGTTGTTGAGGCGAATATCAATCCCTGCCTGCTGCGCCGGATGCCAGATATCCAGCACCGCCGACTGCAGTAAATCGGCAAGCGTGATCGGTTCGACATCGTCAAGGTTATCCAGCGAGTCCAGACGCGACAGGGTGAGGAGCTGATCCACCAGCCGCGAAGCGCGGTCGATTCCCGCATGCAGCTGTGCCAGCGCTTTTTCCCGCGCCTGCGGATCGTCCTGCGAGAGCTGCGCCACGTCAGTTTGCACCTTCAGGGCCGCCAGCGGGCTGCGCAGCTCGTGGGCGGCATCGGACGTAAAGCGGCGCTCGCGGGTCATCATCTCCTGGGTACGTGCGAAGAGGTGATTCAGCGCGTCGAGCAGGGGGCGCACTTCCGTGGGCACACCCTGAAGCACAAGCGCATCGGTCGCATCCGGCGAGCGGGAGCGCAGGGTCTGCGCCAGCTTTTTGAGCGGCCTCAGCTCCCGGCTCAGGAGGAGAACCAGCAAAAGCAGCATCACCGGCAGCGCCACCAGCCAGGGCGTGAGCTGCGAGCTGACCACGTCCAGCGCCATATCCTGGCGGTACTCCCACTCCTGACCGACCACCACGCGGTACTTCCCGTCGGGTGAGGTCAGCCACAGGAAACGCCATTCGTCGTTGTCGTCCTGGAGCTGCCCGTTAGCAAACCCGTCGCGGCGATAGTGGTACGGAATATCGCGCCCGTTCTCGCCGTCGTTCAGCAGCATTTTGCCGTCGACGCTGTAAATGGCGAAAGCCAGCGCGTCGTCATCGAGCCGGCCATGCTTCACTTTTTTCGGGATCTCGCGCATCCGCTCGGGGGCGCGGATCTCGTCCAGATCCATCGTCAGCAGCCGTTTGGCAAACAGCATCTGCTGCGTGTCAAAGAGCTTATCCAGCTTGTGGGTGGTCTGCTGCCAGGCCACCAGGCTGGCGGCAAACCATGCCGTCAGGGAGAGCGCTAAAAAGAGGAGCGTCAGGCGCAGCTTCAGGCTCAGGCGTTGCGTCAGCTTCATGCGTCACCCAGGGTATAGCCGATGCCGTGCACGGTGCGGATAAACTCGCTGCCAAGCTTGCGGCGCAGATGATGAACGTGGACTTCTACCGCGTTGCTGGAGACGTCGTCGTCCCAGGTATACAGTTTTTCCTCAATCGTCTTGCGAGGGAGCACGCGGCCTGCATTGCGCATCAGCAGTTCCAGCAGCGCGAACTCTTTCGGCTTCAGCGTCAGCGGTTCACCGTCCAGCGTGGCGACGAGACGGGTCGGATCGAGCGTGACCTTGCCGTGGCGTAGCTCGCTATGCGTCTGGCCGTGGCTGCGGCGGACCAGCGCCTCGAGGCGGGCACCCACTTCAATCAGCGCGAACGGCTTGCAGAGATAATCATCCGCGCCAAGACGCAGCCCTTCCACGCGCTGGTTAAGCGCATCCCGCGCGGTCAGGATCAATACCGGCTCGCTGCGCCCGCTTTCGCGCCACGCGCGCAGGATGTCCAGACCGTCGATTTCCGGCAGCGTCAGATCCAGCACCACGGCATCATAGGGCGCAGACGCGAGCGCGGCCTGACCGGTTTTGCCGTCGGTAAACCAGTCCACGCTAAAGCCCATTTTGCTTAAACCCGCCCTGATACCGTCGCCGATTAACGTGTCGTCTTCTACCAGTAAAATGCGCATATTCCCTCCTTGATGCCGTCAGTAAACCCTCTGTAAGCGCCTGCTGTACAGCAATAATAAATAAATTTTTCCCTTAAGAAGTTGTTAAGGATTACCCTGTTTAATGGACTGCGAAACCAGATTAAAGGGAGAGTTAATATGAAAAAATTCGCTGCCATTGCCGCCATCATGATGATGGCCACTGCCCCCGTTTTTGCCGCGCAGGGCGGATTTAACGGCCCGTCCGCCACGCAAACCCAGACCCAGACGCAGGCAGGCGGTTTTGTCGATAACGACGCCAACCTCACCACCGCGGTGAAGGTGAAAGAGATGAAGGACGACAGCTGGGTGAAGCTGCGCGGGAACATCACCCAGCGCCTGTCCGATGACCGCTACACCTTCCGCGATGAGACCGGCACGGTGAACGTGGAAATTGACCACAAGCGCTGGAACGGCGTGACCGTCAGCCCTCAGGATAAAGTGGAAATCCAGGGCAAGGTCGATAAAGAGTGGAACGATTTTGAAATCGACGTGAAGCAGGTCATTAAGCTGAACAAATAACCCGGAAAGGGCCGCATAAGCGGCCCTTTTTCTTTGTGACTCAACTCGTCAGATAGGGTAGTATCTGCGGCAATATTGCCTGAAACCCTTCGGTTTCTGAGTTGAGGAATCACACGTAATGAGCGATATGGCAGAGCGCCTCGCGCTACATGAATTCACGGAAAACGCCTACCTGAACTACTCCATGTACGTCATCATGGACAGGGCGTTGCCGTTTATCGGGGATGGCCTGAAGCCCGTTCAGCGCCGCATCGTGTATGCGATGTCCGAACTGGGGCTGAATGCCACCGCCAAGTTCAAGAAATCCGCCCGTACCGTCGGTGACGTGCTGGGTAAATACCATCCGCACGGCGACAGCGCCTGCTATGAAGCAATGGTGCTGATGGCGCAGCCGTTCTCTTACCGTTACCCGCTGGTGGATGGTCAAGGGAACTGGGGGGCGCCGGACGACCCAAAATCCTTCGCGGCGATGCGTTATACCGAGTCCCGCCTCTCTAAATATGCCGAAGTGCTGCTGGGCGAGCTGGGGCAGGGGACCGTTGACTGGGTACCGAACTTCGACGGTACGCTGCAGGAGCCGAAGATGCTGCCCGCGCGTCTGCCGAACATCCTGCTGAACGGCACCACCGGGATTGCGGTCGGTATGGCGACGGACATTCCGCCGCACAACCTGCGTGAAGTGGCGAAAGCCGCCATCACCCTGATTGAGCAGCCGAAAGCCTCGCTCGACGATCTGCTGGATATCGTGCAGGGTCCGGACTTCCCGACCGAAGCCGAAATCATCACCTCGCGCGCGGAAATCCGCAAAATCTACCAGAACGGTCGCGGCTCCGTGCGCATGCGCGCGGTGTGGAATAAAGAAGACGGCGCCGTGGTGATCACCGCGCTGCCGCATCAGGTATCCGGTGCCAAAGTGCTGGAGCAGATCGCCTCCCAGATGCGCAATAAAAAGCTGCCGATGGTGGACGACCTGCGTGACGAATCTGACCACGAGAACCCGACCCGTCTGGTGATCGTGCCGCGTTCTAACCGCGTGGACATGGAGCAGGTGATGAACCACCTGTTCGCCACCACCGATCTGGAAAAAAGCTACCGCATTAACCTGAACATGATCGGCCTCGACGGACGCCCGGCGGTGAAAAACCTGCTGGAGATCCTCACCGAATGGCTGACGTTCCGCCGCGATACGGTACGCCGTCGTCTGAACCATCGTCTGGAGAAAGTGCTTAAGCGCCTGCATATCCTCGAAGGTTTGCTGGTGGCGTTCCTCAATATCGACGAGGTGATTGAGATCATCCGTACCGAGGACGAGCCGAAGCCCGCCCTGATGTCGCGCTTTGGCATCAGCGAAACCCAGGCCGAAGCGATCCTCGAGCTGAAGCTGCGCCATCTCGCCAAACTGGAAGAGATGAAGATCCGCGGCGAGCAGAACGAGCTGGAAAAAGAGCGCGATCAGCTGCAGGCGATCCTCGCGTCCGAACGCAAGATGAACACCCTGCTGAAGAAAGAGCTGCAGGCCGATGCCGACGCGTTTGGCGACGACCGTCGTTCTCCGCTGCACGAGCGCGAAGAAGCGAAGGCGATGAACGAGCACGACATGCAGCCGTCCGAGCCGGTGACCATTGTCCTGTCGCAGAGCGGCTGGGTGCGCAGCGCCAAAGGCCACGATATCGACGCGCCGGGGCTCAGCTACAAAGCGGGCGACAGCTTCAAAGCGGCGGTGAAAGGCAAGAGCAACCAGCCGGTGGCGTTTATCGACTCCACCGGTCGCAGCTATGCCATTGACCCGATCACGCTGCCTTCCGCGCGCGGGCAGGGTGAACCGCTGACCGGCAAGCTGACGCTGCCGCCGGGCGCGACGGTTGACCATATGCTGATGGAAGCCGATGACCAGAAGCTGCTGCTGGCGTCTGACGCGGGCTACGGTTTTATCTGTACCTTCAACGATCTGGTTTCCCGCAACCGTGCCGGTAAGGCGCTGATTAGCCTGCCGGACAACGCTCACGTAATGGCACCGCTGGTGATCGAGAACGAAAGCGACATGCTGCTGGCGATCACCACCGCCGGACGTATGCTGATGTTCCCGGTCAGCGATCTGCCGGAGCTGTCAAAAGGCAAGGGCAACAAGATCATCAACATCCCGTCGGCGGAGGCCGCGAAAGGCGAAGATGGCCTGG
This sequence comes from Enterobacter roggenkampii, assembly GCF_001729805.1. Lineage (NCBI taxonomy): Bacteria > Pseudomonadati > Pseudomonadota > Gammaproteobacteria > Enterobacterales > Enterobacteriaceae > Enterobacter > Enterobacter roggenkampii. The sequence goes on along the minus strand of NZ_CP017184.1, from coordinate 3,986,963 downwards.
CGCACCTCTTCCTGCTGCCGCCGCAGAGCACGCTGACCATTCACGTCGGCAAGCGCAAAATCAAGCTTCGTCCGGAAGAGCTGCAGAAGGTGGTGGGCGAGCGCGGTCGCCGCGGCTCGCTGATGCGCGGCCTGCAGCGTATCGACCGCGTGGAGATTGACTCTCCTGCACGCAGCGCGGCGGGTGACAGCGAAGAGTAATGTCATGATATCCCCCTCTGTCCGGAGGGGGAATTTCAATAAAATTTCCCGTAAAATCGTTGTTAATTCGTGCGTTGCGATTAACAATACGCGCTCGTAATAAAGTCCTTACCTGGCCACAGGTGAAGTATAATTGTCAGCTGTCAGGGCTTCAGAGGTCGCTATGCTATATATTGTTCGTCTTATTCTTACCGTTATCTACTGTATTCTGGTCTGTATTTTCGGCTCTATTTATTGCCTGTTCAGCCCGCGTAATCCGAAGCATGTCGCCACCTTTGGCCATATGTTCGGGCGTCTTGCGCCGCTGTTTGGTCTGAAAGTTGAAAAACGCCTGCCGGAAGGAGCGGAGAATTTCGGTAACGCCATCTATATCGCCAACCATCAGAACAACTACGATATGGTGACGGCCTCCAATATCGTGCTTCCACCGACCGTGACGGTGGGCAAAAAAAGCCTGCTGTGGATCCCGTTTTTTGGTCAGCTGTACTGGCTTACCGGTAACCTGCTGATTGACCGTAATAACCGTGCAAAAGCGCACGGCACCATTGCAGAAGTGGTGAATCATTTTAAAAAGCGCAGGATCTCAATCTGGATGTTCCCGGAAGGGACGCGCAGCCGCGGCCGCGGCCTGCTGCCGTTTAAAACCGGTGCGTTTCATGCCGCAATTGCGGCAGGTGTTCCAATTATTCCTGTGTGCGTTTCCAATACTTCGAATAAGATTAATCTTAACCGCCTGAATAACGGGCTGGTGATTGTCGAAATGCTGCCACCCGTCGATACCAGCAAATACGGTAAAGATCAGGTGCGCGAGCTGGCAGCGCACTGCCGTGATCTGATGGCTGAGCATATTGCGCTGCTCGACAAAGAAGTCGCAGAGAGAGAAGCCGCCGGTAAGATCTAACCCGGCGTTGAAGGGAAAACGAATTCCCGCGTTGTTAGTCGTTTCAGATGGAGCTTATATGTCACTCAGTCGGCGTCAGTTTATTCAGGCTTCGGGGATCGCCCTTTGTGCGGGTGCGATGCCGCTGACAGCCAGCGCCGCCGGGCAGCAACAGCCGCTGCCTATTCCGCCACTCATTGAATCCCGTCGCGGCCAGCCGCTTTTCCTGACGCTGCAGCGCAGCCACTGGTCCTTTACCCAGGGGACGCGTGCGCCGGTCTGGGGCATTAACGGACGTTACCTTGGGCCGACCATACGCGTGTGGAATGGCGATGACGTAAAGCTCATCTACAGTAACCGTACCCCTGAAAATGTCGCCATGACCATCAGTGGCCTGCAGGTGCCTGGCCCGCTGATTGGCGGCGCGGCGCGCATGATGTCGCCCAGCGCCGACTGGGCGCCCGTTCTGCCGATTCGCCAGAGCGCGGCAACCCTGTGGTATCACGCCAACACCCCTAACCGCACGGCGCAGCAGGTCTATAACGGCCTGGCCGGCATGTGGCTGGTGGAAGATGAAGTCAGCAAATCCCTGCCGATCCCGAACCACTACGGCGTGGATGACTTCCCGATTATCATCCAGGACAAACGTCTGGATAATTTCGGTACGCCGGAATACAGCGAACCGGGGAGCGGTGGCTTCGTTGGCGATACGCTGCTGGTTAACGGCGCGCAGAGCCCGTATGTCGAAGTGTCCCGTGGCTGGGTGCGCCTGCGCCTGCTCAACGCGTCTAACTCGCGCCGCTATCAGCTGCAGATGAGCGATGGCCGTCCGCTGCACGTTATTTCCGGCGATCAGGGTTTTTTACCGGCACCGGTGTCCGTCAAACAGCTCGCGCTCGCGCCGGGTGAGCGTCGCGAAATTCTCATTGATATGACCAACGGGGATGAAGTCTCTGTGACCTGCGGCGAAGCGGCAAGCATTGTTGACCGTATTCGCGGGTTCTTTGAACCGTCGAGCATTCTTGTCTCGACCCTGGTGCTGACCCTGCGTCCAACCGGCCTGCTGCCGCTGGTGACCGATAGCCTGCCCATGCGCCTGCTGCCGCAGGAGATCATGAGCGGCTCCCCGGTGCGCAGCCGTGATATCAGCCTGGGCGACGATCCGGGCATCAACGGTGCGCTGTGGGACGTCAACCGCATCGACATCACCGCGCAGCAGGGCACCTGGGAGCGCTGGACGGTGCGTTCAGATATGCCGCAGTCCTTCCATATTGAAGGGGTAAGCTTCCTGATCCGCAACGTTAACGGCGCGATGCCGTTCCCGGAAGATCGCGGCTGGAAAGACACCGTCTGGGTGGACGGTCAGGTTGAACTGCTCGTCTACTACGGCCAGCCTTCGTGGCCGCACTTCCCGTTCCTGTTCCACAGCCAGACGCTGGAGATGATGGACAGGGGGTCCGTAGGGCAAATGCTGATCAACCCCGCGCCATAACCTCTGACATTCCCGGTTCGCCGGGAATGGTTTATGCCCGCCAGAAAAAGCGCGAGAACAGAATCAGCACCGGGTAAATTTCCAGACGCCCTAAGATCATCGCCGCGCACATCAACAGCTTAGCCCCTTCTGTTAACGTGCCGAACGTCGACGCCGTCTCGCCAAATCCCAGCCCCATGTTGTTGATACAGGCGGCGACCGTCGCGAATGACGTAAACAGATCGTAGCCCATCAGATTAAGCGCCCAGACAAAAAAGCCCGTGATCATCACGTAGAGAAAGAAGAAGCTCCAGACCGAGCGCAGGACGCGTTCATTCACCACGCTTTTGCCCACCTTAATGCTCAGCAGCGCGCGCGGATGCGCCAGCTGGTTCATCTCCTGAATACTCTGCTTGAACATAATCAAAAAACGCAGGGCTTTGATCCCGCCGCAGGTCGAGCCTACGCAGCCGCCAAAAAAGCTGGCGCTCAATAGCAGGAAGATGGTGTGGGTGGGCCATTGGGCGTAGTCGGCGGTCGACAGGCCGTTATCGGTCATCATCGAACTGGCAAGGAAGAAGGCGTGCACCAGGCTATCCGTGGGGCTGTACATGCCTGCATGCCAGACCTGCCAGGCGGTGATGAGGATAATCGCCGCAGCGGCGCTCAGGAAGAATTTAACCTCCGGGCTGCGACGAATCGGCTTCAGGGTGCGTCGGACAATGGCGACGTACCAGAGGGTGAAGTTAAACGCGGAGAGCAGCGAAAACGCCCCGGCAACCAGCTCGATTGCGTGGCTGTCATAAAAACCAATGCTCTCGCTGCGGGTGGAGAAGCCGCCCAGTGACACGGTCGAAAGCCCGTGACAGACGGCGTCAAAAAAGGACATTCCCGCCAGCCAGTAGGCCAGAGTGCAGGCCACGCCCAGCGCGAAGTAGGTCACCCACAGCGTGCGCGCGGTATCGGCAAGGCGGGGCGTCAGACGCTCCTCCTTGAACGGCCCCGGCATCTCTGACTGATAGAGCTTCATGCCGCCAATGCCCAGCAGCGGCAGGACCGCGACGGCCAGCACGATGACGCCTAACCCGCCAATGAAATTCAGCTGAGCGCGGTAATACAGGTACGACTTAGGCAGGGCGCTGACGTCCCCGATCACCGTCGCTCCGGTAGTGGTGATCCCGGAAACCCCTTCAAAGAGCGCGTCAGCAAAGGAGAGCTGAAGCCCGTCATCCATCCAGAGCGGCATGGCGCTAATCAATGAAAACAGCAGCCAGAACAGCACGATAATCACGAAACCGTCGCGGGTGCGCAGCTGGATGCCGGCGTGGCGGGTTGCCCGCCAGGTTAAGCCTCCGAGACTAAAAAAGGTTAAAAAAGTGGTCAGGAAGGCAAAGTAGGTCCGCTCTTTGTTCAGCAGGGCGATAACCATCGGCGGAAGCATGGAAAGGCTGTACAGCAGCACAAGGAAACCGCAGAGGTGCAGGACAACCCGCAGCTGGGAGACATGTAACGAATCGTTGGGCTTCACAACTGAGCTCCGCACAAACACGCATTCCGGGGCAAATCACCGTAAAATAGAGTGAATATTATGATCCAATATTATCAGGGCGGCATATTTTAACGACTTCCGTGAATATCTGCCTGCTTCCTGCATCCTTTTCTTCAAATCTGGCGGATGAACAGCGTATAATCCCGCTCCTTTTGTTTATTTTTTCTTCGGAAGCATTATGAGCGCAATTTCCCTGATCCAGCCGGATCGTGACCTCTTCTCCTGGCCCCAGTACTGGGCGGCCTGCTTTGGACCGGCGCCGTTCCTGCCGATGTCCCGGGAAGAGATGGACCAACTGGGCTGGGACAGCTGCGATATCATTCTGGTCACGGGCGATGCCTACGTTGACCACCCGAGCTTCGGCATGGCCATCTGTGGCCGCATGCTTGAGGCGCAGGGCTTCCGCGTGGGGATCATCTCCCAGCCTGACTGGAACAGCAAAGACGACTTTATGCGTCTGGGTAAACCGAACCTGTTCTTCGGCGTGACCGCTGGCAACATGGACTCGATGATCAACCGCTATACCGCTGACCGTAAGCTGCGCCATGACGACGCCTACACGCCGGATAACGTGGCGGGCAAACGTCCGGACCGCGCAACCCTCGTCTACACCCAGCGCTGCAAAGAAGCCTGGAAAGACGTGCCGGTGATCCTGGGCGGCATCGAGGCGAGCCTGCGCCGTACCGCACACTACGACTACTGGTCAGATACCGTGCGCCGCTCGGTGCTGGTGGATTCCAAGGCCGACATGCTGATTTACGGAAACGGCGAGCGTCCGCTGGTGGAAGTGGCGCACCGCCTGTCGCAGGGCGAGCCGGTGAGCAGCATCCGCGACGTGCGCAATACCGCCATCATGGTGAAAGAGGCGCTGCCGGGTTGGCGCGGGGTAGATTCCCGAATCATCGATATGCCGGGCAAAATCGACCCGATCCCACATCCGTACGGCGACGATCTGCCGTGTGCCGATAACAAACCGGTAGAGCCAAAGAAGGCGGAAGCGAAGGCGATCGTCGTGCAGCCGCCGCGTCCGAAGCCTTGGGAAAAGACCTACGTACTGCTGCCCTCCTACGAGAAGGTGAAAGCCGACAAGGTGCTCTACGCGCACGCGTCCCGTATTCTGCACCATGAAACCAACCCGGGCTGCGCCCGCGCGCTGATGCAGAAGCACGGCGAGCGCTTTATCTGGATCAACCCGCCAGCGATCCCGCTCTCCACCGAAGAGATGGACAGCGTCTTTGCGCTGCCGTACAAGCGCGTGCCGCACCCGGCGTACGGCAACGCCCGCATCCCGGCGTATGAGATGATCCGCTTCTCGATCAACATCATGCGCGGCTGCTTCGGTGGCTGTTCCTTCTGCTCCATTACCGAGCACGAAGGGCGCATTATTCAGAGCCGCTCTGAAGATTCGATCATCAATGAGATCGAAGCCATTCGCGACTCCGTGCCGGGCTTTACCGGCGTGATTTCCGATCTTGGCGGCCCAACCGCCAACATGTATATGCTGCGCTGCAAATCACCGCGCGCGGAACAGACCTGTCGTCGCCTCTCCTGCGTCTATCCGAGCATTTGTGAGCACATGGACACCAACCACGAGCCGACGATCAACCTCTACCGCCGCGCGCGCGATCTGAAGGGCATCAAGAAGATCCTCATCGCGTCCGGGGTGCGTTATGACATCGCCGTGGAAGATCCGCGCTACATCAAAGAGCTGGCGACGCACCACGTGGGTGGCTATCTGAAGATTGCGCCGGAGCACACCGAAGAAGGCCCGCTGTCGAAGATGATGAAGCCGGGCATGGGCAGCTACGATCGTTTTAAACAGCTGTTCGACACCTACTCGAAGCAGGCGGGCAAAGAGCAGTATCTGATCCCGTACTTCATCTCCGCCCACCCGGGCACGCGTGATGAGGACATGGTGAACCTGGCGCTGTGGCTGAAGCAGCGCCGCTTCCGCCTGGATCAGGTGCAGAACTTCTATCCGTCACCGCTCGCCAACTCGACGACCATGTACTACACCGGCAAGAACCCGCTGAGTAAGATTGGTTATAAGAGTGAAGATGTAGTGGTGCCGAAAGGGGATAAACAGCGTCGTCTGCACAAAGCGCTGCTGCGCTACCACGATCCGGCCAACTGGCCGCTGATCCGCCAGGCGCTGGAAGAGATGGGCAAAAAGCACCTGATCGGCTCGCGCCGCGACTGTCTGGTACCGGCCCCGACGCTGGAGGAGATGCGCGAAGCGCGTCGCCAGAATCGCAATACGCGCCCGGCGCTGACCAAGCACACGCCGATTGTGCATCAGCGTTCGAACGGTGGAGCGGGAACGAAGAAGACCGTAAAACGTAAGATCGGTTAAACCTGTAACAAAGCCCGGTGGCGCTAGCGCTCACCGGGCCTACTGGCCAGCGCGTAGGCCGGGTAAGGCGTAGCCGCCACCCGGCTTTTTTCTGCATAAGGGTAGGAGGCCCAAAATGAAAATTAGGAAGTTAACAGGAGCGATGCTGATTGGCCTTACGTTATGCGGTTGTGTAATGCACCGCCAGACACAGCCAGAAGTGGAAGGACGTCTAATCGACAGCGCAGGTAAGCCAGTCCCGGGCGCTAAAATAACATTAGAGAGGGAGCAAACGCTTTCTGACGACAACGGTCGTTTTGCTTTTCAGAGCCAGCATGAGTGGATCTTTTTTCTGCCAATAGGTCCGATGGACTGGATTTATCACACCCCGCTCCAGATAAGCGTCAACGGAAAGGAATATGGTGCAGAAGTAGGCGGCGGTCTCGGTGGGCCACATAAACTGGAAGGGAAAGCGTACAACGTTATTTGCACATTACCTGATCTTCCCGGAGAAGCGAGATGTCAGTCCGGTTTATAAATTAAAACGAGCCCGGCGGAAGACCGGGCTCGTTTTAAGTATTATCCGCCAAACTGATCCGGGTCTGGCCCAAGCCGCTTGCCCTTATCCAGCTTCGCAATTTCTCCCAGCTCATCTTTGTCCAGACGGAAATCCCAGACGTCGAAGTTCTCGGCGATGCGCGATGGCGTGACCGATTTCGGGATCACCACCAGGCCGTTGTCCAGATGCCAGCGAATGACGATCTGCGCCGGGGTTTTGCCGTATTTATCCGCCAGGTCGCGGATAATTTTCTGATCGAATACCCCTTCACCACCCTGAGCCAGCGGGCTCCAGGATTCGGTCTGAATCTTATGCGTGGCGTTCCAGGCGTGAAGCTGGCGCTGCTGCAACAGCGGGTGCAGCTCGATCTGGTTAATCACAGGCGCGACGCCCGTCTCGTCAATCAGCCGCTGCAGGTGATGAACCTGGAAGTTGCAGACGCCGATGCTTTTCACCAGCCCCTCTTTTTGCAGTTCAATCATCCCTTTCCAGGCATCAACGTAATGGTCGATGGCCGGAACCGGCCAGTGCATGAGATACAGGTCGACGAAATCGAGCTGGAGCTTCTCCAGACTCTCCTGCAGGGCTTCGCGGGGACGCTTTTGATCGTCATTCCACAGTTTCGTGGTGATGAATAACTCATCGCGGGGGACACCGGCGCTGACCAGTGCGGTCCCCACGCCGTCCTCGTTTTTGTACGCGGCGGCGGTGTCAATCGACCGGTAGCCGACTTCCAGGGCTTTATGAATGGCGGAGACGACCTCGTCGTTACCGGCTTTCCATACACCTAGCCCCAGCTGGGGCATCACGTTGCCGTCCTGCAGCTTGATTACGGTTTGGTTTGCCATTTTTCCTCCTTCAGGTGCGCATCGCCGGAGGGAGACTCCGGCGATGGGGTGTGCATTAAGTCTGGACGAAATGTCAAAAAACGAAAGTCGGGGGGACAAAAACGCTTAGCGTGCCGCCTCGTAAATACGGCGGCTGACGTCCAGGGTGATGTCGCCGTGCTCGCCCAGATGGGTCATGCCATGCTCTTCGAGTTTCGCCAGCAGGGCAGGGATAGAGCTGCCGTCCAGGCCGTAGCCAGACAGACGCGTTGGCACGCCCAGACCTTCAAAGAAGCTGCGGGTCGCTTCGATAGCGGCATCAATACGCGCATCGTCAGAACCCTCGGTGATGTTCCACACGCGCTCAGCGTACTGCAGCAGTTTGGCGCGTTTGGTATCACGTTTTTCATTCCACAGCGCAGGCAGCACAACGGCCAGCGTCTGCGCATGATCCAGACCGTGCATCGCCGTCAGTTCGTGGCCCAGCATGTGGGTCGCCCAGTCCTGCGGCACGCCAGCACCGATCAGGCCATTCAGCGCCTGGGTGGCGGCCCACATCACGTTGGCGCGAACGTCATAGTTTTCCGGCTCTTTCAGCGCTTTCGGACCTTCTTCAATCAGCGTCAGCAAAATGCCTTCCGCAAAACGATCCTGAATTTTGGCATTCACCGGATACGTGACGTACTGCTCAACGGTATGAACAAAGGCATCGACCACGCCGTTCGCGACCTGACGCGCAGGCAGGGTGTAGGTGTAAACCGGGTCCAGAATGGCGAAGACAGGCTGAACGTGTTCGTTCATGAAGGCCTGCTTGTCGCCGGTGGTTTTGCGGGAGATCACCGCGCCCTTGTTGGATTCAGAACCGGTGGCCGGGAGGGTCAGCACGGAGCCCATCGGGATAGCGCTTTTGATGTCGCTCCCGCGGGTTTCCAGAATGTGCCACGGATCGATGCCGTCAGCATAGTGCGCTGCCGCCGCGATGAATTTGGTGCCGTCCAGCACGGAGCCGCCGCCGACCGCCAGCAGGAAGGTGATGTTTTCTTCGCGGGCGATTTTCACCGCGTTCATCAGCGTTTCGTAGGACGGGTTTGGCTCAATGCCGCCGAACTCACGCACGTCCAGACCGTCCAGCGCGCTGTAAACCTGATCCAGCACGCCGGTTTTTTTCACGCTGCCGCCACCGTAGGTGATCAGCACGCGGGCGTCAGCAGGGATCTGTGCGCGCAGGTCAGCGATAGCGTCTTTACCAAACAGAATGCGGGTTGGGGTGTGAAGATTAAAGTTGTTCATTGCTCGTTCCCTTTAGTGGGTGAAAAACCGTGGTGCGCAGAGGGCGACCTGATGCTGCTCATTGTGGCCGTCCGGGGCTACGCCCTCAATGCACATTCCTGCCGATGTCTTGCCCATTTCTACAGAGCGCTGGAGAAAGCGCGGAAAACAACGCACACTGTCAACGTCGAAAACCGCACCCGGAGTAACGCAAGATGAACCGTGAGGCTATCTGCCAGCAGCTCACTGCGCAGATTAAGAGATTGATAGATAATGAAAATCGTGCCAGCGATCTGCTGCCGGACATTCGCCTGCTCTACGGCACGCAGCCCGGAACGCGCACGCCGGTCATGTACCAGCCGGGCATCGTTTTTCTCTTTTCAGGCCATAAAATTGGCTATATCAACGAGCGCGTGTTCCGCTACGACACCAATGAATATCTGCTGCTGACAGTACCTTTACCCTTCGAATGTGAAACCTTCGCGACAGAGGCGGTTCCGCTGGCGGGGATCCGCGTCAATGTTGATATCCTCCAGCTGCAGGAGTTGCTGATGGAGATTGGCGAAGACGAACTCTTCCAGCCTTCGATGGCCTCAAGCGGGATCAACTCGGCAACGCTGTCGGAAGAGATCCTCTGCGCCATTGAGCGTCTGCTGGACGTCATGGAGAGGCCGCTGGACGCGCGCATACTGGGCAAGCAGATTATCCGAGAAATTCTGTACCACGTGCTGTTGGGCCCGGGCGGCGGCGCGTTACTTGCCCTGGTGAGCCGACAGACCCACTTCAGCCTGATAAGCCGCGTGCTCAAGCGTATCGAAAGCCAGTACACGGAAAACCTCAGCGTCGACCAGCTGGCGGCGGAAGCCAATATGAGCGTCTCGGCGTTTCACCATAACTTTAAATCGGTGACCAGCACTTCGCCGCTGCAGTACCTCAAAACCTACCGGCTGCATAAGGCGCGGATGCTGATGATCCACGACGGCATGAAGGCCAGCGCGGCGGCGATGCGGGTGGGCTATGAAAGTGCGTCGCAGTTCAGTCGGGAGTTTAAGCGCTATTTCGGCGTCACGCCGGGAGAGGATGCGTCACGTATAAGAACGATGCAGGGAGCCTGACGAAAAACGTAGGCCGGGTAAGCGATAGCGCCACCCGGCTTTGTTGAATTATGCGCTGCAGTACTTCTTCTTAATCACTACCGCGATGGTTCCCACCAGACCCGCCACCAGCAGGAACATCGGCAGCACCATCAGGAAGGTCATCACCTGATCTTCGTGGTGTTTCACGAAGGGGATCATATTCAGCGCGTAGCCGAATGTCGTCACCACGCCAACCCAAAGCAGGGCGCTCAGCCAGTTGAAGAACTGGAAGCGGCGGTTCGACAAACCGGAAATGCCCGCCATCGTCGGCAGAAGGGTGCGAACGAATGCCAGAAAACGTCCGGCCAGCAGCGCAAGCAGGCCGTGCCGGTCAAACATGCAGGTTGCACGCTGATGGTATTTATGGGGTAACTGCGCCAGCCAGCTTTTGACCACGCGCGTGTTGCCGAGCCAGCGGCCCTGCAGATAGCTCAGCCAGCAGCCCAGGCTGGCTGCGGAAGTGAGGATAACCATCGTGGGCGTAAAGTCCATGACGCCTTTGCCGATCAACGCCCCGGCAAGCAAAAGCAGACTGTCACCGGGTAAAAACGAGGCTGGCAGTAATCCATTTTCCAGAAACAGCGTTGCGAACATCACGAAATAGACGACGCCTATGACGTGAGGATCCGCCAGGGCGGCAAAATCATGTTGCCAGAGCGCCGCGATAATATCTTGAATAACAGCCATGGACTTTCCTGTGGAACAGCAGATATAGCGCTATTGTACTCCCTAATTCGCCCGTCGGGTTTGATCCCGGGCGCAACTCATGCAGACTTTTCTGCTTGCGGTGTCCACAAAAGCGTCCAGAGAGTACATTTTCAGCCAGCACTCTACACGATACGCTCGAACCCTGCTGCTAAATCCGCAATCAGATCGTCAACATTTTCTAAACCGATATGCAGTCGAATCAGGGTACCGCTGAAGTCCACTTCACCGCCGGGGCGCAGGGCCGCGATCTGCTCCGGCTGGTTAGCCAGGATCAGGGATTCAAAACCGCCCCATGAGTAGGCCATACTGAAGAGGCTAAAATTATCCAGATAGCTTGCCAGCTCGTCATTATTCAGCCGTTTTTTCAGCACAAACGAGAACAAACCGCTGCTGCCCGTAAAGTCACGTTGCCAGAATTCATGCCCCTTACTGCCCGGCAGCGCCGGATGGTTTACGCGCTCAACCTGCGGATGCTGCGCCAGCCATTCGGCCACCTTCAGGCTGCTTTCGTGGTGCTGACGCAGGCGAACGCCCAGCGTGCGGATTCCGCGGCTGGTCATGTACGCCGTGTCGGCATCCACCATCTGGCCCATCAGATAGGCGTTTTCACGCAGCTGATCCCAGCAGCGCGCGTTGGAAACCGCAGTACCAATCATGCCGTCAGAGTGGCCAATCAGGTATTTCGTCGCCGCCTGGATGGAAATATCAATGTCGAATTCCAGCGCTTTAAACAGCACCCCTGCCGCCCAGGTGTTGTCGATCATAATGATCGCCTCTGGCGCTTTGCTGCGCACGGCCTTGACGATAGCCGGCACGTCGTGAACTTCCATGGTGAGCGACCCCGGCGATTCCAGGAACACAATGCGCGTGTTTGGCTGAATAAGTTCGGCAATACCTTCACCAATCAGCGGGTCGAACCAGCCGGTCGTCACGCCGAGCTTGCTGAGGATTTTGGTACAGAAGTCCTGGCTGGGTTCATAGGCGGTGTTGGTCATCAGGATATGGTCGCCCTGTTCCACAAACGCCAGAATGGTGTTGGCGACCGCCGCCGCGCCGCACGGGAACAGCGCGCAGCCTGCGCCGCCTTCCAGTTCGCACATCGCTTCCTGCAGAGAAAAGTGGGTTAGCGTGCCGCGACGACCATAAAACAGCCCGCCTTTTGCGCGGTTGCGCGTGGCGTTTTTTTTCTCCTCTACGGTGTCAAACACCAGCGAGGAGGCGCGTTGAATCACGCTGTTGACCGATCCCTGAGTATATTTTTTGCTGCGTCCTGCCTGTACCAGCGTGGTATCAAGATGCTTCGTTGTCATGTTCGCTAACCCTGTTTTTATACGTCTGGACGTCCAGACTACCACGATTGGAAAAAACTGCACCCGCAGGCTTATCGAATAAGCAGAAAATATTAGCAAAAAAGCGCATAAGAAATTTTTACTGCGTAAGCGCAAGGAAAGTGAACGAAAATTGCGGCACTATGCAAATACTAATGAGAACTACTATCAATTCGACGATGTTTTGATATTATTACGTTCAGATTTTGTGATTTGCGTCCTGGAGATACAGAGTGGGTAATAATTTGATGCAGGCGGATCTCTCCGTTTGGGGCATGTATCAGCATGCTGACATCGTGGTTAAAATTGTGATGATCGGCCTGATTCTGGCGTCCGTTGTCACCTGGGCTATCTTCTTCAGCAAGAGCGCCGAGCTGCTTTCGCAGAAGCGTCGCCTCAAGCGGGAACAGCAACAGCTGGCAGAAGCCCGCTCTCTGGATCAGGCCTCAGATATGACCTCATCCTTCCACGCGAAAAGCCTGACTACCCTGCTCGTGAATGAAGCTCAGAACGAGCTGGAACTCTCCGCGGGCAGTGAAGATAACGAAGGCATCAAGGAGCGTACCGGTTTCCGTCTGGAACGTCGCGTGGCGGCCGTTGGCCGACACATGGGGCGCGGCAATGGTTATCTGGCCACCATCGGCGCGATTTCGCCGTTCATCGGTCTTTTCGGTACGGTCTGGGGCATCATGAACAGCTTTATCGGTATCGCGCAGACCCAAACCACCAACCTGGCGGTCGTTGCGCCGGGTATCGCCGAAGCGCTGCTGGCGACGGCGATTGGTCTGGTCGCGGCGATTCCGGCGGTGGTTATCTACAACATCTTCGCGCGGATGATTGGCAGCTACAAAGCCACCCTCGGTGACGTTGCCGCGCAGGTTCTGCTGCTGCAGAGCCGCGATCTCGACCTGAATGCCAGCGCCGTTAAGCCGGTGCACGCGGCGTCCAAACTGCGCGTGGGTTGATATTATGGCGATGCGTCTAAACGAAAATCTGGACGATAACGGCGAAATGCATGAGATCAACGTGACGCCGTTTATCGACGTCATGCTGGTTCTGCTGATCATCTTCATGGTGGCCGCGCCGCTGGCGACGGTGGACGTGAAGGTGAATCTGCCAGCCTCGTCCAGCCAGCCGCAGCCGCGCCCGGAAAAGCCTGTCTATCTGTCCGTGAAGGCCGATAAATCGATGTTCCTCGGTAACGACCCGGTAACGGCCGACTCTGTTATCCCGGCGCTGGATCAGCTTACCGGCGGTAAAAAAGACACCACGGTCTTCTTCCGTGCGGATAAAACCGTGGATTATGAAACCATGATGAAGGTAATGGACACGCTGCATCAGGCGGGTTATCTGAAGATTGGGCTGGTCGGCGAAGAGAAAGCGGCCGCGAAGTGATAAAGAAGCTGGCGAAAGCCGGCTTTTTTTATGCCTGTTGGGTTTATGCGTTTTTATTTTCCGTCGGTGCGGTAGAGGGGGTTGCCAGCGCGTCCTCATCAAGCGCAACGCAGGTGACGTTTGAGGTACGGTACTCGCCGTCTGACAGTTTGCGCGTCAGACGTAGGGTGGCGATCTCTCTGGCAAGCAGATACTGGTAGTTGGCCTCAAGGCGTCCCAGAAGCTTCTCTTTTAGCTCTGGCCGCTGTTCCATGATGGCGTTCATCACGGCACCGTAAATTTCTTCTTTGACCTGCAGCGGATAAATCTCACGGCGATTCTGCCATTTCAGCCGCACCAGCGTCGCCGGGATCGATACCAGGTCTTGTGTAATGCGCGTCATCTCGTCATTTTTTGTGTTTCGCAGCGCGTCGAGATTTTGCTTTAAGATAAATTCATCACTTTTTTTATCATCCAAAGTCAAATAAACGTCGTTATTTTTAACTTCCTTCACGTTAATCCTCCCCCAGGCTATAAAAAATTGGGTTGTTTTTTTCGCGCGTAATTAAGTTAAGCCAAATTTCATTGCCCGCTTCGTTAATTTCTTTGGTTTTTTCGGCCAATATTTGACTTAGTTTCTGGGCATCTATTTCACCTTCGGCCTGCAGATCATTCAGCAGGTGGACAAAGGCTTCAATTTTTATGGCGCGAAATAAGCGGTCTTTTATATGACGATCGTGCTCTTCCAGTAACATATTACGGGATTTGCCGGTACGGGAAACACCAATTAATATATCAGGCTCGAAATCAGAGAGCTTTCTTTTCCCCTGAGTGAAACTGACCTCTTTTTCTGCTTCCGTCGGTTGCTGTTCCACAGGCGTAATGTGGTACTTAGCCGGGACGAGATAGTCGGGCAGCATTTTTAATTTCCTTTAATTTCAACAGGGTGGGGTTGGTAAAGGCGTGAGATTCGTTGACAATATCATGAGGCAAATTTAAAATCAAAAAAAATGGAGCCTACCCATGAACAGCATCTTTTTTACGGTCATCACATTACTATTACTGACCGCTGGTGTGCTTTTATTGATGCAGGAGTTCAATAAAACGAAAGTGTCGAAAGACACCAGTGAACCGCCGCAACCGGAACTCATGACAAAAGAGGAAGGGGAAGACCATTTCTCTGTATTGATGAACTCCGTTACGCCTGTCTGGTACTGGCGGGTGAACCATGAATATATCGACTTTTTACACGCGACAATTAAACGCATGAAAATGTCGGAAATTAATGACACGCCCGGACTGTTTGAAGCACAGCGTCGCTGTAGCGATCTCAATTCAGCCGTGTATAAATATTATGACAATATCAAAAAACGCTGCCTTAACGGCGAGAAGGTCTCATATTCCGATCTGGACGTATTAAATTTGCGTCAGTGTTTTCGTGAGTTCAGCCTTGAAGCCTACCCGGAGCTGGTGGTGCTGGTCTGGCCGGAATACGCCCGTCCCGAGGTTAACCCCGACAACGTCTGAGTGACCATACTGGTGAGCTATTGCAAACAGTCAGCGCCATTGGGATATACTGGGCGCTGGTTTCTTTTGCAAACAGGACTTTATGGAACGCTTTTTTGAAAACGCCATGTACGCCTCTCGCTGGATACTGGCCCCCGTCTATTTTGGCCTTTCGCTGGCGCTTATCGCGCTGACGATTAAGTTCTTTCAGGAAATCCTGCACGTTCTGCCGAATATCTTTTCCATTGCCGAGGCGGATTTGATTCTGGTTCTGCTGTCGCTGGTGGATATGACCCTGGTGGGCGGGCTGCTGGTAATGGTGATGTTCTCCGGCTACGAGAATTTCGTCTCTCAGCTGGATATCGACGAGCGCAAAGAGAAGCTCAGCTGGTTGGGCAAAATGGATGCCTCGTCGCTGAAGAATAAAGTGGCCGCGTCGATTGTGGCGATCTCTTCTATCCACCTGCTACGCGTGTTTATGGACGCGAAGAACGTGCCGGATAACAAACTGATGTGGTACGTCATTATCCATCTGACGTTTGTGCTGTCCGCGTTTGTGATGGGGTATCTGGATAAGATCAGTAAGAAGTAAAGTACGCCTTACCCCTCACCCTAACCCTCTCCCCAAAGGGGAGAGGGGACTGCTCGGTGCGGTCTTATTTATCGGACGACGCCTGCCACAGATTCAACTCCCCATCCGCAACATGCTGGTCAATCCGCTTGAGTTCGTCCTCACTGAAGTACACGTTATCCAGCGCCCGAACGTTCTCCTCAATCTGTTCCGGGCGGCTTGCGCCAATCAGCACTGACGTCACGCGCGCATCTTTCAGCAGCCAGCTCAACGCCATCTGCGCCATAGTCTGACCCCGCGCCTGCGCCATTTCACTCAGCAAACGCAGGCTGTTCAGGTTGGCTTCGGTCAGCATTTTTTCGTTCAGACCGCGGACTTTCTTGCCTTCACGCTGCATGCGTGAATCTTCAGGAATACCGTTCAGGTATTTTCCGGTCAGCAGCCCCTGCGCCAGCGGGGTAAAGGCGATGCACCCGGTACCGTTTGCCGCCAGCGCATCCAGCAAACCGGTCTTATCGACCCAGCGGTTGAGCAGGTTAAAGGACGGCTGGTGGATCAGCAGGGGGATCTTCCACTCGCGCAGCAGCTCGGCCATTTTTTGCGTGCGCTCGGTTGAGTAGGAGGAAATGCCCACGTACAGCGCCTTGCCGCTCTGAACAGCCTGCGCCAGCGCAGAGGCCGTCTCTTCCATCGGCGTGGTTTCATCCACGCGGTGGGAATAGAAAATATCCACGTAGTCGACGCCCAGGCGTTTCAGGCTCTGATCGAGGCTAGCGAGCAGATATTTGCGCGATCCGCCTGAGCCGTATGGCCCGGCCCACATGTCGTAACCCGCCTTGGTGGAGATAACCAGCTCGTCGCGATACGCGGCAAAGTCCTCCCGCAGCAGACGGCCAAAATTCTCTTCCGCGCTGCCTGCTGGCGGGCCGTAGTTGTTGGCAAGGTCGAAATGGGTAATGCCGAGGTCGAAGGCTTTACGCAGCAGCGCCCGCTGGGCATCAAGAGGCTGAACGTGGCCGAAGCTATGCCACAGCCCAAGCGACAGCGCGGGCAGGCGAAGGCCGCTCTTGCCACAGTGGCGGTACTGCATATTCTCGTAGCGGTCAGGGGCAGGGTACCAGGACATGATGTCTCCTTTTCTTATCGATGAATTTTTGAAACGGCGTTTTCATTCTGTCCTTATCAAAACACAAATCCCGGGGAGAAGCGATGGCAGAACTCCCTGCCAGCAATTTTCCCCGGGATGCGTCAGACGTTGAGTCCCGCACTGCCCGGTACACGCAGGTCACCGGGCAATCAGACGACAATCAGAAGCTATAGCTCATCCCCGCCTGTACGCTGGCATCGTTATCCACATCGCCAGTACCGACATAGACGCCGGTAGTCAGGGTGAAGTTATGGGCGATGGTGGCGTTGATACCTGCCCCAAAGATGCCCATGGTGTTGTTGTGACCGGAGGTATTGTGATAATCCGCCGCCTGAATGTCGGTGTCATCGCTGAACTCTTTCTGGAAGCGCGCGTCGATCCACGGCATCACCTTCACGTTCTTGTTCAAATCGCGAAGGGTGGTGGTGAGCCTCACGCCCGCGCCGCCATTCCAGGAAGAGACCTGGCTGTCGGCAAAGGTGACTTCGCTGTCAGAGAAGCCGTTCGCTTTGGTCTGATCCCAGCCAAGAGTGGCGTAGGGTTGCAGCAGCGTTTCGCCTGGCAGCAACACGTTCACCCCGGTGCGGGCCTGCGCCAGATACAAACTGCCATCGGTGGAGCCGTGCAGCGCTTCCGTCATGCCGCTGGTATCGCCCGTCACGTTGTTGGCAGACAGCGAGTAACGCATATCGCCGTAGCTGAAGCTGCCGTCAGCAAACAGACCCCAGGTTCGGCCGTTCAGCGCCTGCTGCCAGC
The DNA here is from genome assembly GCF_001729805.1 of Enterobacter roggenkampii. NCBI lineage: Bacteria > Pseudomonadati > Pseudomonadota > Gammaproteobacteria > Enterobacterales > Enterobacteriaceae > Enterobacter > Enterobacter roggenkampii. Next base: position 3,969,350 of record NZ_CP017184.1, on the reverse strand, counting down.
CGCCATACAGGCTGTAGTAGTTACCGTAAACGCTGTCTTTGAAGCTATCCGCGCCGTCGCTGGTGTCCTGCACGCGGCTGCGCGTCCACGCCAGCGCGATACCGCCGGTGACGCTGTCGCCGTTGTCCAGATGCGCCGTCCAGTCTACGCCGCCCTGCGCACCCTGAGTGATGCTTTTATAGTCGACGTCGTTGCTGAAATTACCGTTCTGATAAAGGAAATCGCCCCAGACCTGCGCACCGTCCTGCTGTTCTCCCAGCAGGTTTGCCAGATGCACCTGGTTCATGTGGTTGCTGATGTCATCCGCTACCTGATGCCCGGCCTGTTCCGCTGCATCCAGGCCGGCTACCAGCCCCTGAACGTCGCTCGCAAGGTTGCCCTTCTGGCTGTTAAATTCAATATTCCAGCTCTGGCTATTATCTGCAGTCAGCTGAGCCTGAGGCGCGCTGTCGGCCGCAACAATATTCAGACTGTTGTTGTAGTTATACGCGCCGCTACGATTCTCCACGGTCTGGTCGCCGTTGGTAAACGTGGCTGCTGCATAATTCTGCGGCGCACTGCTGCCCGACGTGGTGAAGGTCCCCAGGACTATCCCCTGCTGATTTTGCGCAGACGGCGTAATGCTGTTCACCACCACGGCGTTATTGGCGCCGGTAATATTACCGAAATTCACGTAGCTGTCGGTGCTCATGGTAACCAGCGCATTGCTGCCGGTGGTATTGGCAATCAGGGTTGAACCGTTTTGCAAACTCCAGCTGGTTGCATCGTTAATTTTATCAATCGCAATGCTGTTATCGCTGGTGGTATTTACCGTTTCAAACTGGCTTATTTGTCCGGATATAGAACTGCCCGCATCCATTGACAGGGTATCGCTGCCGTCACCACCGTTAACATTGCCATTGACATGTGAATCATTGGTCAGCACGACCGTATCATCACCTGCACCCGTTGTAATATCACCGTTGACGGTCGCGTTGTTCTGCAGCGTAATTGTGCTATTGCCCGTACTCTGGCTGGTATTTATCTCGCCATTCACGGTGCTGTTATCCACCAGAACGGAATTTGCGGCGTTACCATCGACGGTCACATTGCCATTTACCACGCTGTTATTGGTCAATGAAATCAGCGTGGTGCCGTTTTCGTTAAAGGCCCCAATGTCGCCGGTGACCGTACTGTTATCCAGCGCCAGCGAATCAGCCTTCGTTCCGTACATCGCGATGGCGACATCGCCAAAGGCATCCAGGTTGATGTCGCTGAATGGCTTGTATCCGCTCAGTTTTACCGCCAGCGTGTCGATGTTCTGCGCGATTTCGCTCTGCGAGGCATCCACGGAAGCGTTAGTCAGCGTAATATTGGTATCAGATTTATCGCTACCCGCGTAAATACCGCCTTTATCCATCGTGCTGTTGCTGATGGCAATATTTTGTGCACCGGCTCCCGCACTGAGAATACTGCCGTGCAGCATGCTGCCGTCCTCAACGTTGACGGTGTGGTAACCTTTATCCATGGGGTCGAGATAAATGGCGGAACCCATCATATAGGCTTTCTTGCCCTCGTAGCTTCCGGCGTCATTTTCGCCATTCAGCGTGGCGTCATCGATGGTCACCGTCGTATTAGTGGTTGCACCGGTATTGCCCACTTCGATCATATCGACGGTGGCGCCGTTATTCACCGTAATATTAGCCGTCCCCCCGTTGCTGCCCTGAATATAATGGCCGGACATGTCGGTACCAGAAACGGTTAATGACTGGGTATCCCCTGATTCACGGCTTCCATCCATAAAGATATTATTTGCGGTGGTGTCGGCCATAATGGCATTAGTCACGCCGGGATCTTCATAAAAACTATTATCTACATATTTCGTTAAGCCGCAGGTCTGCGATGTCACGCCCGGCTGGCAGGGCGTAGCGGGTGTTACGTTAGCCTGGGCGCCAAATGACGTTAAAGCCACTAAGACACATTGCGAAAGCAATGTACGATTCATTAATTTGCGCATTTGAAGTTCTCTGGATGAGTCGAAAATTGTCCGGCTCTTTTTAAATGAATTTATTTAAAATAAGAACTTCCTCAGCAGGTAAGGATGTAATGAAATCTAAAAAAATATCCTGCACAATAATTAGCGTTTAAATAATTAAATCTGATTAATAAATTTAATTTAATTCATGAGCTAAATGCTTTGGAATGATTTGCATACAAATTAAAGGGTTTCTTGACCGGTCGTGCGCTTCTTTGACCGTCTCATTCATCAGGGTATTCATCCTTTCGGGTTGTGAGGTTAATTAACTGTTTGTCTGTTTTACATTTCGACGGCTGCTGAAATATGAAAACATGTATTGACCAGTAAGATTTTCCCCGCAGTGATTATCCTTTTCCGGCGAACGGCAGGGTAGCGAAGATTTTTATAAAATTACGCGCGAAATAGTATAACTTCGTCAGTTTCTGCCGATAACGAGGGTAAGACTCGCCTCTGGGCGAATTCACCCTCACGGCAAGGAAGACTTATGAATATGCTCCGTAATTTCACGATCCGTTTCGTCATGCTGGCGATTCTCGGGATCTTTTGTTTAATGTGGGCGGGTGTTGGGCTGTACAGCACCTGGTCTCTGTCTCGCGTTTCTGATGGCAACGAGGTGGACCGTCAGCTGGTCAAGCAGATGACGGTGCTCAGCCAGGGCAACGATCAGTATTTCCGCTTTGTGACCCGTCTGAGCCGCGCAATGGAAGTCAAAGCCGCAGGCGGCACGCCGGATCTGGCCTCTGCCCAGCAGGCGCTGGATAACATGGGCAAGAAGCTGGCCGAGATGAAGGCGATCTCCCCAGGCCCAATGGATCCCCAGGTCTCTTCCCGGGTGATCGGTGCCTGGCAGGCGCTGCTCGAACAGGGCGTGACGCCGCAAATGCAGCAGGCGAAACTGGGCGCGCTGGACGGTTATCGTCAGCAGGCCAATAACGTCACGCCAACGCTGAGCCGCGCGTTCGGCGCGGCGGCTGAAGAGTTCAACAATGCTGCCGCGAAGTCGCTCGACAGCACCCGCGTGGTGGTGGACGGCCTGACCAGCATGACCCGTACGGTGATTATCGTCGCCACGATCGTCGGTCTGCTGATCCTGCTCTTCACCGACCGTTACCTGGTCGCGATGCTGGTCAAACCGCTCGACCGCATTCGCCAGCAGTTCCGCCAGATTGCTCAGGGCGATCTCAGCCAGCCCATTGAACCGTTCGGCCGCAACTGCGTGGGACAGCTGGTGCCGCTGCTGAGCGCCATGCAGGACAGCCTGCGCGAGGCGGTCAGCACGATCCGCTCCGGCAGTGAAAATATCTGGCGCGGGGCGACGGAGATTTCCAGCGGTAACAACGATCTCTCCTCCCGTACCGAAGAGCAGGCGGCGGCGCTGGAAGAGACGGCAGCCAGCATGGAACAGCTGACCGCTACGGTGAAACTGAACGCGGAGAGCGCCCGTCAGGCAAGCCAGCTGGCCGATGTGGCCTCAACCACCGCCAGCCGCGGCGGTTCGCTGGTGGAAGAGGTGGTAAGCACCATGAGCGGTATTTCGGAAAGCTCGAAGAAAATTGCTGAAATCACCAACGTCATTAACAGCATTGCCTTCCAGACCAATATTCTGGCACTTAACGCGGCGGTTGAAGCAGCACGCGCGGGCGAACAGGGGCGCGGCTTCGCCGTCGTCGCGGGCGAAGTCCGCAACCTGGCAAGCCGCAGCGCCAACGCGGCGAAAGAGATTGAGGGGCTGATTACCGATTCCGTTTCCCGCGTCGAGCAGGGTGCAAAGCTGGTAAGCGACACGGGTACGACCATGGATGCGATTTTGCGGGACGTGACGGAAGTGACGACCATTATGAAGCAAATCGCCTCTGCCTCTGAGGAGCAGAGTAAAGGCATTTCGCAGGTCGGTATCGCCATTACGCAGATGGACGGCGTCACCCAGCAAAACGCCTCGCTGGTGGAGGAGGTTTCCGCGGCGGCTTCGGCGCTGGAGCGTCAGACCGAAGATCTTCAGCGCTCGGTGCAGAAGTTCCGCCTGACGGCATAACGCAACGTGATAAGGCCGCCTTGAGCGGCCTTACATTATTAACGCCTTCCCCATTCCGCGTGCTCTGAAACTGCTATTCTTTTGCTAACCCCTGACGTTCTGGACTCTCTTCTACGAGGTGTTGCTATGAACAGATCGTTATCTTTTATCCCTGTCCTTTCTCTCATTTTTCTGACGCTTTTCTCGGTTTCCACCAGTGCGACCCAGCAGGCGCAGGAGCGGCGCGTGGCGCGTGATGTCAGGCAGGAAACCCGCGACGCGTCACGGCAGGTGAAACAGACCTGCGTGGCGAACAATAACCAGAGTAATCACGACTGCCGCCAAGATAAACGTCAGATGAAACAGGCCGGGCGGCAAAAAGCGCGGGATATTAAGTATTAACATAACAGGCGAGGCGGCATGCGAGCATGTTTCTTGCCGCCTTTTTAAAAAGCGTAAGTCAATATATTTCAAAAATTAAAATATTCGCTTGTGACAATATATTTGGCATTTTCTGCACATTTCAGAACATGAAAATTAATATTGTCTTAAGATTCAGTCGACATAATGAATTATCTTCTTGATACAGGAAATAATTCAATTTATGAAAAACCGTATTATTTTATTTGCTGCCCTGGCAGGTTTTGCCGTGGTCAATACAGCGATGGCCCAGAGCGTCACGGTCGATGTCCCCACCGGGTATAAGGTCGTGATTGTTCCGCAGTCAGCTACGGTTCCTGAGGCGGTAAGCGTTGCGCCTGCACCTGTACAAACAACGTATGCCGCCCCTGCACCGGTCTATCACCCGCGTGCACGCCATGTGGCGAGCGTGGCGGAAGGAATGGTGATTGAGCATCAGTATGACGATCACCATTGATGCGATTTTGCGTAACGTGTCAGTAATTCCGCCTTACGGCAGAACGCGCTAAGGCCACGCTGTGCGGCCTTCCTCAGCGTCGCACTCAGGAAGGCGGCAGCAGGTTAAGCGCCTGCTTAACCGCCGCCTGCAAACGTGATTCCGGAACACCGTCCCGGGCCTGCACCGACAAACCGTGTAAAAAGACGGCGAAATAGTCTCCCAGACTCTCTGCATCGGTCGTATCCTGCAGTTCACCGTTTTGCACTGCCTGATGGAGACGGTCGATGATCTGCTGTGTACGCTGCAGGCGATGCTGCGCCAGCCAGGTTTTGATCGGCTCATTTTCTGCGCTGACGCTGGCTGCAGAGGCCACCACCATACATCCTTGCGGCAAATCCGGATGGCAGTACAGGTGAACCGCATCCATTAATAGCGTCTGGAGGGTATCCCGCACTGTGCCCCCAGCGGCTAAGGCCCGATCCGCAAAACTGCCTTCCTGATTTTCGTAATCAGCGATAGCTTCCCGAAAGAGCTGTTCTTTTGAACCAAACGCCTTGTAAATCCGTGCCGACGCGATACCCAGCTCTGCCACCAGATCTGACATCGAGGTTCCTTCATAACCCTGTCTCCAGAATAGGTTGCGCGCTTTGATAAGCGCCTGGTCACGATCGAACTGGCGCGGTCTGCCTGCCATTTTGTTGCTCCGGTTGGTCCTGAATTCTGTGCAACAGGATCGCCTAAATCATCTGGATTACCAACGAATTTATAATTTTCGCTTGCGGTTATCCGGCTTTACTCCTATTGTTTGTCAATCGACAAACAATAGGAGTATACGATGAAAACCCTCAAAGGTCCCTCTCTCCATCTGGCCCAGTTCAGCGATGACGCGGCCCCCTTTAATGATTTGCCGGCGATAGCCCGGTGGGCGGCGGAAACGGGTTTTAGCGCCCTGCAAATTCCGGCATGGGATCGCCGTCTCTTCGACGTGGCGACGGCCGCAGAAAGTCAGACCTACTGTGATGATTTGGTCGGTATGCTGGCGGAGCATGGCCTGGTGGTGAGTGAACTGACCAGCCATATCTTCGGCCAACTGATGGCGGTCCATCCTGCTTACGACAGCTTATGCGACAGCTTTGCGCCGCCGGAAGTCCACGGCAACCCACAAGCCCGTAGCGAATGGGCACGGCAACAGCTGCTGATGGCGGTCAAGGCCTCTGCCAGGCTTGGCCTCAGCGATCTGGGTACCTTTTCTGGCTCGCTGGCGTGGCCCTATTTGTTCCCGTTCCCGCAGCGCCCGGAAGGGTTAATTGAAACCGCCTTTGACGAGCTGGCCAGACGCTGGATGCCGGTACTTAACGCCTGCGAAGAGCAGGGCATTAACCTCTGCTATGAGATCCACCCGAGTGAAGATTTGCATGATGGGGTGACGTTTGAAATGTTTTATCAAAGGGTAAAAGAACATCCCCGCTGCCGGATACTTTTCGACCCCAGCCACATGGTGCTCCAGCAGCTTAACTATCTGGAGTTTATTGATATTTATAAGGACATGATCAACATGTTCCACGTGAAAGACGCTGAATTTAATCCGACCGGTCGTCAGGGTATTTATGGTGGCTATCAGTCATGGGTTGATCGTGCAGGACGTTTTCGCTCATTGGGTGACGGCCAGGTGGATTTCAGGGCCATTTTCTCGAAGCTGACCCAATACGATTATGCTGGCTGGGCAACCCTGGAGTGGGAGTGCTGTCTGAAAAACCCGCTGGATGGTGCCAGAGAAGGGGCTACGTTCATCCGCGACCATATTATTCACATTACCGATAAAGTCTTTGATGATTTCGCCGGTGCGCCGGTTAACCCTCAGCAAATCAACGCACTACTCGGCATTCGCTAAGCCACGACATTACAGGGAGTCCCCATGGAACAACAATACGGTGAGATCGCGCATGCGGATCTCAGGGCAGAACACGTCTATACGAAAGTGAACGGACAGCGCATCCATTGCGTCGTGGCGGGAAAAGGTCAACCGGTATTACTGATACCGGGCTGGCCGCAGACCTGGTATACCTGGCGTTATGTTCTTCAGGCGCTGGCGGCGGCGGGTTTTCAGGCGATAGCGGTCGACCCTCCGGGTATTGGTGAGTCCGATAAACCGCGCGACGGCTATGACACCGGACGTGTCGGTGCCATGCTGCATACCATGATGGCGCAGTGGGGTCATGCGCGTTATAGCATAGTGGGCCACGATATCGGCATGTGGGTTGGCTATGCCATAGCGAGCGATTTTCCTCAGGCAATAGAACGACTTGTGCTGACAGAAGCGGTTATTCCTGGACTGGCACCGCCACCGCCGATTTTCGTCGCACCGGAAGAGAACATCTTTCTCTGGCACTTCATGTTCAATCAACTGGCGGATTTACCCGAGACCCTGACCAGCGGGCGCGAATCACATTATCTCAGCTATATTTTCGATCGCTGGTCGCATCGCCGTGAACAGGTCGCTGCAGAGGTGTATATCGCCGCCTATTCGACACCCGGCGGGCTGCGTGCGGGCTTCGACTATTATCGCGCTATCCCGGAAACCATCCGGCAGAACCAGCGCCGTTCGCAAACGCCTTTAACCATGCCGGTATTAACGGTGGGGGCCGAACATGCCACGCGCGATGCACCGCTGATAACCCTCCAGGGCAATGCCCTTGATCTGCGTGGCGAGACGGTGGCGGACTGCGGGCATTTTATTACCGAAGAGTGTCATGAGGCGTTTATTGGGCTGATCGTGCCCTTTCTCTCAGAGGGCAACGATCGTGCCGCTGGATAAACACATTGCTGACTTTCTGGCTGCATCATCGGGCGCGCCGCAACCGGCGTCGTTAGGCGGCCTGCGTGCCGCCACCGAAGTAGATTTGTTGCGGCTGCAGGGAGAGGATGAATTAAGCGATGACATGCAGGACTATGTTGTCATCGCTGATGATGGTTACGCCATTGCCCTTCGTGCCTATACCCCAGCAGCCTCAAACGCGGACATTGCGCAGCCTGCCATACTATTTGCTCACGGCGGTGGATGGTGTCTGGGGTCGCTGTCGCTCTATGATCGACCCTGTCAGGCACTGGCCAATGCCACTGGCAGGAAAATACTCTCCGTGGATTACCGTCTGGCGCCGGAGTTCCCCTTCCCAAGGCCGTTAGAAGATGTTTATCAGGCACTATACTGGGCCAGTGAACAGGCCGCGCTTCTGGGGATAGATGCGACCCGTCTGGCGGTGGGGGGCGACAGTGCAGGCGGAAATCTCGCTGCAGCCACAGCTCTGCTGGCACGGGATCGCGGCGGACCTCACATTGAGCATCAGTTGCTGCTCTACCCGGCATTAAGTCGCGAAATGTCGACCGAAAGCTATTGTGAATTTGCTGAAGGTTATTTTTTAACGCGTGATGCGATGGCGTTTTGCTGGGAGAACTATCTGGGAGAATGTCGTCATCCCTATGCTGAGCCGCTGCATATGGCCTCGCTGAGGGGATTACCGCCAGCAACCATCCTGAGTTGTGAATATGATCCCCTGCGCGATGAGGCTGAAGCGTATGCGCGACGGCTTCAGGAGGCGGGGGTGCCTGTGCGCTGTGAACGGCTGCCGGGAATGGTGCATGCCTGCATGCATATGTCAGGGTTAACGCCAGCCGCGGGGCGGTTGTTCGAACGGGCTTGTATATAGTTCAGAGTAGGGCTCCGTTTTCCAAACGGAGCCCTTTATCTTTACCTCTCGCCTCCATGCCGCGATGCGGTATCGGTTAGTTCTGCAATATTGCCGAGGCAATACCCATTTTTTGTTGTCAAAAATCGTTTCGGGAATATGCTTTCTGAAACAGATCAGCGAGGCGATAAAATGGACACGTTGCTTTTACCCGGCCAGAATCCCCGAGCCTGGGCGGAAACTATGATCAATCTGGAGGCCAGAAAACTGGTTAATACGGCCAACACGGTCGCGGCTATGCATCTTCAGGATGGTTTTATCCGGATTCAGTTTGTGGATGAGATCAGGGCATTCATCATGGCCCAGTTTGAGGCCGCACGCCGGGCAAAAACGGATGATGACTGTATGGCCTGCCTGCAGGCGTTGCGTGCAGAGAACACCAGTCTGCTTGAACAGTCCCATTCTCTCAAAACCGGCTATGCAAAACTCTATGCCGAGGTGAAGGTTGTCCGGCACGAGAACAAAATTGTAGGTTACATCATCTCAGCTGTTGACGTGGTGGTAGCCGGAGCGGCTATCTTTGGTGGGATCGTCATGATGTCCTCCATGACGCCGTTGGGGGTGGTGGCCGGTGCCGTGATTGTTGTCAACGGGCTTAACACTATTTCACGTGAGGCCGCACACAACCTGCTCGGTGATAAGCAGACGGAGGGAATTTTCGCTGACGGCTCAATGGAGGTCGCAGAATTCCTGGGCTTCAGCCGGCAGCAGGGGCTGGGGACCTACAAGGCTGTCACGCTCTTTAGTGAAGTCTACGGCGCGTATGGTCTGAGGCTGAAACCCGAAGCGCAACGGCTGTGGTACTGGACCAGGCCCGATTTCTTCAGGAAAGTATCCGATACGCCACGTCCCGCGATGGCGCTTAAAATTGCGGGATGGGGTGTTAAAGCCAAAGTGGCGCTTGATTTACTGACTATCGAGCCTTCCGGGAAATAGTCTTCTGCAGGCGGAATGCTTTCCAGCCCAGAGCTGGTGGAAAGGTCACCCAGGCAATGATCAGGACAACAAGGGAACTCATGCCCCCGGAAAGAATGTGTGTCCGGCTGCCAGCGATAAGGGTGACCAGCATAACCAGAACCAGCGCGACCGTGATCCATACCGAAACCCGGAAGCGCCGTGATAGCGCATCGATGAGATGCTGCATTGTGCCTCCGGCTGCTGCGAGTCGGCCCTTTAAATTGTCTACTTCGCTTTTGCTGAAACCTGCCTCAAGCAGGTCTTTCTCACTGATAGCCATCACGTCCTCCCTAAACAGGCGAAAGTATACTGTATCAGACCAATAATCCCAGGTGGCCAGCGTAAGCAAAATAAAAGAAATTACGGAACATGAAATGCGGACAACTTTCCGGAGAAAGTCCCGAACATAAGGATACCGCAAACAGGAGGCTACCCGTAACGATCGCGGTAATACTTCCCGTTTCTCAAACGGAACCGAGATAAGACAAAAAACCCAGCATAATAGCTGGGTTTCATCATCATACCGATTCTAAAGTCAGAACTACGGCGTTTATCAGTGCGTCGCTTCACCAATCAGCGCGCCCGTGCCCGCGCCAACGGCTGCACCTTTCAGCACGCTCTTGCCGGTAACCGCCGCGGCGCCTGCGCCCACGGCAGCCCCTACGGCGCCGCCTTTACGCGCGGCTTTACCTTTGTCGCCGTTTTTGAACATGGCACCCGTGCCTGCGCCAACAACTGCACCGCCAACGGTGGATTTCAGATCTTTGCCCGTGGCCGCGCCAATGGCAGCGCCTGCTACCGCGCCAGCGGCGGTTTTATCGATGGCCATTCCCGAGGTGGAAAAAATGAGGGCGCTGATAACCAGCGTTGTTTTAATCAGTTTCATAACAGATCCTTTGTGACTGCTGTCGGTTGATACGTCGCTTCTCACTCTGAGGTGAGAAAAACGCACAGATAGTGCCAGCAATACCGGCTCAACCTTTAGGCCAATCATGCCCTGCGAAAGGATCTCGGTTGCCGGGCGGCGATCCGCCCGGCAGAACATTACGCCTGACGCTTATCTTCCGTATTGGTCTCGAAGTCGCTCGCCGCGTGGCGTTCGTGAAGCTGCTCGTTCAGCTCGCCGCTGGTGCGGTTAACGATGCGTCCGCGCTTAACGGCATGGCGGTTCGCCACGTCTTTCGCCCAGCGCTGCACGTTGGTGTACTTTTCTGCGTCGAGGAACTCAGCGGCGTTATACACGCTGCCCAGCGCCACGCAGCCGAACCATGGCCAGATGGCGATATCGGCAATGGTGTACTCCTCACCCGCCACGTAGCGACCGCGCGCCAGCTGTTTATCCAGCACGTCGAACAGGCGTTTGGCTTCCATGGTGAAGCGGTCAATCGCGTACTCAATTTTTACCGGGGCATAGTTATAGAAGTGGCCAAAGCCGCCGCCGAGGAACGGTGCCGCGCCCTGCAGCCAGAACAGCCAGTTCAGCGTCTCGGTGCGTCCCGCCGGATCTTTCGGCAGGAAGTGGCCGAATTTCTCCGCCAGATAGAGCAGGATATTGCCGGATTCAAAGACGCGCGTTGGCGGGTTCGTGGAGTGGTCACGCAGCGCCGGGATTTTCGAGTTCGGGTTCACCTCAACGAAGCCGCTGGAGAACTGATCGCCCTCGCCGATGCGGATCAACCACGCGTCGTACTCCGCGCCCGTTACGCCCAGCGCCAGCAGCTCTTCGAGCATGATCGTCACTTTCTGTCCATTCGGTGTGCCGAGCGAGTAGAGCTGCAGCGGGTGCGAACCGACAGGAAGATCTTTCTCATGGGTCGCGCCGGAAATCGGGCGGTTGATATTGGCGAACGCGCCGCCGTTGTTCTTTTTCCATTCCCACACTTTGGGTGGCTGATACGTGTTGTCTGACATGTTGGCCTGCCTTTTGAGTGATGTGTTGAGGCAGTGTAGCAGGAGATTTGTGAAGCGTTTAACGAACTGAGCGTAATCGATCTGCCGCTATTCCTTCCGGCGCTTATATATATCAAATCAGGTATAAGCTTAATCGAAAATCGCATTTTCATAATTAATGCGTAAACGGATAAAGCTGCATATGATGCTTCAACATAAATAAAAGATGCAGTCATAAACACTTTATAAGGCAAGGAGTTAGTGAGATGCGCAAGCTTTTGTTATCGGCAGTGGTTGTTTCGCTCGCGTTAGGCCTGGCGGGCTGTGATGATGCGAAAAATAAAGAGACAAATACGCCCTCAGCGGCAAAAAGCGATGCGCCAAAAGCGGGCGGTTCGCTGATTATCGGTATTACCTCCGGCGACCCGTTAGCTGTAAATCCGCTCTACGCCAGCGACCGTACCACGTTGACGATCATGCAAGCGTTGTATGCTCCCCTCTATAGCTTCAACGACGGTAAGATCGAATGGGGCCTGGCGGAAAGCCTCACGCCCTCTGCCGACAACCTCAGCTACACCCTGACGTTAAAACCGAACCTGAAATGGCAGGACGGCCAGCCGCTGACGGCGGACGACGTGGTCTTTACGTTCAACAAGCTGCTGGATGCCAAACAGCACAGCTTCTTCCGCAGCATGTTCACCTACGGCGATAAGCCGGTACAGGTAAGCAAGGTTGACGACCGCACCGTTAAGTTCACCTTACCGCAGGTCAGCGCGGCCTTTACCGGCACGCTGGTACAGATCTACCCGATCCCGCAGCACGTGTTCGCCGGCGAAGGCGACCTGGAAAAGAGCAGCAAAAACGATGCACCGGTCGGCTCCGGGCCGTTCAAATTTAAAGAGTACCGCGCCGGACAATATTATGCCCTGACCCGTTTTGACGATTACTGGAACGGCAAAGCGAAGCTAGATTCGGTGACCTACCGTTTCGCCAAAGACAGTAACGCCGCCAACCTTGCGCTGCAAAACGGTGAAATCAACCTCAAGATGGTTGACCCGCAGGATGTGAACCGCCTGAAAAATACCGGTAAGTTTGACTTCGTGGTCTATCCGGAAGGCCGTCTGGCCTATATGACGTTCAACCAGAACGTGCCGGTAATGAAGAGCAAAGAATTGCGTCAGGCCATTGCGTACGCCATCAACAAAGACGAGCTGACCCAGACCGCCTTTACCTCGCTGGACTACGCCAAACCCGCGACGTCCTTCCTGACGCCCGATACGCTTTACAAGACGGATGACGTCGAGCAATACACATTCGACCTGCAAAAAGCCAAAGAGCGGCTTAAAGCGTCCGGCGCGCCGGACAACCTCAAGCTGCGCCTGGCGTATGTGAATACCAACAAAACCCAGGAGAGCATGGCGCTCTACATTCAGCAGGCGCTGAAGGGCATTGGGGTGAACGTGGAGCTGATGCCGCTGGACTCCAACGCCATGTCCCAGCGCAGCCTCGATATGAACAACACCGCGTGGGAGCTGAACCTGGGCGGCTACATCATGGGCTCAGAGCCGGACGGCTACAAATCGCTGTTCATGAGCAACGAAGCCTATAACTACGCGCACTACAAAAATCCGCAGTTTGATGCCCTGTGGGATAAAGGCGCCGTGGAAACCGACGCCGCGAAGCGTGCCGATATCTACAAGCAAATTCAGCAGATCGTGGCGAACGACATGACGTACTACCCGATCGCCTATACCAATGCGACCGTCGCGGTAGACAAGCGTTTCGGCGGCACCCAGGAAGCGGAGCCGAAACCGGTCTATCTGTTCCAGGATCTGTCAAAAATCTATCAGAAATAAGCGATTGCCCCGGCCGTCGGGTCGGGGCCTTGGTAAGGGCATGTCGTGAACACACTTCTCACGCGTCGGCTGCTGCAGCTGCTGCCGATGCTGTTCTTCATTTCGCTGGTGGCGTTTTTGCTGGTCAAGCTCGCGCCCGGCGATCCGGTGGCGGCGTACATTACGCCGCGCATGGCTCCGGAAGATATCGAACGTATTCGCCAGAGCCTGGGGCTGGATAAGCCCCTGGTCACGCAGTACGTCCTGTGGCTGAAAAACGTCCTGCAGGGCGATCTCGGCTATTCGCTGATCTACCACCGTCCGGTGCTCGAGATGATCGGCGAACGCATTCCGGCCACCCTGGGGCTGATGGGCGCGTCGCTGCTGCTGGCGATCGTGCTGGCCATCCCGCTGGGCCTGCTGGCGGGGGCATTTAAGCACCGCTGGCTGGATCACCTGCTGAACCTGTTCGCCTATATCGGCATCTCGGTGCCGATTTTCTGGTTCGGCATTTTGCTCATCACCGTTTTTGCCGTGCAGCTTAACTGGTTCCCCAGCATGGGGATGCGCACCATCGGCATGGAGGATAATGCGCTGGACGTGCTGCGCCACGGCGTGCTGCCGTGTATTGCCCTCACGTTCTACAACCTCTCCAGCTACGTGCGCTACATCCGCTCCAACACCATCTCGCAGCTCTCGGCCGACTACGTGCAGACCCAGCTGGCTTACGGCGCCACGCGTTCCAGCATTCTGTTCCGCCACGTGCTGAAAAACGTGCTGCTGCCGGTGATCACCCTGTTTGGGCTGTCGTTCGGTGAGCTGATTGTGGGGGCCTACGTGACGGAAAGCGTCTTCTCCTGGCCGGGGATGGGGCTGCTCGGGATCCAGTCGATCGCTTCGCTGGACTACCCGCTGATCATGGCGATCATCATGCTCTCGTCGATGATGCTGATCGTCGGTAACCTGATCGCCGATCTGCTTTATCGCTTCGCCGATCCCCGCATTCGTACGCTGAGGTAACCCGCATGAGCAGACGCTGGCAGCAGGTTCGTTACCAGCTGCGCCGCAACCGTCCGGCGCAGTTCTCCCTGTTTGTGCTTTTTATTTTCGTTGTCGCCGCGCTCTGTGCGGGCTTGAGTCCGTACGATCCGGATCGGATGGCGCTCGGCGCACGCACGCTGCCGCCGGATGCCGCACACTGGTTCGGCACCGACGAGTACGGGCGCGACTACTTCACCCGCGCGCTGTATGGCGGCCAGATCTCCCTGATGGTCGGTTTTCTCGCCATGCTCTTTTCCACGCTTATCGGCACGGTGGTGGGAACGGTGAGCGGCTACTTTGGCGGCTGGCTGGACAACCTGATGATGCGCGCCGTGGATATCCTGATGGCCATCCCGGCCTTCTTCCTGCTGCTGGTGGTGAATGCGTACCTCAAGCCGGGCGTGGATAACATCATTCTGATCATCAGCCTGCTGACGTGGATGAACATGTCGCGGCTGGTGCGCGCAGAAACCCTGTCGGTGAAAGAGCGCGAGTATGTGCTTTATGCCCGCGCGTCGGGGGAGCACCCGCTGCGCATTATCGTTCGCCACATTATTCCCGGCGTGCTGCCGACCATTATCGTGGCCGCCACGCTCAATATCGCCTCGGCCATTCTGATGGAGTCGACGCTCAGCTTCTTAGGGCTGGGCGTGCAGGCACCGGCGGCGTCGTGGGGAAGCATGCTTAACAACGCCCAGTCGTATATTGGCGAAGCGTCGTGGCTGGCGATGTTCCCCGGCATTCTGATCCTGCTGACGGTGTTCAGCTTTAACGTGCTGGGCGATGTGTTCCGTACCGCCTTTGAGCCAGGAGCGAATCGCGATGAGTAACTTATTAGCGCTTGAGAACCTGCAAACCACCTTCCGCACCCGCGAGGGCGAGGTTCACGCGGTGCGCGGCGTGAGCTTTCAGGTGCAGCCGGGCGAACTCGTCGGCATCGTCGGCGAGTCGGGCTGCGGGAAAAGCGTCACCTGTAAGTCGATCATTCAGCTTCTGGGGAACAACGGACGGATAACCGGCGGCAGCATTCGTTTCCAGAATGACGATCTGGCGCAGAAAACCCCTGCGCAGATGCGCGCCATTCGCGGCAATGAGATCGCGATGATTTTCCAGGATCCGATGACCGCCCTGAACCCGGTGCTGACCATCGGCAAACAGATGACCGAGATCCTGATGCGCAATAAAGGGCTCACCAAAAGAACGGCCAAAGCGGCGGCGATCGCCATGCTGGAACAGGTGGGCATTGCCGAGGCGGAACGACGATACGACCAGTATCCCCACGAGTTCAGCGGCGGGATGCGCCAGCGGGTGATGATCGCCATTGCGCTCTCCTGCAACCCGAAGCTGCTTATTGCCGATGAGCCGACCACCGCGCTGGACGTCACCATTCAGGCGCAGATCCTGCGACTGCTGAAAAGCCTGCAACAGCAGACCCAAACCGCGATTCTGCTGATCACCCACGATCTCGGCGTGGTGGCGCAGGTCTGCAGCCGCGTGGTGGTGATGTACGGCGGGCTGGTGATGGAGGAGGGGAACGTGGAGGACATTTTTTATCGTCCTGCGCATCCTTATACCCAGGGGCTGCTGGCCTCGCTGCCGCGTCCGGATGAGGTCAACCAACGTTTATCGCCCATTGAAGGCGCGCCGCCTGGCCTGCTTAACCCGCCGCCGGGCTGTCCGTTCGCCGAACGCTGCCCGAAACGCATGCCCCAGTGTGAACGGCAGCCCGCTTTTTACGCCATGGGTGAAGGCCATCGCGCCGCCTGCTGGCTATGGGCCGATAAGGAGATTCAGGCATGAGTGAACAACAGGCCCCTTTAGTAAGCGTGCGCGATCTGCGCAAACACTATGCGCTTAACGGCGGTTTGCTGCGTAAAGGCGCGGCGGTGAAGGCGGTTGATGGCGTGAGCTTTGATATCCAGCCCGGCGAGACGTTTGGCCTGGTGGGCGAGTCCGGCTGCGGGAAATCCACCCTCGGTCGCGCCATCCTGCGCCTTTTCGATATCACCGCGGGTGAGATCCACTTTGCCGGACAGGCGATTGCCCATGCCCGCGAAAAAGAGCTCAAGCCGCTGCGTAAGCGGATGCAGGCGATTTTTCAGGATCCTTACTCCTCGCTCAACCCCGGCATGACGGTGCGGCAGCTGGTGGCCGAGCCGATGCAGATCCACGGCTACAGCCGTGAAGAACAGCGCGAACGAACGGAAACGCTGCTCTACAAAGTGGGGCTTAAGCAGGAACACCTTGAGCGGTTTCCGCATGAGTTCAGCGGCGGGCAGCGCCAGCGCATCAGTATTGCCCGCGCGTTGTCCGTGCGTCCCGAATTTGTGCTGTGCGATGAGCCGCTCTCGGCGCTGGACGTCTCGGTGCAGGCGCAGGTGGTGAATATTCTGCAGGATCTGCAGCAGGAGCTGGGGCTGACCTATCTGTTCATCGCCCACGATCTCTCGATGGTGCGCCATATCTCCAGCCGCATTGGGGTGATGTACCTCGGTAAGCTGGTGGAAGTGGCCCCGGCGAATGAGCTGTATCAGCGTCCGGCGCACCCTTATACCCGCGCGCTGCTGGCGGCGGTTCCCCAGCCCGACCCGCGGATTCGCAACCTCGAAGACGCAACCCTGCGCGGCGAAATGCCCGGCCCTACGTCCGCGCTGCCGGGCTGTAAGTTCTGCAGCCGCTGCCCGCACGCCGTGCCGGTTTGCCAGACGCAGGAGCCTGCCATGCAGGAGATCGCGCCAGGGCATTTCGCGGCGTGCTGGCTGTTTAAGATGTGAGCCTTAAACGTGTCGGGTGGCGCTTCGCTTACCCGACCTACAGGGTTTTGCGTTTTGTCGGCCGGGTAAGGCGAATTATTTACCACGCAGGTGTATGATAAACGCTCCTCTGTCAGGTTAATTACAACGTGCAGACGACGACAACCCATAAAAATTGCCGCCTGCCTGTTTTAGGTTGGATACATGCGTAAAGGAACGTTAAGCAGTGATGCGCCATTCGGGACATTGTTAGGCTATGCGCCCGGTGGCGTGGCGATTTACTCTTCAAATTACGGCAGTCTGGACCCGCGAAACTATCCGGAAGATGCGGATTTCCGCAGCTACATCGGCAACGAATACATGGGCCACAAGTGGCAGTGCGTTGAGTTTGCCCGCCGTTTCCTGTTCCTCAACTATGGCTTTGTGTTTACCGACGTCGGCATGGCGTGGGAGATCTTCTCCCTGCGCTTTTTGCGTCAGGTGGTGAACGATAACATTCTGCCCCTTCAGGCGTTTGCCAACGGCTCAAAACGCGCGCCGCGCGCCGGGGCGCTGCTGATCTGGCAAAAAGGCGGCGAGTTTCACGAGACCGGCCACGTGGCGGTGATCACCCAGCTTCTGGACGATAAGGTGCGTATCGCCGAGCAGAACGTGATTCACTCTCCGCTGCCGCTCGGGCAGCAGTGGACGCGCGAGCTGCGCCTGAGCGTGGAGAACGGGTGTTACACCCTCCACGACACCTTCAGCGACACGGAAATTCTCGGCTGGATGATCCAGACCGACGACACAGAACACAGCATTCCGCAGCCGGAAATCGACGGCGAACTGCTGAAAATCAGCGGCGCGCGGCTGAAAAACACACGTCAGTTCGACGGCAAGTGGCTCAACGAAAATGACGCGCTGCAGCAGGCGTATATTCGCGCCAACGGTCACGTGATCAACAAAGATCCCTGCCAGTACTTCACCATTACCGAAAGCGCCGAACAGGAGCTGATCAAAGCCACCAACGAGCTGCACCTGATGTACCTGCACGCCACGGATAAGGTGCTGAAAGACGACAGCCTGCTGGCGCTTTTCGACATCCCGAAAATCCTCTGGCCGCGCCTGCGCCTCTCCTGGCAGTGGCGTCGTCACCATATGATCACCGGTCGTATGGATTTCTGCATGGATGAGCGCGGCATCAAGGTCTACGAGTACAATGCCGACTCCGCCTCCTGCCATACCGAGGGCGGGCTGATCCTTGAGGAGTGGGTGAAAAACGGCTATCGCGGCAACGGGCATAACCCGGCAGAAGGCCTGCTGGAAGAGCTGACCGGCGCCTGGAAGCACAGCCACGCGCGGCCGTTCGTGCACATCATGCAGGACAACGATGTCGAAGAGGACTATCACGCGCTCTTTATCCAGCGTTCTCTGCTGCAGGCCGGGTTCGAGACCAAAATCCTCCACGGTCTGGGGGCGCTCAGCTGGGATGCCGCCGGACAGCTGATTGACGACGAGGGGCGCCACGTCAACTGCGTGTGGAAAACCTGGGCGTGGGAGACGGCGATTGAGCAGATCCGCGAGGTCAGCGAAACCGAATACGCGGCGGTGCCGATCCGCACCGGACATCCTGAAGGCGAAGTGCGCCTGATTGACGTCCTGCTGCGCCCGGAGGTGCTGGTCTTTGAACCGCTGTGGACCGTTATTCCCGGCAACAAGGCGATTCTCCCGGTGCTGTGGCAACTGTTCCCGAACCACCGCTACCTGCTCGACACCGATTTTGAGGTCAACGATCTGCTGAAGCAGACCGGATACGCCGTTAAGCCGATTGCCGGACGCTGCGGCAGTAATATCGATCTGATCAGCGCCCAGGACGAACTGCTGGATAAATCCAGCGGCAAGTTTGTTGACCGCAAAAACATCTACCAGCAGCTCTGGTGCCTGCCGAAGGTCGACGGCAAGTACATACAGGTCTGTACTTTTACCGTGGGCGGGAACTACGGTGGGACCTGCCTGCGCGGCGATGACTCGCTGGTGGTGAAGAAAGAGAGCGATATTGAGCCGCTGATCGTGGTTAAAGATAAGTAGCTCTTACCCGCAATAAAAAAGCCCCCGCACGGCATCCTGCGGGGGCTTTTTGTTACTGTTCTTCCTCTTCCTGCCCGTTGATCTTCAGATCGATGATGCGGCCAATCTGGTCATGATAGACCGTCAGCAGGTTGTACTGGCTCATCTCAGAGATGATCTGCGGTGAGACATTAAAGCTGCGGGCCAGCTCCTCCTGGTGAAAATAGCCCGGCTGACGCCGCCTCGCGTGGGCCCGACGGCGATTGTACTGATACCACAAAATCAGCAGCCAGCCGTTGAGCGCGGCGAACAGCAGGTAGAGCAACACCGTATTAAAGGACGCAATAATCACGCTCCAGCGGTGGTCGCTCTCCTCGGTGAGCTGCATCCAGAGCCGGGCATACAGGAAAAACAGAAAGCCTCCCCACGCCACCAGCGTTAACGCGGCATCGAAAAGACGTGGCAAGAGCCGATGTTCGGTCAGAATTAAGGTATTTTCGTTCATTGAAGGCTTCCTTTTCCCCGGTCCGGACTGATCCAGCGCGCGCGGGCGCGCTGGCGTTTAAGCATGACTTTTGGAAATGCGACGAGGGTGGTGAACAGGCCGATCATCCAGTACACCATCGGGAACCAGATCACCCAGAAAAGCGAGCTGGCCACCTTCCGTTCATAGCGACGCTCGATGAACAGGCTGACCAGGAACTGCAGCAGGCACATCACGCCCAGCAGCAGCCCGGTAAACTCCGGTGGAAAGAGGCTCTCCACGGTCAGCCTGGCGGGAATCGGCGTGATATGGCTGAGGATAAATAACAGCACCGTCATGGCGTAGGCGAAGGCCCACAGCGTTGACAGGGCATACTCAAGAAACAGGGGCCACATGCGGTGATGCTCCCAGCGCACAATCCTGCGAAGGTTGACCAGAAACACCTCCGCACCGCCCTGGGCCCAGCGCAGACGCTGTTTCCACAGGCCCTTCAGCGTCTCCGGCATCAGGATCCAGCACAGCGCCCGCGGCTCGAAAAAGATATCCCAGTGGCGCAGCTGCAGCTTCCAGCTGATGTCGATGTCTTCGGTGATCATGTCCGGGCTCCAGTACCCGACGTCCGCCAGCGCCTGTCGGCGAAAGGCGGCGATGACGCCCGAGACGGTAAAGACCCGGCCATAGATCCGCTGTGTCCGCTTGATGAGCCCAATAATGGATGAGAACTCGCCCACCTGAATGCGACCGATCAGCGTGGAGCGCGTGCGGATACGCGGATTCCCGGTGACCGCCCCGACGTGGGGATACTGAATCAGCGGGGCCACCAGATACGCTGCCGTATCGCGGTCGAGCAGGGCGTCGCCGTCAATGCAGACCAGCAGATCGCCCCGGGCCGCCGCTGCACCGGCTTTGAGCGCCAGCGCTTTCCCCTGGTTTTCCGCGAGATTAATTACCCGCAAGCGCGGATGTTCCTGCGCCAGCGCCTGCAGCACCTGCGCGGTGTTGTCAGACGAGCCGTCGTTGATGGCGATGACCTCGATATTTTCATACCGCTGATCCAGCGCGGCGCTGATGGTCTCCCGGGCATTTCGTCCCTCGTTGAAGCAGGGGATAAGAATGGAGATGAGCGGCTCACCGGCGAGCGTCGGGGCGGGCGTCTCTTTATCCCACGACCAGTGGCGTTCAAGCTGAAACCAGAAATAGAGCCCGCCGGTTATCCAGAGCACCGACATGAACAGCGGCCAGAAGAACACAAAATCCAGAATCAGCTCGCCGGTAAAGAGGGCGGCCACGCCTAACGGCAACCCGAATACCAGACATAAAATGGAAAAGGCGATAATGCGATCAGTCATTGTCAGGGTACCAGTACGAAGAAAATACAGGCCTGATGCGTGAGATATCAGGTTGGTTGTTGATGAAATCGTCGGGGTAGTAGCCGTAGTTTTTGACGCCGTTCAGCTGGAGCACGCGCATCCACTGTGCCAGCTGGCTGTCGGAAACGGCGCGCTGCGGTTTCCCATCCCAGTCCCTGGCCTGCAGCTCGAAAATGGTTTTATCGAGTGCGCCGGGACGCGCGGCGACCGCTTTCACCAGACGCGTCAGCCAGGCATCACTATCGTCTGCCGGGACGGACTCCATCAGCGGCATAGCCATCGGCACCGTCCAGTCATACTCCGCCAGAAAATCGTCAAGATTCTGGGCGAACCACGCTTCGCTTTCGGGCTGCAGTATGGGCAAGGCGAACATGTTGCGCGCGGTTTTTATCTGCGGGCCACGGATATGCTTCACCGCGAGGCTCAGGGCGTGGGTAAACCCGATAAGCGTCTGGCTTTTCTGACGTGTTGTGCTCTGAGGGCCATCGTCCACGTCGGTCAGCACCGCATCGTCATGGAACAAGATCCCGTTGAAGCTGGCATAGCGGGCCAGATCTTCATAGATGTCCGTCACCTGCTGGCGCACCTGCGGGTCCCACGGGGAGAGCCGGATATAGGGATCGGTGGCTTCGCGCCGCTGGCCTGACGAGCGGTCCCGACGCTGCACGCGCGGCAGGGCAGGATCGAGATCGAACGAGAGCACCGGCATCCACGCGAAGACTTTCACGCCCGCCCGGGTTTGCAGCTGCCAGGAGACAAAATTAAACAGGTCGGCCCGGACCGGCAGCTGGCGGTTGGGGAAATAGAGCGCCCTGATCCTGCCATCGCCCTGCGGGTCGGCAAATGCCTGCAGGAAAACATGGCTGATTTTCATGTCGTAGACCCGCTGGATCAGCCTGTTGATGTTTTGCGTCTGCTGGGCTGGATTGGGATCGTAAACGTAGTCGAGATCGACGTGCATGACGCGCACGGGCTCGCGCTCCTGAACCTGGCTGACCGTACTGGCAAACGCCTTGAGCGAGGGATTGCCGGCAATCAGCAGACGGGGGATGTTTCCCAGCTCCTGCACGTTCCCCAGCCCGTCCTCAAGGGTAAAGGCCAGCTGATAACCCTGCTGTCTGGCGATGGCGAGCGACGTGCCGTTGGCGGCGCCATAGGGCCAGACCCAGGCGCGCGGCGCCTTGCCCGTCACCTGCGTGATTTTTTCAGTCACTTTGTGAACGTCATCGCCGATCCGCTGGCTGAACTGCCGATCGGTTTCATAGCGGCCCGTCGCTTTATCGTAAAAGCGGTTGGCGATGGCCGGTTCGCGGCTGCCCTGCGGGTTGGCAACAATGCCGTAATGCGAGGCCCAGGTGTGCGAACCGATCTCAATCAGCGGAGACCGGCTGAGCTCGCGCACCATATCCCACGTCGCGAAACGATCGCGGGCCGTCATCAGACCGCCGAAGTTAACTTTTTGATTTTCCGGCGTATCCACCCAGCTGCCCACCGGCGCCCAGAGCGCAGAGACGTTCCACGCCTGAAGCAGTGGCCAGACGCGGGTGTAAAAGCTGCTGTAGCCGTCGTCAAAGCTGAGCAGAACGGCTTTAGGCGGCAGCGTTTTTTTTCCGTCATGGGCATCCAGAATGTCCTGCACGCTGATGACGTGATAACCGTTGTGCAGCAGCCAACCGATCTGCTCGTTTAGCGCGCTGGTGCGCACGGAGAGGTAGCGCTGATCGGCGGCATCGTCTTCGACGTCGTGGTAGGCCAGCACCAGAAACTGGTTCTTCGGCCAGGGTTTGCTCGCCTCCAGCTGCGGCCGATCTTTGGGCGCAATAAACGAAAATGCCTGCGCGCAGACATTTGCGCTGAGGCAGAGCCAGCCGATGAGTATCAGGCTCGCGGAAAAACGTGTGTTCATTATCATCATCCTTAAAATCGTAAAGTCGCATCAAACGTGACGGAGAGGTTGCTCTCGCGTTTGCCGTCGTAAGGACGCTTGTCCCAGTTCAGCATCACGCCGGTGTCCATGACGTTGTTCCACTGAACGCGTTGTCCGTAACCCAGCAGAGCGATGGCGCCAGCGGACTGATTTTTCTGCCAGTAGCGGCCGCCTCCCGCCGCGAACTGCTGGCTCCAGAGGGTGTCGTAATGGCGATACATCTCATGGTCGACGGCCAGGGCGGCCGTCACGGAGAGATCCCGCGCCGGGTTGTAATAGAGGGTGTCCCGCAGGCTGTTTTTGCTGGCGGCGATCCCCGGTTCGAGATCCAGCGTCAGGGACGGGGTCTGCCAGAGACGCTCCTTGCCCGTGAGGGTGTATTCCTGTCGGCGGTTATGATCCGAGAAGCGGCTGACGGCGGCGCTGAACTGGTACTCACGGCGCTCGTTTTGATACCAACGCACCCCGCCTTCCCCCCGGTTGGCGCTGATCCCGTTGCGTAACGCCCGCAGGGGCGTGTTGCGCGACAGGCGCTCAAGGCTGCCGCTGACCTGCCAGCTATCGGTGAGGCTGTACGTCGTTGAGAGGCGAGCCCCCGGTTTGTTTGCCCCGTGATAGCGGTTGCTTGAGAGCTCGGCTTCGAGCTGGAGATCGCGTGGCCGCCATTCGATGCCGCCCAACAGGTGACGGCTGGAGCCCTTGCCTTCATCAAAATTGCCCTCTGCATAGCGGGTGCCGGCAAACAGCCGCCAGTTATCCGCTATGGGCGGGCCATAGAGCGTGGCGTCCCAGTTGAGGTCGTGCGTCCCGCTGACGGGGTTATCGGAGTGCAAACCCTTGCTCGCGTTGAGGCGCAGCTCGGACATATGGTGGACGGTGCGGAGCCTGTCCAGACGCCTGGCGCTGCGATCGCGCGGCGCGCGGGCAACGACGTCGTCGGCCAGTAAATCCATCTGCCGCCACTCTTGCAGATCCATGGCGACGTAAGCCTGCTGCTGCTCAAGCTCCAGATTCGAGGGCTCCAGCGCCTCCGCCATTTTCAGCGTTTGCTCGGCCGCGCGCGGCAGGCCTCGCGCCTGCAGCAGGGTGGCGTAGTCAATCTGCAATCCCTGATTGCCCGGCGCGGTTGCTGCCAGACGTCGCGCCAGCTTTTCGGCTTCCGGCAGGGCATTCGTCGCCAGCAAATAGTTAAAACGGAGCGACTGACCGGTAAGCCACCGATCGTTCGGCTGAGGGGTAGGGGAACCGAAATCGTAACGGGTCCAGGGAACGTTGCGGGTGTGGCGCTCTGCATACCGGCGGGCGGACGGATACTCTCCCGTATCCAGCCAGGCGTAGAAAAGCGCGTGCTCTTCGTCCTGCGGATCGGATGCGTATTGCGGATAGCGTTGCAGAAGCGCGAAGGCGGCGGCAGCGTTTTTCTCCTGCAGATATGCGGAGATCACCCAGCCGATTGCCCAGCCCGGCACCGGATGCCGGGCTGCCGTCAGATCCTGATATTCGCTGATGACCCGCGGGTAATCGGCATGGGCATACAGCGCGCCGAGCCGGTCGATACGCGCAAGCACGACGTCTTCCGCGGCCTGCGGCTCGCTCTGCCAGCGAGACAGCAGCGCGTCGTAACGATTCAGCGCGGATTGCGCAAGCTGCAGGCGCTCCTTTTCTGTTCTGCCCGGCACGTCTGCAAGGCGAACGCTTTCGGCGGCGGCATTCAGCTCAAGACGACGACGCTCCGCGGGGGCTAGCGCCACCTTTTGTGAAAGCAGGAGCGCGGGGGTATTGACCCGGTTATCCGTTAGCGCGTCGACCCGCTCGCGGAGAAGCGCGTGATTTTCTGGCGCGACATACAGCGCGCGCGTGTCGGCTAAAAGCCGATCCCAGCTTTTTCCCTGGCGTAGCCAGACGTATGCCAGCGTCTGAAGATGCGCCTGCGAGGGGGCCTCCGCCACCAGCCGTCGGGCCTCCTGAAGGGCAAGCGTATCTTTACGGGCATCGGCCAGGGTTTTGATGTAGCCGATACGATAATCGTCGTTATCCGGCGCAAGGCTGCGCGCTTCTTTCCAGAGCGCCAGAGCGGGCTCCCACGCTTTCTGATTTCGTCTGGCCTGCGCGACAGCCGCAACGCCGCGGGCGGGCAGCGGCATATAAATGCTGTAGCGCTGCCAGACCTGAATAACCTCGTCATCATGGCCTGCCCAGGCCGCCACCTGTAACCAGTCCGCAACGTGCTCAGGCGTCAGGGCATGCTGCTGCTGATAGCGCTGAAGATAATCGAGAAACGACGTGTAATTACCGTTACGCGCCTGTTGAATCTGTTGCTCATAAACGGATTCCGTCGCCTGAACCAGAACAGGAAAGAGTAATAACAGAAACAATAATGTTGGGGTGCGATAAAAGAATAATGTACTGAAGCGAAGCGATCTTTCCATATCTATTTGCCATTTGTTTATCATGAATCCATTGCATAACACGGCTGCCTTTTAACTCTGCGTTAAAGGCCATAAATGAGAACATTAAATCTGAATGCAGTAACGTTAAGGGGTACTTACTTAAAGGTAATTATGGCGCCTCATCTTAGTGGACTGGATGGGAGGTAATGTACACCCGATATGTTGCCCGATAAATATGCTGAAAAGCGGCTGTGTCGTTTTGAGATAATTCTGTAATGAGCGGATTTTTGTGTTTATTTTGAATTGAGTGGTTAATTGTAATCCATTGAAATATAATGATTTTATTTTTATTGTGACAGTTTTGTATATATTTTTAATGACGCTTGCTAGCCTCAATTAAAGTACTTTCTGGTGCATGTTTGGGAAGTTTTATGACAAAAATTCTTAATGTTTAGAGAAGTGACTTTTCTGCGATTGTTTTTTATTTATAATTAAAGACAGACATTGAATGATAGTCTACAGGAAGTCTTACTCATCAATGTGTGTATTGAGGGATGTCTAAAGCCAGAATACATCTATCGTTAATATAACAGCGCTATAAAACGAAGGCGGTCTTCTTTTCGCAGGATCGTTCTTGCTTTAATCTAAAAGGGATGGTTAGTGGCAACTTCAATAGTGTTAGTGACTCAGGATCGCTACCTTGTCAGGGGGATGCGGATATTTTTTCCGGATATTATCCTGCTCGATTCGATTGACAGAAACATATTTGATAACGGTGCAGATGAATATTCTGTATTGATTGATAGTCGTGCGCCGCTCCGTTTATATGATTACCTGATACGCCATCCGGCCAGAACGAAAAAAACGATTTGCTGCGTTATGCTTGATATGCGCCATCGCGAGGAGAATCTGCTCAGTATGAAGCTGTTTATGAACACGTCGCTGACGGCGCCGGACATGGCCTCGCTGTTTAACCTGGTGCTCAATATGAAGGGCCGTCGCCTGACCACGAAGTGGCTGCTGAATTTACGGCTGAGCACGCATGAAACGATCATGTTGCGGTTGCTGAGAGCAGGGATGTCAATGGAGGAGATTGCAGGCGAGCTGAATACGTCGGTGAAAAGTCTCTATCGCAAACGAATGGCGCTCTCGGAACGACTGGGGGCGGAGAACTTCAACGAGGCGTGTTTGTTTATCTTCAAAAACAAACTGCTGGGCGCAGGTGGGAACGATCCCTAAAGTTGTCAGGAATTCAAAAGCAAAAACCCGCCACGAGGGCGGGTTCTTTAAATAGTGGTGCCCGGACTCGGAATCGAACCAAGGACACGGGGATTTTCAATCCCCTGCTCTACCGACTGAGCTATCCGGGCAACGGGGCGCATTAAACCCGATCTGCCCGGTGTCGTCAACGAAAAATGTTGTTTTCGTTACGGACTGCGCAATCTCTCACCATTTCGCCGCATCCTTAAGCGAAAAAGTGCGTCCAGAGCGCGGAGAGCGGCATGGCGAGCAGCAGCGCGGGCAGCATGTTCACCACGGCAAACATCTTAATCCCACAGATGCGCAGCCCGGTAGCAAGCAGCAGCAGGCCGCCGACGGCGGTAAAGTCTGCCATCATCGCCGGCGTAGTGAGTGGGAGAATTAACGTGGCGCAGGTAGCCAGTGCCAGCTGGATAAGCAGCATCGGCACGCAAATCGCCGCGACGGCAATGCCGAGCGTGGTGGCAAAAATAGTGGCGGTGAAGAAATCCAGAAACGCTTTTGCAATCAAAATGCTCGGGTCGCCCGTCATCCCTTCCTGCATCGAACCGAAAATCCCGGTGCCGCTGGCGCAAAACAGAATAATGATGGCGACGTAGTTCTGAATAAACGTCTCGTGCGTGCCGTGCTTCGCCTTGCCCGGTCGGGCTATCAGGTTTTTGGCTTTGCCTACCGCATTATTGATGCCTTTTTCCAGATAGCAAAACTCGCCAATCAGCGCGCCGAGCAGGGTGGCCAACACCATCACCGGCAGGTTGGCGCATTTGACCACTAACAGAATACCGATCCCTAACGAGGCCAGGCCGAATATCGAGGGCATGGATGAGCGGATACGCTCCGGCAGCCGCTGGCTCAGCACTGCGCCGAGTACGCCGCCCAGCAATACGGCTCCTGCGTTGATAAATGGCCCGATAACCACGCTTAACTCCTGTTATTTAATCATTGATATTGCATTATTATGGCACGTCAGCGCTGCGCGGGCCTTAGCTTTGGGTGATATAAGTGCATACTGATTCCTTCTTGCACCTCAAAATAAAAGGTGACATTATTGCGCGAATTTTCTCCTCCCTGTCTCACCGTTCGGTGAGGGTAATTGCGCTTATGAAAACCATGAAAATCGCCGTCAGCCGCGAGCTGCTCTCAACGGTGTCTACGCATCGCGAAAAGGTGACGCTGGACAGCACGGATTTCACCGATGTGGCAGCCGTCGTCATGACGACGACAGAGAGTCGCAGCGGCATCCTTGCCTTGCTGAAACGCACGGGCTTTCATTTACCGGTGTTTATTTTCTCTCAGGAGCCAACGGAGGTGCCTGACGGCGCCACCGCGGTCATCTCGGGTAAAGCTCAGGAGTTTCTGGAACTGGAGACTGCTGCCAGCCGTTACGAAGAGAACCTGCTGCCGCCGTTTTTCGACACCCTGAGTCAGTATGTGGAGATGGGCAACAGCACTTTCGCCTGTCCGGGCCACCAGCACGGCGAGTTTTTCAAAAAGCATCCGGCAGGGCGGCAGTTCTATGATTTCTTCGGTGAGAACGTGTTCCGCGCGGACATGTGCAATGCCGACGTGAAGCTGGGCGATCTGCTGATCCACGAAGGGTCCGCCAAGCATGCGCAAAAGTTTGCGGCGAAAGTCTTCAACGCGGATAAAACCTACTTCGTGCTGAACGGCACGTCGGCGGCCAACAAGGTGGTGACCAACGCGCTGCTCACCCGTGGCGATCTGGTGCTGTTCGACCGCAACAACCATAAATCTAACCACCACGGGGCGCTGATCCAGGCGGGCGCCACGCCGGTTTACCTTGAGGCTGCGCGTAACCCGTTTGGCTTTATTGGCGGGATTGACGAGCATTGCTTTGACGACGCGTATCTGCGGGACCT
This sequence comes from Enterobacter roggenkampii, assembly GCF_001729805.1. Classification (NCBI taxonomy): domain Bacteria; kingdom Pseudomonadati; phylum Pseudomonadota; class Gammaproteobacteria; order Enterobacterales; family Enterobacteriaceae; genus Enterobacter; species Enterobacter roggenkampii. The sequence goes on along the minus strand of NZ_CP017184.1, from coordinate 3,940,887 downwards.
GATCCGCGAGGCGGCGCCGCAAAAAGCCGACGAGCCGCGTCCATTCCGCCTGGCGATCATTCAGCTTGGCACCTATGACGGGACGATCTACAACGCCCGTCAGGTGATCGACAAGATCGGCCATCTGTGCGACTACATTCTCTTTGACTCCGCCTGGGTAGGCTACGAGCAGTTTATTCCGATGATGGCGGAAACGTCCCCGCTGTTGCTGGAACTGAACGAGAACGATCCGGGCATTTTCGTGACCCAGTCGGTGCACAAACAGCAGGCCGGGTTCTCGCAAACCTCGCAGATCCATAAAAAGGATAACCACATCCGCGGTCAGGCGCGTTTCTGCCCGCACAAGCGGCTGAACAACGCCTTTATGCTGCATGCCTCCACCAGCCCGTTTTACCCGCTGTTCGCGGCGCTGGATGTCAATGCGAAAATCCACGAAGGGGAAAGCGGGCGCAGGCTGTGGGCCGAGTGTGTGGAGCTGGGCATTGAGGCGCGCAAGGCCATCATCGCCAACTGCCATATGATCAAGCCGTTTATCCCACCGGTGGTGGCGGGGCGGCCGTGGCAGGATCATCCGACGCACGCCATTGCCAGCGAGCTGCGCTTCTTCAGCTTCGAGCCGGGGGCCAAATGGCACGGATTTGAGGGCTATGCAAGCGAGCAGTACTTTGTTGACCCGTGCAAGCTGCTGCTGACCACGCCGGGCATTGATGCCGAAACCGGGGAGTACACCGATTTCGGGATCCCGGCGACGATTCTGGCGCACTACCTGCGTGAAAACGGCATCGTGCCGGAAAAATGCGACCTTAACTCGATCCTGTTCCTGCTGACGCCTGCCGAAAGCAGCGAGAAGCTGGCGCAGCTGGTGGCAATGCTGGGACAGTTTGAACAACATATTGAAGACGACACCCCGCTGGCCGACGTGCTGCCGACGATCTTCCAGAAATACCCGGTGCGCTACCGGGATTATACCCTTCGCCAGCTGTGTCAGGAGATGCACGATCTCTACGTCAGCTTCGACGTGAAGGATTTGCAGAAGGCGATGTTCCGCAAGGAGAGCCTGCCTGAGGTGCTGATGAACCCGCAGGATGCCAATCAGGCGTATATTCGCGGGAACGTGGAGCTGGTTCGCATACGGGATGCCGAAGGGCGGATTGCTGCCGAAGGGGCGCTGCCCTATCCGCCGGGCGTGCTGTGCGTGGTGCCGGGTGAAGTCTGGGGCGGGGCGGTACAGCGTTACTTCCTGGCGCTGGAGGAGGGCATCAACCTGCTGCCGGGCTTTTCGCCGGAGCTGCAGGGCGTGTACAGCGAGAAGGATGCCGACGGGATTAAGCGGCTGTATGGGTATGTGTTGAAGTAGACTCTCCCCCGAACGTAGGCCGGGTAAGCGTTAGCGCCACCCGGCGATTTGCCCGGTGGCGCAAGCTTACCGGGCCTACAATATAGCTTCAGGCTTCTGCGCGCCGGTACATCCTCCTCGGATGCCCAATCTTGCCGTACAGCATCTCCACGCTGAGAAACCCGGTCTCTACGCAGTGCTCCAGATAGCGACGGGTGGTGGTTTTACTCAGTCCCGTCTCGCTCACCACTTCATCCACGGTAAAGCAGTGCGTTGCCTTGTCGTTAAACAGCGACTGCACCCGCGCCAGGGTATTTTCCTCAATGCCCTTGCTGCCGTTGTCCTGGCGGTAGTTTTTCGCCTGAAGCTGATAGAGCGAATCGACGTTCTGCTGGTCGACAATCTTCCAGACGCGCTGCTGTTCGGCAAACTGCACAAACCGCTCCAGCGACTGGCTGAGCCGCTTCCAGGAGACGGGTTTGAGGATGTAGTCGAACGCGCCGTTGCGGATGGCCTGGCTGCAGGTGTCCATATCGCTGGCGGCAGTGATAAAAATGACCGAGCAGTTGGCGCGGGCCAGCATGGGGTTATTGATCAGCGAGATCCCTTTGCCGTCCGGCAGATAGTTATCCAGCAGCACCAGCTGCGGCTGTTTGCTTACAAGCTCTGCCTGGGCCGCAGCCAGCGACGAGGCAATGCCCACCAGCCTCAGACGCGGATGCTTGCTTATCAGCTCCGCGTGCAGTTGCGCCAGCTCGTTCTCGTCTTCAACAATCAGTACGTCGATAAGTTCATGTTGCATAGTCGGTGTCTTCCAGTTGCCGGGCGGTTCCCGTGGACGGGATAAACAGGGAGAAAATGGCGCCGCGCGGGATATTATCGGCAACTTCTATCGCGCCGCCAGCCTGTGTGACATAGCTTTCGATCAGATACAGACCAATCCCATGATCGCCGCGCGTTTTGGTGGTGATGCCGCGCTCAAAGATCCGCTCACGGATCTCCGGCTTGATGCCAACGCCCTGGTCGGCCACTTCAATAATCAGCTCCTGTTCGCTGAGCTTTATCAGCACCTCCACCGGCGCGTGGGGAAGCGGCGACCGCTGCGTCGCTTCGATAGCGTTATCCAGCAGGTTGCCAATAATCGAAATCAGCTCTTGTTCCCCCAACGGCAGGAACGGCCTGTCCAGCCGACAGGCCGGGTCGAAACTCAGCTCGACCCCTTTCTCCCGCGCGCGGGCGGCTTTCCCCAGCAGCAGGCCGCACAGGGTCGGGGAGCTGAAGCGCGAAGAGATAAAGTCCAGCAGCTCCTGAGCGTGTTCAGACTGCGCCTGAATGTAGCCAATCGCCTCCTCATAGCGGCCCATATGCAGCAGACCGGAGAGGGTGGTCATCCGGTTTAACTGCTCATGACGCATGATGCGCAGGTTATCGACGTAGCGTTTGACCTGGCTGAGCTGGGCGCTCAGCGAGTCGATCTCGTTGCGATCGCGGAAGGTGATCACCCAGCCCTGCAGCGATCCCTCAAGCATGATGTGGACCCGGCTGGCAATCACCGTGAGATCGTTAAAACGGCAAATCTCATCATGGGTATCTTTCGCCAGCATCGTCTGCGTGTCGAAGAACGGGACCGGATCGATCACCTGGCTTATCAGCTGCCCGCGAAGCTCACGGGCCGGCTGGCTCAGCCCCAGCAGCTTGCGCGCCGCCTGGTTGATGACTTCAATCCGCCTTTGATCGTCAATGGCAATTACGCCTTCATAAATAGACTCCATCAACGCCTTCTGCTGGCGCACCAGCAGGCCGATCTCGCGCGGCTCGAGGGAGAAGATCTGCTTCTTAATACTGCGGGTAAAGAACCAGGAGAAGATAAAGAGAGCAATCAGCAGCAGCACCGCGGCAATCAGGATATTGACCACTTTACTGACGGTAATGGTGTCCAGGTAGCTGGTGAGATAGCCGACCGAAACAATGCCGACCACCTGTCCGGCAGCGTTGAAGATGGGGGCCTTACTGCGCAGCGAAATACCCAACCCGCCTTTGCGGATGGTGGTGGTGCTTTTACCCTGCAATACGGCGTCGTTGTCACCGCCTACCAGCGTGGTGCCCACTCTGTCGGCGAAGACGGAGTGAAAAAGATGCTGGCCCTTATTATCACCAATCACAATAAAGCTGGCGTCACTGTGCGCAGAAATCTTCTGCATAAAATCATGGATGGCGGCGATATTCTTTTGTTCAACTTCATGTCGCAATGTTGGAATAAGCGCAATCTCTTCAGCCTGTATTTTGGCGCGCGTACTCATTTCCTGATAAAGCTGTTTCCCGACATCGGCATAATAATATCCGCCCAGTAACGCAAAAAGCACTGAGAAAAAGGCAACCAGCGAAATAAACAGCTTTATCTGGAAAGAGACTTTCATAACTCTCACGCAAGGTAGCGACAAAGAACGCCAATATATCATCTTTTTTCGCGCGGACGCCCGCTTTGCCGAAAACTTGTGATCCCTTGCACAGCGGGCGTTGTAAAAGCATCATCCCAAAGACGGGTGGCCTCTGGCTGCACGAATAAATGTTATTTGTTTGTTCAATTCAGAAAAGAAACCATAAAAACCACGGCCATAAATAAGGCGTAAATCACATTAAATAAAAGAAACCATTAAAACCATAGCTGCCATTAAAACTTCGCTTTTAATATGCCATTCCTCACATAAAGTAAGCCTTTGTGACTCTAAGCTGAACGCACAAAATAACCAAGGGGCTTATTATGAGCACAACTGACGATTCTTTCTCTGTTACCCACGACCCGATTGAAATTCAGCGACCTTCGCTCAAAGAGCGCTGGTGGCATATTATGGATACCTGGAAAATCGGGATTATTCCTCTGCCGCTGTTCGTTCTGGCGGGGGCACTGATCGCGATTGATTGCCTGGGCGGAAAACTGCCGAGCGATATCGTGGTGATGGTGGCGACGCTGGCCTTCTTCGGCTTTGCCTGCGGTGAGTTTGGCAAACGCCTGCCGATTGTCGGCAAGCTCGGCGCGGCGGCGATTTGCGCCACCTTTATCCCTTCCGCGCTGGTCTATTATGGCCTGCTGCCGGACGTGGTGGTCGAGTCCACCACCAAGTTCTACAAATCCACCAACATTCTCTACCTCTATATCTGCTGCATTATTGTCGGCAGCATCATGAGCATGAACCGCACGGTGCTGATTCAGGGCTTCCTGCGCATCTTCTTCCCGATGCTGTGCGGCGAAATCGTCGGCATGCTGGTGGGGATGGGCGTCGGCCTGGCGCTGGGTCTTGAGCCATTCCAGATCTTCTTCTTTATCATCCTGCCGATCATGGCGGGCGGCGTCGGGGAAGGGGCAATCCCGCTTTCCATCGGCTATGCCACCCTGCTGCATATGGACCAGGGCGTGGCGCTCGGTCGCGTGCTGCCGATGGTCATGCTCGGCGGTCTGACTGCCATCATCATCTCCGGCTGCCTGAACCAGCTGGGCAAGCGTTATCCACACCTGACCGGTGAAGGCCAGCTGATGCCGAACCGCGCCAATGCCGATGCCACCGTCTCTCAGCCTGCGTTCTCCGGCAAAGCGGACGTGACCACGATCGCCTCCGGCGCGCTGCTGGCGGTGCTGCTCTACATGCTGGGCATGCTCGGCCACAAGCTGATTGGCCTGCCTGCGCCGGTCGGCATGCTGTTTATGGCGGTGCTGGTGAAGCTCTGCAACGGCGCCTCTCCGCGCCTGCTGGAAGGCTCTCAGGTGGTGTACAAATTCTTCCAGACCTCCGTGACCTACCCGATTCTCTTTGCCGTTGGCGTGGCCATCACCCCATGGCATGAACTGGTGGCCGCCTTCACGCTGACCAACCTGCTGGTGATTATCAGCACCGTCTCCGCGCTCGTGGCGACCGGGTTCTTCGTCGGCAAAAAGATTGGCATGCACCCGATTGATGTCGCCATCGTCTCCTGCTGCCAGAGCGGCCAGGGCGGTACTGGCGACGTGGCGATCCTGACCGCAGGCAACCGCATGAGCCTGATGCCGTTCGCCCAGATTGCTACCCGTATCGGCGGGGCGATTAACGTCTCCATCTCACTGCTGATTCTGGGCAACTTCCTCGTTTAAGTTTTCAGGAAAGAACAATGAAACTCGCAAGCTTTTTATACCAGGGAAAACGCAGCTACGGCATTGTCCAGGCCGACGGCGTGATTGATTTAGGTCGCCGTCTGGGCGACCGCTACAGCGACCTTAAAGCGCTGCTGCAGGGCAACGGGCTGGCGCAGGCCACCCGCTACCTGAACGATGCCGTGGACGTGCCGATGAGCGCCATCACCTTCTTACCGGTGATTGAGCAGCCGGAAAAAATCCTCTGCGTGGGCATGAACTACGCCGACAAGCGCAAGGAGTTTGACCAGCACAACCCGGCCCCAACGCTGTTTGTCCGCTTCCCGGACTCACAGACCGGCCACAACGAGCCGGTGCTGAAGCCGCGCCACTCCAGCGAATTCGACTACGAAGGCGAGCTGGCGGTGATCATCGGTAAAGGCGGGGAGAACATCAGCCGCGACGACGCCCTGCGCCACGTGGCGGGCTACAGCTGCTACATGGACGGCTCCGCCCGCGACTGGCAGCACACCTGGTTTACCGCCGGTAAAAACTGGCGCAAAACCGGCGCGTTTGGCCCGTGGATGGCGACGGCGGACGAGATCCCGGACCCGCATCAGCTGGCAATCCGCACCTGGCTGAACGGCCGCATGGTGCAGGAAGACAACACCAGCAGCATGATCCACAAGGTGGCGGAGCTGATCGAATACATCAGCACCTTCACCCGCTTAAGTCCTGGCGATGTGATCATCACCGGATCCCCAGGTGGGGTGGGTAAAAAGCGCAATCCGCCGCTGTTTATGAAAGAGGGGGATCGCATTGAGGTGGAGATCGAGCATATCGGTCATCTGAGCAACGTGATCGTGGAAGCGCCAGCCGTCGGGCTCGCGGCAGCACATTAAGTAAGGCGGCAGCATGCATTCGCAACCCATCGATTTTCGCCACACGCTGGTGGCGAAACACCCGGAACGCTTGAGTCAGATCCGTTACCTGCTGGCAGACAGCGGCCTTGGCCTGGACAACGACATCACGCTGTTCGTCGAAGCCTGGTCCGGCTCGCAGCTGGTGGGGTGCGCAGGGCTTGCCGCCAACGTCATCAAGTGCGTGGCGGTCAACGAGCAGCTTCGCGGCGAGAACCTCAGCGCGCGGCTGCTGGCGGAGGTGCAAAATGCGGCGCTGGAGCGCGGCCATTTTCACCTCTTCCTCTGCACCCGGCCGTGCAACCGGGAGCGCTTTGCCCGCAGCGGCTTCTGGCCGATTGCCCAGAGCGGGAACAACGCGGTGCTGATGGAGAACACCCCGCAGGGGATCGCGCGCTACTGCCGTTCCCTGAGCGCGAAGCGCAAGTGCGGGGAGAAGATTGGCGCCATCGTGATGAACGCCAATCCGTTCACCCTCGGCCACCGCCATCTGGTGGAGCAGGCGGCGCAGCGGTGCGATGCCCTGCATCTGTTCGTGGTGCGTGAAGACGCATCGTTCTTCCCGTTCAGCGCGCGTCTGGAGATGGTGCGCGCGGGCGTGGCGCATCTGCCGAACGTGGTGGTGCATGAAGGCTCGCAGTACATCATCTCTCGCGCCACCTTTCCGGCCTACTTCCTGAAGGAGACCGGCAAGGTGCAGCAGGCGTGGAGCGAGATCGACGTGCTGATCTTCCGGGACTTCATCGCCCCGGCGCTCGGCATCACGCACCGCTTCATCGGCTCGGAGCCGTTCTGCGACATCACCCGCCAGTACAACCAGACGCTGCACGACCTGCTGGCCTCGCATATCGAGGTGGTGGAAATGCCGCGCATCAAGGCCACCGGTAACGCTATTTCAGCGTCCGAAGTGCGCCGCTTACTGAAGACACAGCAGTTTTCCCGGATCCGGGAGATTGTCCCGGACTCCACCTTCACGCATCTCGAAACGCATTACCGTGCGAGTGCGGAAGTCGCATAACTATCAGGAATTTATCATGAATATTGTAAGGGAGGCGCTGGCCGGAACGCAGGAGTCCAGCGACCTGATGGTGAAAATCGCCCCCGCTCACGGTGAGCTGGAGATCGTCATCCACAGCGAAGTGATTAAGCAGTTTGGCGAGCAGATTCGCCAGGTGGTCAACGACACATTGCGCGCCATGAACGTGCACCAGGGATTAATCATTATTGAAGACAAAGGGGCGCTGGACTGTGTGATCCGCGCCCGCCTGCAAAGCGCGCTGATGCGTGCCGCCGATGAACAGGCCATCAACTGGGGGGCGCTGAAATGAGCAAACTCCGCCGCAGCATGCTGTTCCTGCCGGGCGCTAACGCCGCCATGCTCTCCACCGCCTTTATCTACCGTCCTGACTCTATCATGTTTGACCTTGAGGACGCCGTTGCCCTGCGCGAGAAGGATACGGCGCGCATGCTGGTGTTCCACGCGCTGCAGCACCCGATGTATCAGGATATCGAAACCGTGGTGCGCATTAACCCGCTGAGCACGCCGTTTGGTCTGCTGGATCTGGAAGCCGCCGTGCGGGCCGGCGTGGACGTGATTCGTCTGCCGAAAACCGATACCCCGGACGACATCTATGAGCTGGAGGGTCACCTCGAGCGCATCGAGCAGGCGTGCGGCCGCGAGATCGGCTCCACCCGCGTGATGGCGGCGATTGAGTCGGCTATTGGCGTCATCAACGCCGTGGCGATTGCCCGCAGCTCTCCGCGCCTCATCGGCATTGCGCTGGCCGCCTTTGACTACGTGATGGATATGCAGACCGAGCGCGGCGACGGCACCGAGCTGTTCTACGCCCGCTGCGCCGTGCTGCACGCCGCCCGCGCGGCGGGCATCGACGCCTTCGACGTGGTGTGGTCAGACGTTAACGACGAGGCCGGGTTCCTGCGCGAGGTCGATCTGATCCGCAAGATGGGCTTCAACGGCAAATCGCTGATTAACCCGCGCCAGATTGACCTGTTGCACAACGCCTACGCCCCGACGCAGGAAGAGGTGGATCACGCCAGAAGGGTGATTGAGGCGGCAGAAGAGGGCGAGCGTAACGGCCTGGGCGTGGTGTCGCTCAACGGCAAAATGGTGGATGCACCGATTATTAACCACGCGCAGGTGGTGCTGGAGCGCGCGGCGGCCTCCGGCGTGCGTCGGTAAGGATAAGATAATGAATCAGACTGAACTTCTTCACGTGAATTTTCCCCATCTGCGGGACTTAAAACCGTTTGATACCGCCCACAGCGCCACGCCGTGGCTGGCGGACAGCGATGCGAAGCACAGCCGCAAGCTCTGCGCCTCCATTGAAGAGGCGGTTAAACGCTGCGGCCTGCAGGACGGGATGACCATCTCCTTCCACCATGCGTTTCGCGAAGGCGACCGGGTGATTAACACCGTCGTGGCGCTGCTGGCGCGGATGGGCTTCAAAAACCTGACGCTGGCCTCCAGCTCGCTGATGACCTGTAACGACGCCCTGATCGAGCATATCGAAAGCGGCGTCATCACCCGGATTTACACCTCCGGCATGCGCGGCAGGCTGGCGGATGCCATCTCCCACGGGCTGATGGACGAGCCGGTGCAAATTCACTCCCACGGCGGGCGCGTGAAGCTGCTCCAGGACGGCGAGCTGAATATCGACGTGGCGTTTCTCGGCGTCCCGTGCAGCGATGAGTTTGGCAACGCCAACGGGACGCACGGCAAATCGTGCTGCGGCTCGCTGGGCTACGCGATGGTGGACGCGCACTTTGCCCACAGGGTGGTGCTGCTGACCGAAGCCCTGGTGCCGTTCCCCAATATGCCCGCCAGCCTGGTGCAGGACCAGGTGGACTACATCGTGCAGGTGGAGAGCGTAGGCGACCCGGCGAAAATCAGCGTCGGCGCGGCGCGCGTCACCAGCAACCCGCGCGAGCTGATGATTGCCCGCTATGCGGCGGATGTGATCGAGCATTCCGGCTACTTCAAACCGGGCTTCTCGATGCAGACCGGCTCCGGCGCGGCGGCCACGGCCTGCACCCGCTTTATGGAAGAGAAGATGGAGCGCAGCGGCGTGAAGGCGCGCTTTGCGCTCGGCGGCATCACCGGCAGCCTGGTGGATCTGCACGAGAAGGGGCTCATCGAAAAGCTGCTCGATACCCAGTGCTTTGACGGCCAGGCGGCGGCCTCGCTGGCGCGTAACCCGAACCACGTGGAGATCTCCACCAACGTCTACGCCAACCCCGGCAGCAAGGCGGCAAGCTGCGACCAGCTCGACGTGGTGATCCTCAGCGCCCTGGAGATCGACGTCGAGTTCAACGTCAACGTCATCACCGGCTCCGACGGCGTGATGCGCGGCGCGTCCGGCGGGCACTGCGACGTGGCCGCCGCGGCGAACCTGACCATTGTGGTCGCGCCGCTGCTGCGCAGCCGCATTCCGACGGTGGTGAAGCGCGTTACCACGCGCCTTACGCCGGGGGAGAGCATCGATGTCCTGGTTACCGATCACGGCATCGCGGTCAACCCGGCGCGCCCGGAGATCCGCGAACGACTCATGGAAGCCGGGCTGAAGGTTGTGGATATCAACGCGCTGTACGAGCGGGCGATCTCCCTGACCGGCGTCCCGAAACCGATTGAGTTCACCGACAAAATCGTCGGGGTGATCCGCTACCGTGACGGCAGCGTGATCGACACCGTGCGACAGGTGAAGGAGGAAGTATGACTTTAGCGACACCCGTGCGGGCGGGTGTCAGCCTTGACGAACTGCTGGCGGCGAAAGAGCGCCGCGCAGCGCGCCAGGCTGACATGCTTGAGCACTATCAACAACCGGTGATCTCCCTCACGCTGGTCACGCCTGGGGAAATCAAGGACAGCCTGCGCTACCGCAATACCATGGGCGTGGCGCTGCAGATGTGCGACCAGCTGCTGTGGGAAAACCGCTGGCAGGTGCTGGACCGTCAGGTGCTGTGGCTCCCGACCGGACCTGAAGCCCTCTGGTGCGTGGCCCATCCGGCGGTGGAAATCAAAGCGCACTGTGCGGATCTGGAGCAGACGCACCCGCTCGGCAGGCTGTGGGATCTGGACGTGATCTGCCCTCAGCACGGCCACGTCGGGCGTCAGTCGCTGGGGGCGAATCTCAGGCGCTGCCTGATCTGCGACGCGCCCGCCCACGCCTGTTCCCGTTCGCGCAACCACCCCGTTGAGCAGGTGGTTTCCCGCGTGGAGAAGACGATCGATGACTGGTTTGCTCGCGACTAAACCGCACCCGGTTGACGTGCCCGCGCTTGCTGAAGCGGCGCTGTGGCAGGAGCTGGATCTCACGCCCAAGCCGGGGCTGGTGGACACGCTCAACAACGGTTCCCATCGCGATATGGACCACGCGCTGTTTGTCCGCAGCATCGTGGCAATTACGCCGTGGTTTTCGCGCTTTGCCGAGCTGGGCAGCGCGAATGCGGATAAACCCGCTGGCGAACAGCTACGCCTTCTCCGCCCGATGGGGCTGGCCTGCGAGCAGGCGATGTATGCCGCGACGAACGGAGTGAACACCCACAAGGGCGGCATTTTTGCCCTGGGGTTACTGTGCTTCGCCGCCGGGCGGGTGAAAAATGTCTCCGCAGAGAGCCTCTGCTGTGAGGTGAGTAACATCTGCCGCGGGCTGGTGTCGCGGGAGCTGGCCGCACGCAGCGGACAGGCGACGGCGGGCGAGCGGCAGTTTAAGCAGTACGGCTTAACCGGCGCGCGCGGTGAGGCGGAGAGCGGCTTTGCGACGGTGCGTAAGGCTTTAGATTCGTGGAACGGACAGTCGCTTCACGGCCTGCTGTTACGCCTGATGGCGGTCAATCAGGACAGTAATCTCGTGTCGCGCGGCGGCATGGAAGGGCTGCGCTACGTTCAGGGCTACGCGCGTGAATTACTGGCAAGTGGCTGGGATCGCGAGGCGCTGTTTAAGATGGATAAGGCATTGATTGAACGAAATCTGAGCCCGGGCGGCAGCGCGGATTTGCTGTCGGTGGGGTGGGTGCTTTCTGCAATAAAATAGCCGGGTGGCGGCTTCGCCTTACCCGGCCTACGGTCTGGTTTTGTAGGCCCGGTAAGCGCAGCGCCACCGGGCACAACAATCAATGCGCGATCGGCTGCGCACCGTGCGGTTCGCGCACGTGCTTGTACTTGAACAGCGCGATGAACGCGAAGAACAGCACCAGCGAGTACGCCGCGAAGATCAGCCACACCGGCTGCCAGTTGGTGATGCCGTTGGTGGTGTACATCTCAACCACTTTACCGCTCACCACGCCGCCCAGAATACAGCCGAAGCCGTTGGTCATCATCAGGAACATACCCTGCGCGCTGGCGCGGATTTCAGGTTTAACCTCTTTTTCCACAAACACCGAGCCGGAGATGTTGAAGAAGTCGAAGGCGCAGCCGTAAACAATCATCGACAGCACCAGCAGCACCGTGCCGAACGGGCTTGGGTCGCCGTAGGCGAACAGACCGAAGCGCAGCATCCACGCCGCGATACTGATCAGCATGACGTTCTTGATGCCGTAGCGGCTCAGGAAGAACGGGATGGTCAGGATGAACAGCGTCTCAGAGATCTGAGAGATGGACATCATCACCGACGCATGCTCAACGATAAAGCTGCCGGAGAACAGCGGATTGTTATCGAAGCTGTGCAGGAAGGTGTTGCCGAACATGTTGGTGATCTGCAGCTCCGCGCCCAGCAGCATGGAGAAGATGAAGAAGATCGCCATGCGTTTGTTTTTGAACAGCGCGAAGGCATCCAGGCCGAGCATGGTGCTCCAGCTCTGGTTTTTCTGCTGGTTAGACACCGGAATGGTTGGCAGCGTCAGGGTGAAGATCGCCAGCAATACGGAGAGCGCCGCACCGATATACAGCTGCATATGGCTCAGTTCGAAGCCCGCGAAGCTTACGCCCCACATTGCCATGATAAAGCCGATGGTGCCCCAGATACGGATTGGCGGGAAATCGGTCACGATATCCATATCCGCGGACTTCAGGCGGTAGTAGGAGATGGTGTTGATCAGCCCAAGCGTTGGCATATAGGCCAGCGAGTTGAGCAGAATCACCATGAACATCGCCCCCGGCGTGGTCACCTGGGCTGCCATAAACAGCGTCCCCGCGCCCACCAGGTGGCAAAGCATGTACAGCCATTTGGCGCTTAACCATTTATCCGCCACGATCCCCAGCAGCGTTGGCATGAAGACAGCCGCAATACCGAGCGAGCTGTAGACGGCACCGATTGACGCACCATCGAACTTGAGCGTCACAAACATATAGGAGCCGAGTGTAGTCAGCCAGCTACCCCACAGGCAGAACTGCAGAAACGACAATATTTTAAGCTGCAGCTTAAGGTTCATGTTACTTTCCTCACAAGTGAGCGGGAGATATGTTGTTATAGAAACATTCAGGGTTGTTATTTGATGCAATTCTATCAGTTGGCAACGATATGTTTTGTTACCTCCCGCAAAAAAATGCAATCCACATTAATTTGCAGTTTGGATTGTGATGCAAATAACATTTTCGTATGGGTGGGGGAAGCAGAACACCTTCTCCTTGCAGGAGAAGGTGTGCGGATCACCGGCGACGGTAGTTCTTCTGCGCCGTATTCACCTTATACAGATAACGACGGGATTCCGCGGACGGGTGGCGGGTGGTCAGGGTGGCGTAGACATCCCCCGGCGCCATGCTGTTGATGATGTTTGCGGCCTGCACTTTGTCATTTGAGAAGACGCGCAGCACGCTGCCCGCGCCGCCGTTATAGGCAGTGATCACCGCATAGCGACGCGACGTCGGGTTGTCGATGCCGCCGAGGTAGACATTGTTCAGCATCGCCAGATAGGCCGTGCCGGTATCAATGTTGCTCTGCGGGTCGAACAGATAGCTGCGGCTCGGCGTGCCGGATTTCCCCTGCGCGCGGAACACGTCTTTACCGGCGCTGTGCTGCACCACCTGCATCAGCCCCAGGGCGTCGGAACGGCTTACCGCATACGGGTTAAACGAGGATTCGGTCTGCATAATCGCCAGGATCAGCGACTCATCCACGCCGTATTTACGCGAGGCCTGACGCACCATGCCCAGATACTTATGCGCACGCTTGTCGAGGTGGTTCGGGACGAGGTTGATGGTGACGCTATAGATGATCTTCAGACCGTTAGAGCGGCTCTTCAGGCGCGTCTGCAGCAGGTAGTCGGCAAATTTCGTGGCGCGACCTTCCCAGCGGATCGGCTGGCCGGTCTGATCGACGACCTGACCGTACAGGAACGGCTCTTTCGAGATGGTGATATCGTCGGCATCGGAGTAGAGATCGATTGAGCCCGGATCGTCACCCATCAGCAGGGTTTTGATAATGGCCTGACGGAGTCGTGCCGCAGGGTCCGTGCCTGCGATGGTCTCAATCGTGATCGTCCCCTCATCAAAGTTGATGTGGCTACGGGTCAGATAGGCGTCGGTGTACTTAACGTAGTCCTTAGGTCCGGCAATAAGAACTTCGTTAAATCCCCATATGTTCTCGATGTTGTGGGCAAACTGCCCCATCAAAATGTCAAAACCGTTGGTGTCCTTGATCCAGGCTTCGTTGTAATCATCGCCTTTTTTTGACGAACACGAGACGAGCAACGGCGCAACAAGGGCTAGCGCTAAAAGTTTTTTCATCATTCCGGGAGTGCGTGTTGTGTTTGCTTAGTCGTTGCTTTCGCCGGGTGGCGCTGCGCTTACCCGGCCTACAAAACCGTAGGCCCGTGCAAGCGAAGCGCCGCCCGGCAACAGCCGCTCGATGTTATTTTTCCGGTGGCGTATAGCCTTCGATGTGCACGTCTTTACCTTCGAACAGGAAGCTCACCATCTCCTGCTCCAGCAGCTTGCGGTGTTCCGGGTTCATCATGCTGAGTTTCTTCTCGTTAATCAGCATGGTCTGCTTTTTCTGCCACTGTCCCCAGGCTTCTTTGGAGATTTCATTGTAGATGCGTTTACCCAGCTCGCCCGGATAAAGCTGGAAATCCTGGCCCTCAGCATCACGCTGCAGGAAAGTACAAAAAATCGTTCTGGCCATACTCATTCCTCTTTTTCTTGTCGATGCTAAACCATTGCACCGGCACGTAATTGCTGTAACAGGCGCTCCACGGGAGCCGCCAGCCCGACTGATGGCGGTTGCGCTAAGTTATACCAGAGAGCGGTGCCTTCATCCATGCACGAGGCGAAGGAGGACACGGGAAGCCACATCGGCACAATATCCAGATGGAAATGGCTGAAGGTGTGGCGAAACGCGGTCAGCTGTGTCAGGTTATCGGCAGCAATCCCACGCTGTTTAAGCCATTCACGCAGCAAGTCTTCATCTTCAAACTGTGGGAAGCAGTATAGACCACCCCAAAGACCGCTCGGCGGACGCTGGGCCAGGAAGACCTCATCGCCGTGTTGCATCAGCAGCATATAGCCGGTGCGCTCCGGCAGCGTCTGTTTGGGTTTCTTACCCGGATACTGCGCCCAGGAATGGTTGGCATACGCCACGCAGAGATTATTCACCGGGCAGAGCTCGCATTTGGGTTTTGAGCGCGTGCAGACCATCGCGCCAAGATCCATCATCGCCTGGTTAAAACGCTCCACCCCTTTCGCCGGAGTGACCGCTTCACTGATTTCCCACAGGCGTTTTTCAACGTCCTTCTTCCCCGGCCAGCCGTCAACGGCATAGCAGCGTGCCAGCACGCGCTTTACGTTGCCGTCGAGGATCGGGAAATGCTTGCCTAAAGACAGGGAGAGAATAGCGCCTGCGGTTGAGCGTCCGACGCCGGGGAGATCGGCCACCTCGTCGAAGGTTTCCGGGAATTTCCCGTTGTGGCGCGTGGCGACCTGCTGTGCGGCCTTGTGAAGGTTACGCGCGCGCGCGTAATAGCCAAGACCGGTCCACAGGTGCAGGACCTCGTCCAGCGGGGCATTGGCCAGATCGGTCACCGTCGGGAAGCGCGCCATAAAACGCTCGAAGTAAGGGATCACCGTGGCGACCTGCGTTTGTTGCAACATCACCTCGGAGAGCCATACTTTGTACGGCGTTTTTTCAATTTGCCAGGGCAGGGTTTTACGCCCGTATTTGTCGTACCAGTCCAGCACCTGGGCTGAAAATTGAGAGGCTTGCATGGTCATCGATTCGCATAATCAGGGACGCAGATTGCAGCACAGCGTCAATCTGCTGTAAACCGGATCTTTCCCATGCTTGCATAGAAGCCTTAACTTTGGATAATGCCCGTTTCCCGAACATTCTCACAAGCAGACAACTCTTTTATGAAAAACGACGTCATTTCACCGGAATTTGATGAAAACGGTCGCCCGCTGCGCCGTATTCGCAGCTTTGTCCGTCGTCAGGGCCGCCTGACAAAAGGTCAGCAACACGCGCTGGACAACTACTGGCCGGTGATGGGCGTTGAGTTCAGCGAGCAGCCTCTGGATTTTGCCGAGCTGTTTGGCCGCGACGCGCCGGTCACGCTGGAAATTGGCTTCGGTATGGGCGCCTCGCTGGTGACCATGGCGAAAGCGCGCCCGGAGCAGAACTTCCTTGGTATCGAAGTGCATTCGCCGGGCGTGGGCGCATGTCTGGCAACGGCCCATGAAGAGGGCGTTGAGAACCTGCGCGTGATGTGTCACGACGCGGTGGAAGTGCTGCACAAAATGATTCCTGACAATTCTTTAACCATGGTTCAGCTCTTTTTCCCTGACCCGTGGCATAAAGCGCGTCATAATAAACGCCGTATCGTTCAGGCGCCGTTTGCCGAGCTGGTTAAAAGCAAGCTGAAGCTGGGCGGTGTCTTCCATATGGCGACCGACTGGGAACCGTATGCGGAACATATGCTGGAAGTGATGTCGTCGCTCGACGGTTACAAAAACCAGTCTGCGAGCAACGACTATGTACCGCGTCCGGAATCGCGTCCGGTAACGAAATTTGAACAGCGTGGCCATCGTCTTGGTCACGGTGTATGGGACTTAATGTTCGAGAGGGTGAAATAATGGCAAAGAATCGTAGCCGTCGTCTGCGTAAAAAGATGCACATCGAAGAATTCCAGGAAGTGGGCTTCTCCGTTGCGTGGCGTTTCCCGGAAGGCACCAGCGTTGAGCAGATCGATCAGGACGTGGATGCGTTCATCAACGAGGTGATCGAGCCTAACAAACTGGCCTTCGACGGTAGCGGCTATCTGGCCTGGGAAGGTCTGATCTGCACCCAGGAAGTGGGTAAATGCACCGAAGAACATCAGGCCCTGGTCCGTAAATGGCTTGAAGACCACAAGCTCGAAGATGTCCGCGTCAGCGAACTTTTCGACGTTTGGTGGGACTAATTAAGCAGTAAGGGGCCAGCATTAGCTGGCCCGTTTTGTCTGAGGGAGTGTTTAAGATGCGCAAAACGTTGCTGGCAGTTGCTTTGATGGCAACCGGATTCACCGCCCATGCGGATTATCAATGTAGCGTCACCCCGCGTGATGACGTGGTGTTAAGCCCGCAAACCGTGCAGGTCAAAGGCGAGAACGGCAATCTGGTGATTACGCCAGAAGGGAACGTCACCTATAACGGCAAGCAGTACAACCTGACTGCCGCACAGCGCGAGCAGGCGAAAGACTACCAGTCCGAATTGCGTACCGCGCTGCCGTGGATTAATGAAGGTGCCCTGACGCGCGTCGAAAAGAGCCGCGTGGCGCTGGATAAGATCATCACCAAAGAGGTGGGTGAGAGCAGTAACATGCGCACCCGCCTGACGAAGCTGGACAAGCAGCTTAAAGAACAGATGAACCGCATTATCGAGACGCGCTCCGACGGCCTGACGTTCCACTATAAGGCGATCGATCAGGTTCGTGCTGACGGGCAGCAGCTGGTGAACCAGGCGATGGGCGGCATCCTGCAGGACAGCATCAACGAGATGGGCGCCAAAGCGGTGCTGAAAGGCGGCGGTAACCCGCTGCAGGGCGTGCTGGGCAGTCTGGGCGGCCTGCAAACCTCCATTCAGAACGAGTGGAAAAACCAGGAAGATGATTTCCAGCAGTTCGGCAAAGACGTGTGTAAACGCGTGGTGTCGCTGGAAGACAGCCGGAAGGCGCTGGTGGGGACGCTGAAGTAAGGTCTCTGCGCGCTGGGCCCCTCACCCTAACCCTCTCCCCAAAGGGGCGAGGGGATGGTTTGCTCCCTCTCCCTTTCAGGGAGAGGGCCGGGGTGAGGGTTGCAGCATTTGCAGTGTCTCAAGGATCTTTTCCAACACAGCCTCTTCATTATTCCAAAGTTCGTTGTTCCAGAATCGAATAACGTGCCAGCCCTTTTGGTTTAACCACAACGTCCTTTGATGATCGTATTCCTGATTTTCATCATGCTGTCCGCCATCCAGCTCAACTGCCAGACGTGCTTCGCAGCAGGCGAAATCCAGTATGTAGTTTCCTACCGGATGCTGTCGGCGAAATTTATAATTTTCGAAACGGCGGCTGCGCAGTAGATACCAAAGCCGCCTTTCTTCCGTTGTCAGCTCGCGTCTGAGCTGTTTTGCATATGAACGCGTAATTTCCATCCCCACACTCTGCCAGCCTTTCCCTCAGCCGACAGAACGGGATGCAAAATCCTGAACCAACCTTCAGGAATCTTCGGCGAGGAACAGCTCAAGAAGGGAATTGAGGAACAGTTTGCCGTGCTCGGTGATCTGCCAGTATTCCTCACATTCCGTGAGATACCCCTGCGCCAGCGCTTCGTCGATCTGCGGGCGAATCACCGACTCCGGCAGCCCGGTGTACAGCGCAAACTCAGCGCGCGGCGCGGCTTCCAGCAGACGGAAGCGGTTCATAAAGAACTCAAACGGCTTATCCGCCGCCTCGACGTCGTGCTGACGCTCCAGGTAGCGGCCTTCCATATACCCGCGAGGGTGGCGGGTTTTGGCAGTACGCAGAATACGCCCGTCCGGGAAGGTCACCTTGCCGTGTGCGCCGCAGCCGATGCCGAGATAGTCGCCAAAGCGCCAGTAGTTCAGGTTGTGCTGACACTGGTAGCCCGGCTTTGCATATGCCGACGTTTCGTACTGCTGATAGCCCGCCGCGGTTAACAGCTGGTGACCCTGCTCGAAGATATCCCACAGCGCGTCGTCATCCGGCAGCACCGGCGGACGCGAGCCAAACAGGGTGTTGGGCTCGATGGTGAGCTGGTACCACGACAGATGAGGGGGATTCAGCGCAATGGCCTGGCGCAAATCGTCCAGCGCCTCTTCCAGAGACTGATCCGGCAGGCCGTGCATCAGATCGAGGTTAAAGCTGCGCAGGCCCAGACCGGTCGCCAGGTTTGCCGCGCGCTTCGCCTCTTCCGGGCCGTGAATACGCCCCAGGCGCTTCAGCTTCGGCTCGCTAAAGCTCTGCACGCCGATGGAGATGCGGTTCACGCCCGCGCGCTGATAGTCGACAAAACGGTCGGCCTCAACGGTGCCGGGGTTGGCTTCCATCGTAATTTCAGCATCCGCTGCCAGGTTCAGGCGCGCGCGCACGCCGTCCAGCAGCGTTTGCATCGCCGGGCCTGACAGCAGGCTCGGCGTACCGCCACCAATGAAAATGGTCTTAACTTCACGTCCCTGTGCGTAAGGTACATCGGCATCCAGGTCGGCCAGCAGATGCGCAACGTAGTCATCGTGCGGCACTTCGCCCTTCAGCGCGTGCGAGTTGAAATCGCAGTACGGGCATTTTTGCACGCACCACGGGATGTGAATATAAAGACTCAGAGGCGGCAAATTAGCCATTACGCAGTGCTTCCAGTAACAGTTTCAGCGCGCGTCCGCGGTGGGATATCGCGCTTTTTTCTTCGCGGGTCAGTTCCGCAGCGGTTTTGCCCTCGGAAGGGACAAAGAAAATCGGGTCGTAACCAAAGCCGCCGTTGCCAGCCGCTTCACGGGTAATCACGCCCGGCCAGCTGCCGTGGCAGACGATCGGCGTCGGGTCTTCCGCGTGACGCAGATAGACCAGCACGCAGTGGAACTGCGCGGTGCGCTGTTCGTCCGGGACGTCTTTCAGGGCGACAAGCAGCTTTTCCAGATTCTGCTGGTCGGTAGCGTCAACGCCGGAATAGCGGGCAGAGTAGATCCCCGGCACGCCGCCGAGGGCGTCTACGGCCAGGCCGGAGTCGTCGGCAATCGCGGGGAGGCCAGTTACCTGCGCAGCGTGGCGCGCTTTAATGATCGCGTTTTCGATAAACGTCAGCCCCGTCTCTTCGGCGGAATCCACGCCAAGATCGGTCTGGGCGACCACGTCCAGACCAAAATCATTTAATAGCGAGGCCAGCTCGCGCACTTTACCGGCGTTGCCGGTCGCGAGAACAACTTTCTGCATGGTTTAGTCCTGTTCTGTCAGAGCCGCGACTTCCGTCGGGATAGATTGCGGATTAAGGATTTTTACCTGTTTATGTCGCCCCAGTTCGCCTTTTTCAATGATGACCTGGCTTTTGGCGACGCGAAACTGTTTTGCCAGATATTTGGTCAGATGCGCGTTCGCCTGGCCGTCAACCGGCGGGGCAGTGATGGCGACTTTTAACTCGTCGCCATGCAGTCCAACAATACCGTCACGGCTGGCTTTCGGCTGAATATACAGCCGTAAAACCAGCCCGTCAGCGCAGGTGCTTACGGCACTCATAGCGCCATCCACAGCCCCGGCAGCAGCATATCGCCCGTGGACTGCAGCAGTTCAGCGACCCCCATGTTGATCACATAGAGCAGCAGAACCAGGATCATCGGCGAAAAATCGATGCCGCCCATAGACGGAAGCAGGTTACGGATCGGGCGCAGCAGCGGCTCGGTCAGCTGAATCAAGGCGTACTCCACCGGGCTACGGCCCTGGCTCACCCAGCTCATGATCGCCATGACCAGCAGCACCCAGAAGATCAGCAGACCGATGGTTTTGATCAAAATCAGGACGGCGACAATCCAGATAATCGGCTGGAAGGTGAAGACCATAAACAGCACAATCGCTTTGATAACGCTCAGAATAAACGCCACCAGCAGAGACGAGCTGTCGATGGGCCCCATGGCCGGGATAATACGGCGCAGCGGTCCAACAACAGGCTGCGTGATTTTCACGACAAACTGCGAGAACGGATTGTAAAAATCACAGCGGGCCCACTGCATCCAGACGCGCAGCAAAAGCGCCATCGTGTACAGCTCAATGACCGTTGAGAGCAGGAAAGTCAACGTCTTCATGGCGTTCCTCAGGTTTCCTTATTATTTTGAGTAGTCGCGCGCACCGAAAATTGCCGTGCCGATGCGCACCATCGTGCTGCCTGCCGCAATGGCGGCTTCCATATCATCCGACATGCCCAGAGAAAGCGTGTCTACCGTGTTATAGCGCGCTTTAAGCGCCTCAAATGCTACAGCCATTTGCTGTGCCACGGCAAACTGCCTTTCATAACTTGACTCAGGCGCCGGGATTGCCATCAAACCACGCAGGCTTAAGCGCGGGAGTTCGGCCACCTCGGCTGCCAGCGCATCCAGCTCGCTCAGCGCAATACCGGACTTGCTGTTTTCATCGCTGATGTTGATTTGAATCAGCACGTTAAGCGCTGGCATCTCTGCCGGACGCTGGTCGTTCAGGCGTGTCGCAATGCGCAGACGGTCAACGGTATGGCACCAGTCGAAGTGCTCCGCCACCAGACGGCTTTTGTTTGACTGCAGTGGGCCGATAAAGTGCCACTGCAGATCCGTCTTCCCCTGTTCCTGGAAGTAGCGAATTTTATCCACGCCTTCCTGGACGTAGTTTTCACCAAACGCCCGCTGGCCTGCGTCAATGGCTTCTGCGATGGCGCTCGCAGGCTTGGTTTTGCTGACTGCAAGCAGCGTAATTTCTTCTGAAGCCCGGCCGCAACGCGTTGCGGCGGCTGAGATTTTGTCCCGGACCTGTGCCAGGTTATGCGCAATGTCGTTCATTTTCCGAGGAGTAGTCTATGGATGTGGAAGAAATTGTGGCCCTTAGTGTAAAGCATAACGTCTCCGATCTACACCTGTGCAGTGATTCGCCACCTCGCTGGCGCAGAACGGGCCGCCTTGAACCGGCACCGTTTCCCTCTCCGGACCTCGGGGCGTTGTTAAAAGCGTGGCTCAACGATGAGCAGCAGGGGATATGGTGGGCCAACGGCCAGGTGGATTTTGCCGCGACGGTGGCGGGAGGCCAGCGCCTGCGCGGCAGTGCCTTTAAGCAGATGCGCGGAGTCTCTGTAACGCTACGGCTGTTGCCGCGTACCTGTCCGCAGCTCGCTTCGCTGGGCGCGCCGAGGGTTATCCCGGAACTGTTAACCAATGCGTCCGGGTTGATTCTGGTGACGGGGGCGACCGGCAGCGGCAAATCCACGACGCTGGCGGCGATGGTCGATTTTCTCAACCACCATACTGACGGCCATATTCTCACGCTCGAAGATCCGGTGGAGTTTATCTATCAGAGCGAGCGTTGCCTGATCCAGCAGCGGGAGATCGGCCAGCACAGCCCGTCATTTGCCGATGCGCTGCGCAGTGCCTTACGCCAGGATCCGGACGTGATTTTGCTGGGAGAGCTGCGCGACAGCGAAACGATCCGCCTGGCGCTAACGGCAGCGGAGACCGGGCACCTGGTGCTGGCGACGCTGCATACGCGCGGGGCATCGCAGGCGATTGAGCGGCTGGTCGATACGTTCCCGGCGCAGGAGAAAGATCCGGTGCGTAACCAGCTGGCCGGCAGCCTGCGGGCGGTGCTGGCGCAGAAGCTGGTTCCTGACTTACAGGACGGGCGCGTCGCGCTGTATGAGCTGCTGGTGAATACCGCGGCGGCGGCGAATCTGATACGAGAAGGAAAAACGTGGCAGCTGCCCGGCATTATTCAAACCGGACAGCAGGCAGGCATGCAGAACTTTGACCAAAGCCTGGCAGAGAGACGGGCGCAGGGGCGGCTCTAGGCCCCTGTGCTTAAAAGCCCTGCTCGAAATAGCTTTCGAGGATGATGACGGCAGAAGCGGAGTCCACGCTGCCCTTACTGAGCGCCCGGAAGCCACCGTGCTCAAACAGGCCAGCACGCGCTTCGACGGTGCTGAGACGCTCGTCGTGCAGCTTCACGGAGACGCCAAAGCGGCCATGGATTTTATTGGCGAACTTACGCGCCCGGGCAGTCAGCGGCTGTTCGGTACCGTCCATGTTGAGCGGTAATCCGACAATCACGTCATCCGGCTGCCACTCTTTGAGCAGACGCTCAATGAGGTTCCAGTCCGGCGTACCGTCGTTGGCCTTCAGGGCGGTAAGCGGACGCGCGGTACCGGTGATGCGCTGCCCCACGGCGACGCCAATGCTTTTGGTGCCAAAATCGAAGGCCAGAAGCGTTCCGCTCATCAGGCGTGCCCCGCTACGCCAGGCATGGTCAGGATATCAATGCCAATCAACTTCGCCGCGTCGCGCCAGCGATCGGCAATCGGCGTTTTAAACAGGATATTCATGTCCGCAGGGGCGGTGAGCCAGGCGTTATCGAGGATCTCCTGCTCAAGCTGGCCTTTTTCCCACGACGAATAGCCCAGCGCCACCAGCACTTCAGAAGGCTGCTCTGCGGTGCCCAGCGTTTCGAGCACGTCACGCGAGGTGGTGATGACGGTGTTATCCGAAATGCGAATACTGGAAGAGAACACCGGCGGCGTATGCAGGATAAAGCCGCGATCTTCTGCAAGAGGTCCACCCAGCATCACGGGCTTATCAAGCCGGATCTCCGGCAGTCGCGCTTCAGCCGGGATTTTCAGCTTGTCCAGAATCCCTTCAACCTGAAGATTTTCCAGCGGTTTATTAATGATAATACCCATCGCACCGTCTTCATTGTATTCACAAATATAAACCACGGCGCGGCGAAAAATCGGGTCCTGGAGAGCAGGCATGGCAATAAGAAAGTGATGCTGTAAATTCATTGTCAGAGGTACTGTTTCCTGGTTTAAAAAGCGACAGCGACCAGTATGCGGAGAAACCCGGGCGCTGTCACTCATTGGTGGGTTATTTCTGCAGGCGTTTTTCGATGGCGTCCATCAGCATTCCGGTGATCGAGACCGGGAATTCCGCTTCAATTTCACGAATGCAGGTCGGGCTGGTGACGTTCACTTCGGTCAGACGATCGCCGATGATATCCAGGCCAACAAAGATCAGGCCTTTGGCTTTCAGCGTTGGGCCGACGCGGCGGGCAATTTCCCAGTCGCTTTCGGTCAACGGGCGCGGCTCACCGCGACCGCCGGCCGCCAGGTTACCACGGGTTTCGCCACCCTGCGGGATACGCGCCAGGCAGTAAGGGACCGGTTCGCCATCCACCACTAGCACGCGTTTGTCGCCGTCCTTGATCGCCGGAATATAGTTCTGTGCCATGCAGTAACGGGTGCCCAGTTCGGTCAGGGTTTCGGCAATCACGCCGATATTCGGGTCGCTTTCCTTCACGCGGAAAATCGACGCGCCGCCCATGCCGTCCAGCGGCTTCATGATGATGTCGCCGTGCTTCTGCCAGAATGCCTTCAACTGCGCTTTGCTGCGGGTCACCAGCGTTTCCGGCGTCAGGTCAGAGAACCAGGCGGTATAGAGCTTCTCGTTACAGTCGCGCAGGCTCTGCGGCTTGTTGACGATCAGCGTGCCTTTCTCTTCTGCACGTTCAAGGATATAGGTGCAGTAGATATACTCGGTGTCGAACGGCGGATCTTTACGCATCAGAATGACGTTGAGATCGGCCAGGGCAATGTCCTGCTCTGTACCGAATTCGTACCATTTGTCGTAGTTCTGCTCGACGTTAACGATGCGGGTGCGCGCGCGGGCTTCACCGTTGATCAGGTAAAGATCGTTCATCTCCATATAGTGGAGTTCATACCCGCGACGCTGCGCTTCCAGCAGCATGGCGAAGCTGGAATCTTTCTTGATGTTGATGTTTGCGATGGGGTCCATCACGATGCCGAGCTTGATCATCTTTCTCTCCAATAATGCGTCAACCCAGATCGCCAAACCGTACCTGTAGCGCGGTAATGGCCGTGAGTGCCGTTGTCTCAGTGCGCAGAACGCGAGGTCCCAACAGAATATCAGTAAACTGGTAACGTGCCGTCATCGCAATTTCGTCCGCCGACAGGCCGCCTTCAGGGCCAATCAGCAGGCGAACGCGCTCAACGGGCAGCGGCAGCGTATTGATGCTGGCGCTGGCGCGCGGATGAAGATTGAGCTTCAGCCCACTGTCCTCTTCTGCACACCACTCCTCCAGATCCATCGCCGGGCGGATCTCCGGAATACGGTTGCGGCCACTCTGTTCGCAAGCCGCGATGGCAATTTTCTGCCACTGCTGGATCTTTTTGTTCAGACGTTCCGCATCCAGTTTAACGCCACAGCGCTCAGAAAAAAGTGGCGTAATGAGGCTTACACCCAGTTCAATGGATTTCTGAATCGTGAACTCCATTTTCTCGCCGCGCGACATCACCTGGCCCAGATGGATATGCAGCGGTGATTCCCGGTCATCCACTTCACCGCGCAGGACGTTCACGTGTACGCTTTTTTTATCCGCCCGCGTGATTTCCGCGTCGAAAACCTGGTTAGAGCCGTCGAACAATTGTATTGCCTGGCCGGCGCCCATGCGCAGCACGCGGCCAACGTGGTTGGCGGCGTCATCAGACAGGGCGATTTCACGGCCTGCGGTAATCAGTTCAGGATGGTAAATGCGGGGAATGCGCATAGTCAGAAATTCCATGTGTCATGCGATATAAGCGAATTGCCGTAGTGTAGGTTAGCTCTTTTGCGCCTGGCAAGCCCGCTGGACGTAAGGGTTGTGATTCCCCTGGACTCTGGCGATACGCTCGTCGCGCTGGCATTCCCACTCCGTCACCGGGTATTGCTTGTCCCAGGCGTTGAACAACTGGGTCTGCTGGCGGGAGAGGTTGAGATCGTAACGGTCACGCATATAGAAATAGGTGCGGGCAATGCTGCCGCGCGCGCGGGCAGGGGGCTCGGCGACTTTCTCTTTAAAATCAATCTTCATACCGCACTGGCCGTACTGACCTTCGCCACCGTTCCACTGGCTGTACATGAAGTTGCCGCGATCGCCGTTCACTTCGCCCACCGCGGGCTGTAGGTTATGCATGTCGCTTTCCATCTGGCGGTAAACCGGATCTTTGGCGCAGTTTTTACGTCCACCATCCTGCCAGCACTGGCGCTGGTGGCCAAACTGCCATGCCGGAACGACATGTTCCCATTCAATACGGCTGGCGCGGTTTTCGTTTTTACGCACCTTGTAGCCGCAGGACTCAAGGTCAACGACCCCTTTTTTACCCTGCCAGTTAATTTTACAGCCGCAGTAGAAATCGCCCGGTACGTCAGCGTTGACCTTTACACCGGCCGCTTTGGCCTGAGAGAAACTGTTGATACCGTCGGCCAGGGCGTGGCCTGAGAGCGCCGTCGTCAGAAAGGCGACCGCGAGAGAAAAATTACGGGACATCTTACACTCCGTGTCAAAACGAGCCCGCAACGTAACGAATGTTGTTCCTGTATGCAATCAGTCAGATCAGGAAAGTTCCTGAACGTTCAGATAATTATTCCGCCACCAGCGGCTCGCCGCATTTCACGCAGCGGTAGGTTGCCTCGCCGCGCACCACGCGATTATGGCGGCGGACGGTAAGCTGATGTTGCTGACACTGGCAGCGGTAGGGGAAGGTATTGCGGCGCACCGATTCCAGCTCGAACTGATGGGTTCTGCGCGCCGGAACGCCGAGCACCGCTTCCATCATCCACTTCCACTCCTTGCCGTGGGGGGCGACGCGTCCGAAGTGTTTCCACACCAGCAGGTGCGCCAGCTCGTGCGGCACCACCTCATCAATAAACGCCTGCTGGTTTTCCATCATCAGAACCGGGTTCAGGCGGATCTCATAGGATTCCAGCCAGGCGGTACCGGCCGAGGTGCCACGCTGCTGGTAGACGAGTTTGGGTTCAGGGTAATTGCGACCAAGCTTCAGGTTCGCCTGGGCGAGTTTTTCCCGCAGGCTGCGCATAACGGCTTGCTGAATGGCGATGGGGAGACGGGGAGCTTTCATAGGGGCAGAGCATAAAGCGGGAAGCGGGGAGGCGCAAGAGGCGCCTCCCGCAAGAGGATCAGTCGTGAGCGCCGATTTCGCGCAGCGGGCGACCTTTCATCAGGTTACGTTCAATATGTTCCAGAGACACGTGTTTGGTTTCTGGAACCAGCCAGATGGTCAGCACAATAAAGAAGATGTTCAGACCGGCGTAGACCCAGAAGGTGTTGGCATTACCCAGAGTGTTGAGCATGGTCAGGAACGTTGCGCCGACGATCATGTTGGCAATCCAGTTCGTTGCGGTAGAGCAGGTGATACCAAAATCACGCCCCTTCAGCGGCTGGATCTCAGAGCACAGCACCCAGATCAGCGGACCGGCACTCATCGCAAACCCGACGATAAACATCAGCAGCATGCCTACCGCAAAGTACTGGGCGGTTGGGGAGTGAATGCCCACATGCATCATGGTACCGAGGACGCCCATACCGGCCGCCATCACCAGGAAGCCCAGCGTCAGGGTTGGCTTACGTCCCCAGCGGTCCACCAGACCGATGGCGATAAAGGTCGCCAGCACGTTGGTCAGACCCACGATGACGGTCCCCCACATCTGCTCGGTGGTGTTGGTATAACCCGCCAGCTCAAAGATTTTGGGCGCGTAGTACATGATGACGTTCATCCCGGTGAACTGCTGCATCACCTGGAGCAGCACGCCGAGGAACACCGCCCGGCGGAAGTTGCTGTTCTCTTTAAACAGCGCCCAGCCGGACTGTTTGACCTTCAGGCTTTCGCGGATCTCTTCCAGCTCGTTTTTCGCTTCCGCGCTGGTATCGCGCAGGCGCATCAGCACGCGTTCGGCATCGTGGAAGCGACGTTTTGCAGCAAACCAGCGCGGGCTGTCCGGCAGGAAGAAGACGCCAATCAGCAGCAGAACCGCAGGGATGATGATCACGCCGAGCATCCAGCGCCATGCGCCGCTGTAGCTAAACGCGGTATCGGAAAGGTATGCACCGAGAATACCGATGGTGATCATCAGCTGGTACATTGAAATCATACTGCCGCGGATTTTCTCCGGCGCGATTTCAGACAGGTAGAGCGGGGCGGTATAGGACGCCACGCCCACGGCCAGACCGAGCAGCACGCGGGAAACCAGCAGGACCTCAACGTTAGGCGCTGCGGCAGAGAAGAGTGAGCCGGCCACGAACAGGATCGCGCCAATCATCAGGCTCTTTTTACGTCCGAGTTTGAAGGAGAGCCAGCCGCTGCCGACGGCCCCAACGGCCGCACCGAACATCATGGAGCTGACCACCCATTCCTGGGTGTGAGCGCTAATCTGAAACTCGTCAGTGATGAAAGGTAATGCACCGGCAATCACGCCGATATCCAGGCCAAAAAGTAATCCTGCCAGGGCGGCGAGGAAACAGACGAAGAATGTCATCGCCTTGTTGGACGTACGCCCCTGTTTTTTATTGTCAGGCATTATGCCCTCCAGTTGGGTTATCAGTTTTATTGATGGTAAGGGTAGGTGAGCGACCCGTAAAAATATGTGAGATTAATCACATAGGTGTAATCGGTTACACTCGTGTGCAACCGTAAATAAAATTAAAGCTTTGAAAATATAGAGGTAAATGAAGTGAGGCGCATCGCGAAAGGAGATATTTCAGACTTAACTGAAAGGGAATGTAACAGCAGAAGAATGGCGATCATGCAAAGAGAATATTCTGAAAGCGGAGGGGTACCGGTGCGGTGTAATCGGTTCCAAAGGGTACACCTTTCAGCCGGGTGGCGGCTGCGCCTTACCCGGCCTACAAATGCCCAAAACTCGTAGGCCCGTGCAAGCGAAGCGCCGCCGGGCAAGGATGATCGCACAAATGCAAAAGGCCAGCCCGAGGGCTGGCCTTTTAAAAGCGATGTCAGTCGATTACTTCAGACCGGCAGCTTCACGCAGCAGGGCGGCTTTGTCGGTTTTTTCCCATGGGAAATGTTCACGACCAAAGTGACCGTATGCAGCGGTTTCTTTGTAGATTGGGTGCAGCAGATCCAGCATCTGAATCAGGCCGTATGGGCGCAGGTCGAAGAACTCGCGCACCAGCAGGGTCAGCTGTTCTGAAGGCACTTTCTCGGTACCAAAGGTTTCCACCATGATGGAGGTGGGTTCAGCCACGCCGATAGCGTAGGAAACCTGAATCTCACAGCGGTCAGCCAGGCCGGCAGCCACGATGTTTTTCGCCACATAACGTGCCGCGTACGCTGCAGAACGGTCCACTTTTGATGGATCTTTACCGGAGAAGGCACCGCCACCGTGACGCGCCATGCCGCCGTAGGTATCAACGATGATTTTACGACCGGTCAGGCCGCAGTCACCCATTGGGCCGCCGATAACAAAGCGTCCGGTCGGGTTGATGAAGAATTTGGTGGCGCTGCTCAGCCATTCGGTTGGCAGAACCGGCTTGATGATCTCTTCCATCACTGCTTCCTGCAGGGATTTCTGATCGATATCTTCGGCATGCTGGGTAGACAGAACCACCGCGTCAATACCGACAATTTTACCGTCGTCGTACTGGAAGGTGACCTGGCTCTTCGCATCCGGGCGCAGCCACGGCAGGGTGCCGTTTTTACGCACTTCAGCCTGACGCTGCACCAGACGGTGTGCGTAGGTGACCGGCGCTGGCATCAGCACGTCGGTTTCGTTGGTTGCATAGCCGAACATCAGGCCCTGGTCGCCCGCGCCCTGTTCCAGCGGATCGGCACGGTCAACGCCCTGGTTGATGTCTGGAGACTGTTTGCCAATTGCGCTCAGTACCGCGCAGGAGTTGGCATCAAAGCCCATATCAGAATGCACATAACCGATCTCACGCACCGTATTACGGGTGATCTCTTCGATATCAACCCATGCGCTGGTGGTGATCTCACCGCCAACCAGAACCATGCCGGTTTTGACATAGGTTTCACACGCGACGCGTGCTTTTGGATCCTGCGCGAGGATCGCATCCAGCACCGCATCGGAGATTTGGTCAGCAATTTTATCAGGATGTCCTTCTGATACGGACTCGGACGTAAACAGGTGTTTTGCCATGTTTTATTTCACCTAAGAGGAATTTGGTTAGCTCAAGCTGCTGTGTGGAATAGCCAAAGGAGATAATTCTACCAAGGCCTGCAGGTTTTTGACACTGGCAGTATGAGTGTTAATCAGTATAGATGGATTAACATCTGGATGGCTATTTTAGGTCACTTCTTCACCCGATTTCCAGTTTTTTTTGACTCATCTCTCACTCAGTTGAAATTGGTGCTGGCAAAAATTCCTGACGGTGCTGGCAACACGCGCATTTTTGTTTTGCTTTTTAGCCCCCTTCTCGGTATAAAACGCGGCGCGCGGCTCATATAAAATAAGCGCTCGATGAACTTCATCGTGTCGCCACTTCCAGCCGGGTAAAGCAGTGAACTTTTAGCTTTGGCTTGGGGTCCGTTTCAGCAGAGGCGGCCGTGGAGGTGATACGAGATAATGAACCATCGTTTTCCGCTAATTCAGCGCAGCCGTTCTGGCGCGCATTTGATTCCCGCAACCCGCATTTCTAGTCTGCAAACCTGCCGATGTTATACCCATCTCGGCGCTTCTCAGGATTCCAGGGCCGGTCACGCTTTGTGAAAACTGAACAAGGGCGCTCTTGTTAATACAAGAGTTTTCTCGTGGTTTCGCCGAACCTTGTCATACAGAGTTCGGATACGTGTTTTACAATGATATGAATAAGAAACCGGTCGCACGGTCTGGATTTCAGCATACTCTGCTGGGAAACGGAGCCGTTTATGGGTTGTTATCGCCGTATAACGCTGCGATAGTAGTCAACTGTTTTACACTTAATACAAAGAGTTGAGGTTCGCTATGTCTGACGACATGTCTTCTTTTTCGCCTTCGTCAGCGGGCGAACAGGGTGTACTACGTTCTATGCAGGAGGTTGCGATGAGCTCCGAGGAAGCCAGCAAGATGCTGCGCACTTACAATATTGCCTGGTGGGGCAATAACTACTACGACGTCAATGAACTGGGCCACATCAGCGTCTGCCCGGATCCGGACGTCCCTGAAGCGCGCGTGGATCTCGCCAAACTGGTGAAAGCCCGTGAGGCTCAGGGCCAGCGTTTGCCTGCACTGTTCTGCTTCCCGCAGATCCTGCAACATCGCCTGCGTTCGATTAACGCCGCGTTCAAACGCGCGCGTGAATCCTACGGCTATAAAGGCGACTACTTCCTGGTTTACCCGATCAAGGTAAACCAGCACCGCCGCGTGATTGAATCGCTGATCCACTCCGGCGAGCCGCTGGGGCTGGAGGCGGGTTCCAAAGCCGAACTGATGGCCGTGCTGGCGCATGCGGGGATGACCCGTTCAGTGATCGTCTGTAACGGCTATAAAGACCGTGAATACATTCGTCTGGCGCTGATTGGCGAGAAGATGGGCCACAAGGTCTATCTGGTTATCGAGAAGATGACTGAAATCGCCATCGTGCTGGAAGAAGCCGAGCGTCTGAACGTGGTGCCGCGCCTTGGCGTGCGTGCGCGTCTGGCGTCACAGGGTTCCGGAAAATGGCAGTCCTCCGGCGGTGAAAAATCCAAGTTCGGCCTGGCGGCCAACCAGGTGCTGCAGCTGGTAGAAATTCTGCGCGAGCGTGGTCGTCTGGACAGCATTCAGCTGCTGCACTTCCACCTCGGCTCGCAGATGGCCAACATTCGTGATATCGCCACCGGCGTGCGTGAATCGGCGCGTTTCTACGTTGAGCTGCACAAGCTTGGCGTGAATATTCAGTGCTTCGACGTGGGCGGCGGCCTGGGCGTGGACTATGAAGGGACCCGCTCACAATCTGATTGTTCCGTGAACTACGGCCTGAACGAATACGCGAACAACATCATCTGGGCGATCGGCGACGCCTGTGAAGAGAACGGCCTGCCGCACCCGACGGTGATTACCGAATCCGGTCGCGCGGTGACCGCGCACCATACGGTGCTGGTCTCTAACATTATCGGCGTTGAGCGCAGCGAAACCACCGAAGCGACGCCGCCGGCAGACGATGCCCCGCGTTCCCTGCAAAGCATGTGGGAAACCTGGCAGGAGATGCACGAGCCCGGCACGCGTCGTTCCCTGCGCGAATGGCTTCACGACAGCCAGATGGATCTGCACGATATTCACGTCGGCTACTCTTCAGGCACCTTCAGCCTGCAGGAGCGCGCGTGGGCAGAGCAGCTCTATTTGAATATGTGCCATGAAGTGCAGAAGCAGCTCGACCCGAGCAACCGCGCCCACCGTCCGATAATCGACGAGCTGCAGGAGCGTATGGCGGATAAGATTTACGTCAACTTCTCGCTGTTCCAGTCGATGCCGGATGCCTGGGGTATCGATCAGCTGTTCCCGGTTCTGCCGCTGGAAGGATTGAATCACGCCCCGGAACGTCGCGCGGTGCTGCTGGACATCACCTGCGACTCTGACGGCGCCATCGACCACTACGTGGACGGCGACGGTATCGCCACGACGATGCCAATGCCGGAATACGACCCGGAGAACCCGCCAATGCTGGGCTTCTTTATGGTCGGCGCGTATCAGGAGATCCTCGGCAACATGCACAACCTGTTCGGCGATACCGAGGCGGTTGACGTGTTTGTCTTCCCTGACGGCAGCGTGGAAGTTGAGCTGTCTGACGAAGGGGATACCGTGGCGGACATGCTGGAATACGTTCAGCTGGATCCGAAAACCCTGCTCACGCAGTTCCGCGACCAGGTGAAAAACACCGGGCTGGACGATGCGCTGCAGCAGCAGTTCCTGGAAGAGTTTGAAGCGGGTCTGTACGGATATACGTATCTGGAAGACGAATAACGTTCGAAAGGGGCGTTAAAAAAAGGGTCTGACGAAAGTCAGACCCTTTTGTTTTAGCTGTACTGCTCGTCGGTGAAGGTAATGGTTACCGGAGCATAGATATCAATCGGTCGATCGATTTGCAACGCCTTCCACTGCGGACGCGCGTTCATCGCACCTTTGCTCATGTCGCCATTCCACTTCTTGTGTTCCGGCGTTTTCGGCATGTCCATCCCGGTCTGACCGGTGGACGACCCCGGAGAAAGCTTAACGTCATTCCCTTTGGTGTTGCTGGATGGCGCAACGCCGTTGGTCATGTCGCCATTCCACTGCTTGTGTTCCGGCGTTTTCGGCATATCCATCCCGGTCTGACCGGTGGACGAACCCGGCGAGAGCTTGACGTCATCGCCTTTGGTGTTGCTGGATGGCGCAACGCCGTTGGTCATGTCGCCGTTCCACTTCCTGTGGTCCGGTGTTTTCGGCATGTCTTTACCGGTTTTACCCGTTGCAGAGCCCGGAGAGAGCACAGGATAGTTAGTTTCCGGTACGGCCCATTTCTTCACTGGCGTAACCGTTGTGGCTTCTGGTTTCGCTTTTGGTGTAACCGTTGCGGCCTCTGGTTTCGCTTTTGGCGTCAGCGGCTGGGACGTTGACGGCGCAACGTTTGGCACGGCTTCACTGCGTGCGGTTTCAGACGCGACGGCCTCCTTATGGACCACCGAAGAGGCGGACGTGGAGGTCGTTGTCGCCGTCGTTTTCTCAATCGTCATATGCTGAGAATCAGACGTTGTACGCGTCGTGGTTGTCGTCTGCTGCTGCGTTGAGCCTGGCTTAGTCGGCGTACACTTCTGAGGGCAGCCGCCATCGTCCGTATGGCCGTCATCCGGCTTCGCTGGAGTATCGCTGTCTGCGTCAGCGCCGCTTTTCTTCTTCTTACGAATCCCCGGATCGGCAAGCGTGTAGGAAATGTTATTTCCTGCTTCTTTCTCATCACGCGTGACAACCGACATTTCATCTTTATTGGTATTGAGATCGCCATTCACTGCCGCACTGGTGGTGTCACCCACGGCGATAGTGGATTTCTGCGTTTCGTTGTAGTGAATTTCATCCACGGTGTCGACGTAGATGTTACCGGAAGGCACTACGCCATTGCTCAGGCCAATGCCGCCACCGCCGTACAGACCATCCTGCTCAACGTGGTCTTCCAGCGTTTTCGCATTGATATCACCCGCAACGTTCACCGATCCGGTGCCATCCTGAGATACCAGATTAGCCCCGGTCATATTCAGGTCACCTCCGGTTTTCACATTCAGCTCGCCGCTGGTATTGATACCGGATTGCTTCGCTGTTTTAGACGAATCGTAACTTTCAGAGCCGCCGCCCCCGTTGACGGACGCGTTCGGGATGATGCCCGCTGCCGAGACGGAGATGCCCACAGAAGCGCCCCAGTTACCGCGGCTGCTTTCGGTGTGCTCGGTATTCTGCACGGAGGTGATATTCATATCGCCTGCAACGTTAACATCCGCTTTTTCTGCATCGATGTTAGCGCCCTTCATGTTCATATCACCGCCAGCGTTCACTGTCACCGTGTTGCCGTTGATAGTACTGTTCTTATACGACGTAGAGTTACCCGAGCCGTGTTCCGTACTGCCGTTGTAATCGACTGAAATACCGCCGCTTGCGCCAGTTATATCCACTCCCACGCCTGCGGTAAGACCGCCTTTGTGTTTTTCGGTTTCATTGGTGTAAGAGGTTGTTGATTTCGCTGCGTTAATGTCCACATTACCACCCGCATTGATCTCCGTATTCTGCGAGTTCACGTTCACGCCGTTGAGCGTGGTATCGTTGGTCGAATTAATGCTGACGTTTTTAGCATTAATATTGGTGGTATTCTCCGCCGTTGCGGTGCGCGTTTCTTTCGTTTTTGTCGTGTTCCCGCCGAAAGTGACGGAGCCGCCAGCAAGATCGTTTAGCATGATGTTGGACACATCGCCCAGCACTTCCGCCGTCGTGGTTCCGCTGTTAATCGACTGGCCTTGCTGCGATTTATCAATGAGATTCCCGGTTTTGTCGATCGCATCAACTACCGCACTGTGGGCCTCACCTGAAACACCGACAAAGCGGTCTTTATGTGTGACGGTGGTTTTGGTTTCATCCTCGTATTTGGTGCTTGCGACATCCTTCGCGTTAATGCTGAGCTTATCTCCGGCGGAGAGGTCAGCGCCGCCAATATCCGCCGTTTTTCCTGCATTTACGGAACCGGAATCGGTAAAATTAATGGACGCGTTGGTGTTCTGCTTGCTCTGGGTCGACACGGTATCGGTTGTGTCTTCCATACCCACCTTGAAACCGGCAGTATCGGTGATCGGTGCGCGGCCCGGTTTGGCACCAATCGCGGAGGTTTCAGAATTACCGCCTGCGCTGGTGTAGTCGCCAGAGGTGGTATTTTTTGTGGTGCCGTCGTTTTTGCCGTAGGAAGCCGAGGCGGATTTACCGGCGCCGCTGATGCCGGCCTCAGCAACAAACTGGCGAGACTGTGTGGTGTGTTCCTCAGCGGACACGTTTTCAGACGTCTTTATCTCAACGTTTTCTGCCGCGTTGATGGAGCCGCTTTTCGCGTCAATGCTGCCGCCTTCGATGACCACATTCTTGCTGGCATCAATCTGCACATTGCCGCCAGCCTTGACGGTTGCGCCGATAGCTTCGCCGGTCACCGTTTTGGTGTCGGTGGTGGTATAGCTGGACAGACCGTTGATCTCGGTATTGATGGTACGGTTAGAATCAATCTGATGCAGGTCGTTGAAGGTGACGTCACCTTCGCTCGCCTTCATATTCACGTCCTGGCCTGCCGTAATATCAGCCGCGTTGGAAGTGATGGTTTTCGCCTGCATGTTGATACTGCCGCCTGCGGTGACGCCATCATCGTGCGCATGAATCTTCTGCTTGCCGTCTTCGCCGTGTCCGACAGATGCGGTCAGGGTGATGTCGCCCTTTTCAGCCTTCATGTCAATGTCGCCACCGGCGTTCACTGCCGCGCCGTTTGAGGCAATGCTGCCATTTTCCGACGTCATTGAGACGTTACCGCCCGCCGAGATGCCAGCATCTGTCGCATTGCTGATGTTGTTAATATCCCCTTTGGATTTCAGCGTGACGTCACCCTTAGAGGAGAGGGTACCGTTCACGTTGTTAATGGCGGTGGCATCAACTGAAAGGCTATTTCCGGCTGCAATGGACGCTGTGCCTTTACTGATATCACCGTTAGCCAGCTGGCTAAGGGTTTCAGGGCAAAGGTAGACCACCGGCACCAGCACTTCCGTCCCTTTGATGTTCTGGCTCACGAACCAGACGATATCCTGGGTCAGCCCATTGCGCTGCTCTTCGCTCAGAGGCTGCCCCACCACCAGATTTAGATCGCTGTTTTTCGCCGCAATACCGGCGTTATCCATCAGGTTTTGTACCAGCGCATCGCCTTCAAGACCGTCTCGTATCGCAAACATGCTGCCTACAGAGCGGCTGATCTCTCGACGAATCAGTTCGGAGATAAAGTAGTTATCGCCAATGACGTTAACGGTTTCGGTGGTAGTGTAATCCACCTTGTCGAAATAGTAGTCAGAGCCGCTGTACTTGCTCTGATCGATCATTTCCGGGCGCGTTTCGAAAATCGGAATGATGTGGTTGGCCGGGCCGCTGTATTCGGTACCGTTTTTCGCCGCCTCAGAGGCTTTTTTGAATTCGTCAGTGACTTCAAACATGCCCGGCAGAGAGACCAAATCCTTGATGGTCGGCAGTGGGCTGATCCCCATGGCCAGTTCATTCAGCTTTTTGGTATTGATGGCAACATCATAGCCCGCGACGGCGGTGTCGATGGTGTAGTCACCCACGTCGATATTCTCAATTTTGGCGTTTTCTTTGATTGTGCCAGCGTTAGCCAGGCCGTTATCCAGCGTGCCGCCATTGTGCGTAAAGTTACGACCCGCCGTGATTTCACCTTTTTCTGAAGGCACGAAGTAGATCATATTCGTCTTCAGAGGGGTAATGCTGGTGTCATTGCTTACCAGGTTATGCCATGCCGTGTTCAGGGTCGCGTAATCTTGCGAATTCCACGTTTCACCAAACACTTTGCTCATGACGTAGTTGAGCTGGGTTGAGTCATTCGCGGCGTCGAGAAGCGATTTATAGCTACGCTCTCTGTTTGGATCCTGGGTACCGCTTTTGGTTGCAGGTGCGCCGTCACCAAAGATGAAATCAAGGTATTGATAGAGCGAGTTGAAGGTCAGCGTCGTGTAGTGCTCTGCTGCCACCTTCCAGTAGTCGGTCAGTACTATCGGTTGCTCAAGGATGAGATTCAGATAGTCATACATGGATTCGGAGGTATAGGTTGGCGAGTTCAGCAGATTACCCGTGATGGTGATATCACGTCCCGCCTGGATCAGGCCGCCGTTATTTTTAACCTCTTTTTCGTCGAAAATGCCGCGCTGGTTAATATTAATATCTTTCCCAGCGCTGATTTCGCCGAGCTTACTCATAGCGATATCTGACGCCAGAACCGGGATGTGCAGAACCGTGGTAATCCTGACCTGCGTCATCACATTATCAATACCGGCCCATTGACCCACGGCATCCTGCGTTTGGGTTTGCGAAATGGTGCCACCCGTATAGGTGCTCTGGTTTTCCAGAGAGGCCGCATCAATATTGATGTTCTGTTCGGAGCGAATGATCCCGGCGGAGTTGATAATCGTTTTCGCGATGAGCGACATGTCACCCATGCTCAGCACGTTACCGTTATAGTCATTAACAAAGGCACCGTCGTGGGCATTAATATCCATCTTCCCTAACGACCAGAGCAGGCTGTTGCTGTTGTTCATTACCTCATTAGCGTTGATGTGTAAATCACCCCCCGTGACCACAGACTTGCTGTTGATCACCTTACCGTCTGCCTGGAGCGTCAGGTTGCCGATGGCTTCCATCATGGTGTTGTTGTACAGCGTACCTTCCGTGCTGAGCGTCATATCATGACCTGCACGAATACTGCGGTTATTGTCATTCAGCGCGATGGAGTCTTTTACCTTGAGCAATAAATCATGACCCGCTTCGAGGATGCCATTGATGTTATTGAATGAACCGGTATGGATGTTGAGGTCGTTTCTGGCAGAGGTCGTGCCGGAATCATGATTATTCAGCTGCGAGGCATTAATCGTGATGTTATTCCCGGCGATCAGGGCATTTTTTTCGTTGCTAATCGTCCCGCCCGCTACGTTGAGGTTCGTATTGTTGGCACCCGATAGTACCGCTGCATTGGCGTTGATCAGATTATTAGCGACATTAACTGACAGATCGCTCTGCGTCGACACAATCACCGCCTGTTCGGTGTTAAGCATGTTTTGCGCATTGATCGTAATGTCGCCGCCCGCCACGAGAGTGGACACCGACTGCTGCCCGTCCTCTGCGGTGAGGCTGCCAATGTTGCTCAACGTGTTGGCGACAATCTCCAGCGGGCCGTTTACAGCCTGAATGACACCGGCCGTGCGGTTGGTCAGAACGCCGATGGCGTTCAGCACCGTCTGCATATTGGCGGAGATGACCGCGCCGTCGCTGTTGATGAGCGACTCAACGTCTTCAATCGTCAGGTTACGCAGTGCAGCTAAAACATGCCCTTCACCTGTGTTGGCCAGGTTTTTGACGTTGCGAATAATCAGATCCAGACCTGCCTGAACCACACCGTCGTTTTTCAGCTCCTCAACGGCATCGATCGCGATATTGCCATTGCCGATGATCACCGAGCGGTTGTTTAACGTCTTCACGCCGCTGATATTCAGATTGCCCTCAGAGGCAATCACTGCATCGCTGCTGTTATTAAGCGTCGTGGTCGTCGCGATCGAGAGCGCATTATCCGATTTAATCATCGATGCGCCGCTGTTATTAAGGGTACCTACGTTTCTCAGCGTGGTATTTCCAGCACCGAATAGCGTTGCACCTTCAGTGTTATTGAGGGTGTTCACATCGGACAGTGACAGCGTGCCGTCAGAAATCACAAAACTGCCGGTGTTATTCAGCGTGTTGAGATGGGTAAGTTGCAGCGTCTTGCTGGCATACAGCGTGGCGGCGTTAAGGTTATCGACGGTGCTGACGCGATCGAGCGTCAGGCTACCGGCCTGAATGGTTGAGGCGTCGTTAAGCAACGATGTCGCTGTAACGGAGAGGTTTTCTCTTGCCGCGATCAGCGCGTCATGGGTGTTAGAGAGGCTGGAAATTCCGCTGGCATTGATATTATCGCCCTGGATCAGCCCATCGTCATTGTGTACTGCCAGCGCGCCGTCACCCTTTATGGTGAGGTTCTTCCCGGCAATAATGCTGCCTTTTTGACTATTCTGTAGCTCTTTTTTGACATCAAGCTGCATGTCAGTGGTCGCACTCAGCGTGCCGGCCTGGTTTTTCAGATTCGCGGTTGCGATGGCCAGTTTCTCGCTGGCACTGATGGTGCCGCTGTTACTGACGGTTGCACTGGCTTTACGGGTCTGGGTGGAGACATTACGTCCTGCAATACGTCCGGTATTGCTGAGCGTGTCGCCGCCGGATGCCAGCGTCACGTCATGCTTGTTGCTGGCAATGGTGCCGTCGTTGACGATGTTGCCGTCGGCATCAATGAAGATCAGCGCATCGTTACCGCTCAGGGTGCCGCTGTTTGAAACCTCACCGTTGACCTTAATGCGCATCTCCCCGCTATTAGCGCCAATATGACCACTGTTGTTCAGGGCGCTGGCGGTCATAACCAGGTTTTTATCCGCGTAGAGGCGGCCTGCGTTGTCGAGATGGCCGACAGACAGCGTCTGGGCGTTGCTGGCATACAGGATGCCATTGTTCTTCATTGAACCTGATGCAATCCAGATATCCCCTGTGGCGCTGACGGAACCTTTGTTTTCAAACGCACCGGTCAGGTTGAACTGCAGCGTCCCTTTCTTCGCGAGAATAACGCCTTCATTGTTAGTCATGCTGCCCGCGGTGATGTTGACATTACCACTGTTGCTGACGATCTCCGCATCGGAGACGAGGGTGCTGAAGGGCACCTGCTGGCCATTCTGGATGACGACAAAATCGCCATTTTTTAACGTCACGACGCCACCGGAAATGACAGCGCCGTTAGCATCCAGCGCTTTTAGTTTTCCGGAAAGGGTGTACTGCCCGGCAACATTAATCTGAATGGCGGGTACCGCTGTTGTGGCACTGTTTTGCGCAATGATAGCAGCCGTATTTTGCAGCAGGGTTGAGGCATCAATTCGGATTGTGCCGTTACGGGAGATAACGTCGTTATTCACCGTCATGCCAGAGAGCGCATGCAGGATAATATTATTTTGCGCTTCTGTACTTCCGGTGCCGCTGCTGTTTTTGTTCAGGGCAATATTGTTGCCGCTGACAGTGACATTTTTATCGCTGCGTAAACCTGTCAGCGTCACGTCGCCGTTCGCACTGATCTCAATGTCACTCGTGGCAATAATACTGCCCTCATGACGGACGCCTGCGCCGGATTCGGTGCTGATAAGCTGAATTTTACCACCGTACATTGACCCCATCGCCCGACCGTCAATCGCGACATCCGGCGTATGGCCGTCACCCGTGGCGCGAGTCGTGTGCTGGCGGCTGGAGAGATCGTAATCGTTCTGCCCGGCAACTACCTTAACGTCCGCCTGGCCGGCAATTTCACCTTCCAGTTTTGCACTTCGGCTGACAATGTCGAAGTAGCTTAGCCCTTCGGTAGAAATGCCTTGCCCTGTGAGAGACACGGTGCCTTTTTCAACAGCTAGTTTATAGTTGCCGTCCTCTTTCATCTGCACCTTACCGGTACTCAGCGTCAGGCTGTTGGCATTAATGGTGGTGGCGCCGTTAACGCTAATACCGTTTTGGTTAGCAACGATCACGTCCGCTTTTCTGCCGAAGACTTCCATCGTCCCGTTAATATAGGACGCCTGGGCTCCCGTCACTTCACTGATAATTGCTTTTGCTTCATGCTCAAGCTGGGCGTTTTTAACCGTGTAACCCCCGATCTTAGACACACCATCCTGCATGCTGTTGTTAAAAATAAGGCCATTTTTATCAACGTTAAACTGGTCGAATTTATTATGCGAGACGCCTTTCGCATTCGGATCGGTGATATTCACGACTGGCGTGCCGTTAGCTGCCTGACCCATTGTTGGCCCTTTACTCTGGCTGGCATCCGGCACCGTTGCGGCTTCGGCATTAGCTGCGAGAATACCCGCTATTGAAATAAAAAGTGGGCAAAGGTGTTTATGCAAATTCCCTGCGGTTAGCTTCGTTTTTGAGGTTTTATTATTGCTCATAAAAATTCCTTAAATTAGAACGTTACTTCCATCTTGTAATAAACGACCGTGTTATCGACGGTATTCTCTTCCAGTGAATCTGGTTTTTTTATAGGCCAGCCCGCGAGGACATACGTTGAAAAATGGCTACCGGTAGCTTTAATCCCGACAGAGCCACCCATCATGAATTGGCTATCACATACGTTGACGCCTTTAGGGCAATTATCTTTGGCAAAGCCCAGGTCATAACCTACATAGGGAATAAGCTGATAGATACCGCCGACGCCAACATCGAATGGAAACTGCAGGGTATTGGCGATCCAGCCGCCGCTATCAACCAGTAGGCTATCGTCCTTGAAGCCGCGTACGGTGAATTCATCGCCCAGCGTTAATTTTGCATCGCTAACCAGTACGTTCGGGGTGTACTGGAATCCTGCGTTGAGTTCATACACGCCACCGAAACGGCCAGACTGAAAAAGCGGACGCGTCCAGCTGGCAATGCCGTTGTACTTGACGTAATCAAGGTCAAACCCTTTAAGGTCGGCATCGTTTTTCCAGGCGGAACCAAACCAGGGAACCGCTGCCGTCACGCCCACATCGCCATAGAACCAGCCGTTCATCAGAGCGCCGACCCAGGTAGCGCCCGACGAAATCGAGGTATAGGTTTTAGAGCTGACGTCTATACGCTGGTTTTCAATGCTGTTGTTGCTATTACGTCTTTCAACTTTTGCCCACCAGCTGGTTTTACCCGTGGCGTTACGGCCGAGCATGCGGCTGACACGCAGAGAAGCACGGTCAGAATCTCCGTCAGAAGCGTAGCTGGCGTTATTGCCGGCAAGCGTTTTGTCGTAGCTGGATTTGTAATAAAGCGCGTCAAACGACCAATAACCCAGTGGGATGCTGTAACTCGTTGACCACGAATCCTGATTATCCTGGTTATTCTTCAGGTTATTCCATGAATAATAAACGTTGAAAATATCATTGATGCCGGCAATGTTTTTAGCGGTTACGCTGCCATAATACTGCTGCCAGCCGTCAGCCTTAAAGCCAGAGTTGTTAAGACCCGCGGTGACCGAAAGAGGGAATGCAGGCACGTGCAGCAGATTAAGATCGGAATAGCTGTTTATAACAGACGGTTGAATTTCAATATTGTCGTTAGGGTAAACGCGCAGCAGGTTTTCGACCATTTGATCGACATCCTGCATGTTCAGAATCTTGTCTTTCGCAAAAGGATAGGCAGTGAACATGCGCGTGCGTTCACGGAAGGACGGCGCTTGCCCGTTAACCTTAAGATCGTGTATTTTTCCCCACATCACCCGCAGAGAGAGTGTGCCCGTTTTGATATTACCGGGCTCAACACCAATCAGCGTCGTGGCATAACCACGAGAAATATAAAAATCGGTCAGTTCTTTGGCCAGTTCAAATATTTCTGTTCGACCGAGCATTTTGCCCTCATAGCGATCGATAATCGCCTGACGCTGCGGTGAGTTGTCAAACTGCGTATCATCAAGGATGACAATATGATTGACCTGAAATTTCCAGTTCGAGTCGCTGCTGGCCAGGGTTTCATCTCCGGCTTCGCGCATTTTTTTTTGTTGCTGGATTAACTGCTCGGTCCGCTTGGCTTCTTCTATTAATGCCTGGCTGGTTTGTCTTTCGAGACGATCCAGTTCCTGTTTATTTTGCTGACCAGGGAGTGCCGCCGTAGCATGAGCCACAGGAATGAACGGCACTAATAAAAGTGCATATTTTGAAAAACGCTGAAGCACGAATCTCTCCTTGATAATTATCTTAAAGCCATGGTGTATTGAATTGCGCCGACCACCCTGCCAGCACTTAATGAGTTTTCGCGATTAACCTCGGCAGGAACGAATATCTGGGCCTGATAGTTTTTAGTTAAGCGGGATGAAACCTGGAAAGGGTATTCTTTTCCAAGAACAAGGGCCGATGAGACATACGGGCTGGATTTTTCGTAAACCATAATCGCGAAATTTTTCGCGTAGCCTTCGCCGGTCTCGACGCCCAAAAGACCGTTCATTGATGCGAATTTGGTATTGATCAGGGAAGAGAAAGTTAAGCCAACTTGTGCCTGTTCCGGGCATGTGATGGTAATAGAAAAGTCCTTTTTATCACCTTGATAATTTAGCGTATTCTGGAATGAAGCAATACTGTAGGTTCCCAAATCGACGTTGGTCGACGAGGGATAAATGGAAC
Organism: Enterobacter roggenkampii; assembly: GCF_001729805.1. NCBI lineage: Bacteria > Pseudomonadati > Pseudomonadota > Gammaproteobacteria > Enterobacterales > Enterobacteriaceae > Enterobacter > Enterobacter roggenkampii. The sequence goes on along the minus strand of NZ_CP017184.1, from coordinate 3,898,138 downwards.
ATGAACGCGTATTTACTTTAATTGGCGCTGAGAAATTGATAGTAAGAATACGAAGCGCATCCTCTGGCGTGAGCAAAGGTTTGACTTTTACGTTAACCATTTCGCCGGCAGGGATCTCGGATTCTCCCTGATTAATATTACCTGTCTGCACGAATTCTACCAATACGGTGCTGTTGTCGATAGAACAGCTCGGGCTGCAGGTCACCGGAGAGCCGGAGTTACCCGGCACCCAGGTGTTTCCTGCGTTGGCTGGCCATTTCATCCGAATACCGATACCCGGAATTTCGGTTGTATAGACTTTATCTACCGAGGAAGAGAGATAATTTCGGCTGTAAGCGGTGTGCCACTGCGTTTGCGTTGATTCATCACAGATATATTTGATGTTAGGTGCAGTATACGTTTTCGACCATAAGACCGTTCCAGTGGAGCCTTTATCCGCAGGGTTTAACGTAATGTCGTCTGTAATATTTAAAACCTTTTCCACGCCTTCGAGTCTGCACGCTGAGGCTTTTGCTTCAAGGGTAAACATCCATAAAACGGATAATAAAACGAGATAAAGCAGAGTAGTAATGTATTTATTCATTTTCTGTTAAAGGCCTTTGCAGAGAATATCTATTGCATTAAAGGAGGCGGCTTTATTCATGTTGCGGGTTTTTCTGTTATCAGAAAGGTGATTGACTTCTGCTGAGCACGCGTTCATCACCTTATTACTATTCCATTTAATAACGATCGGCTTGCCAGGTTCAGGTAAGGTCAGCATTGCCAGGCCACCCTGTCCGACCATACCGAGCGTGGTATTGCTACCATCGGTAATGGATGCGCCGAAGGGGATCTTTTTCCCGGAGGCATGTGTGAAGCGCACAAAGGTCTGTTGCTTCTGCTGTGTTTCCATTTTGATATGCACGGCGGCACCGGCGGTTGGCACAATGCTCTTACGCGTATCCTCTACATCGACACTCATTGATGTACCTTTTGGATCAATGAAGACATCGTTGTATCTGTAAGGCGTCAGATAGCCGACAATCCCGTAGCCGTTATCTTTAATGACCGCATTTGAATCAGGGTAAACTCTTGCCCCTTCAGCGCCTTTGGCCTCTATCACGCCAATGGTGTCGCCTAACGTTGGGGTCAAATTGATACCGCCACGGTGCACAACCACGCCACCGTTCATGTTCAAACCGCCCATGAAGCTATGGAGGGACTGGCTGAACGCGACGCCGCCGGAAGCGCTATCGCCCACATAAGACAGGTTGGTACCGAAGTTGGTTTCCGGCCTGCTGGACTCGCTGAAATAGCCGCTAAAGCCATACTGCGATCGCTCGCCGGCCGAGCCGCTGAGCGAGGTGCGGATGGTGGCCTCATCACTGTTGTAGCTAAAGTTTGCTCCCAGGCGAGCCTGTTTTTCATAACGATGGCCGAGCGGCATAGATACGCTCAGGTAGATCGTATCGTCGTGACCACCGTCTTCATTGTTGGTTCGGCCAAGCGAAATGCCCCAGGTCGACGAGCCAAACCGGTTGTTGTATCCCAGCGCGTAGTTGGATTTTTCCGTGCGGCCCAGTTCATCGTTCCAGATGTTGCCGATGAAACCACTGACGTAGAAACTTCCCCAACCCGCAGGCAGCATCTGGTTGATGTTTGCTTCCAGGCGTTCACGATAGCGTTCGGGTAAATATCGGTCGTTACCATGCTCCAGCGCCTGCTTCACGCTGACGGCATCCGACAGCGAGTAGTAATTTTTACTGGAGTAGCGGTAACCCACCAGGCTGAAATTTGTCCCGGTTTCGGAAAGATTTTTAGCAAGGCTGATACGCAGGGACATGTCACACAGTGAGCCGCAGTCATCGCTCCCGGTGCTGGAGTTAAAGTTCGTATAAGAGCGGGTAACGTCCAGGCCTAATGCCCCCAGCGGGGTATTGATAGCCACACCACCCAGCAGGGCGTTGTAATCGCCATCAAACGCGGTTTGAGCGCCTACGTAACCGGTCAGATTATTAAGCAAACCGTACTGAAGCGTGCCTTCCGTCATCCACGGATCATCGGCAAGAAATGTGTTGCGGATTTCACCCGAGGAGACCGAATAGCGAAAATAGCCTTCGCGCAGCAGCTGCGGAACGCTGGAGTAGGGGACGGTAAAGGTATTGATGGTGCCATCGGTCTCTTTGACGGTGACTTCCAGATCGCCGTTGTAGCCCGTTGCATAGAGATCGCTGATGGCAAACTCGCCTGGGGGAACCACTTTTTCATAGAGGGTACTGCCGGACTGCTTGATGGTGACCGTCGCGTTGCTGTTGGCAAAACCACGAACGACAGGCGCATAGCTGCGCACGGAATCCGGCAGCATGCGATCGTCGGTGGCGAGTCTGACGCCGCGAATAGCCGTTGTATCAAACATCTCCCCGCTGGTGTTGAGATCGCCCAGCACCACTTCAGATTGCCAGGCCGCAATTCCCCGGCTGGCAAATGCCTGCAGATGATCGACCCCTTCATCCTCAATATCATTGCCGAGGTTCAGGGTGTCATAGGTTACAAAACGCCACGCACCGAGCGTCATAGCGGTTTGCAGGTTACCAAAGAGATAGTTGCTGGTTTCACCTAACTCACGGTTGCGCGTGCTTGAACCACTCAGCGCGTAGGAGGCCATGAGGGTAGGTTCACCGTCATCCCATAGTTCAGGGCTGATATAACCCTCTGGTGTATTGAGCAGCATCGCCTGCGGAACGGTGACATCCAGGCGCTCATCATCCTGGTTGTAGGTGACGGTCGCGCCGGGGATAAGCGTTTCGAGGATCAGGCAGCGGCCCGTCTTCCAGTTTTCCGGCAGTTTGCTGGTATCGACATCAAAGCGGATAATCATTTCCGGCGTCATGCAGGCATTTACGCCCTGCGTATTGTTTGCCGGAATAAATGAAATGGGCCAGGTTCCTAATTTCCGCAAGTTGCTAAATACTTCCAGTTTGTAATCACCTGGCTGGATTTTATCTACCCCGTCGAACTGGCTAAGGTCTAATCCACTGTCATAGAAATTCATAAAGCCGCGAGAAAAGTTTACCGCTTTTTTTTCTGTTTCTGCGTTAACCTGGCCTGAAATGCACAATGCCAGAATCATTATCTGGCCAAGGGTACTTTTCGCTTTTTTGAGAAGCCTGTATTTATTATGGCGTGCGGACATTTGACCTTCCGAAAGGTAGAACGTATAAAAAGTTAAAAGTTATAGGTGCGCTTAATATATGCGCCTAAATCAGTGATATAATTGTATTTAAATATGCCGCGTCCACTCACTGCGCTCACCTGCGGAAAGTGATAAACCAGCGTTCCATAAGGGACAATCATGTCACCGGGGATCTCAATGTCTTTATTGTCGGCATTCGTTAGCCACACGCTCGTCATGCTCACGTGGAAAGGCGAGTTATTGGTTCCCACCACGTCGTAGCCCTTTGCCACTTTACGCAGTTCCCACTTCAGATCGTCGCCCGCCTGCATGGGATTGCCTTTCAGGCCCGCAGGGCGATAGAAAAATTTGATCATCGTGCGGAACGCCATTTTTATCTGATTCCGATCCGCCTCTTCCGGCAGTTCAGGTGGAATATCCAGCACGTTTAGCCAGAGCAGGGTTTCACGATCTTTCGGGTATTTTCCTGCGGCTTCCTCTGTCTGGAATATACGGAAAACTTTCCCTTTCTGACCGTTAACGCGCGCAGCGGGAGGGTTGATAAAGAACGGAAGATTCTCCTTCTCCGTCCCATCGGTTTTGTCGGTGCTGGAAAGCCAGACCTGCACCAGCTCCGGGTTTTTACTGAGGTTATTTACGCGAACGGTTTGTTCACTCTCGTTTGCATTGAATGCCACACGAGTTGTTAAAATTTGTATAGTGGCGTTGGCGCAGGGGAACCACGTCAATGTCACCATTAACATTACTTTGAGAATATTACTGACCATCAGGCTCAACGTTCCTAAATGTGGCAGGGAAAGCAGTGGGATCACTCCCACTGCTCAAAGGTCTTACTGATACTTAATGGAATAAATGACGTCAGTGGTGACTTTACCGGCCGTTGCCGCACCGCCGGTGGCAACGTACTGCGCCCAGTAGTCGAAGCGAGCGGTATTACCCGAAATGACCGCTGTTTTCGGGTTATTGTTTGCGGTATTCAGATCCAAAACAGCTTTGCTGGAATCTAACAGACCGATTTCAACTTTATCGGCACCACCCGTGGTAACGGTGTTTTTCAGGTTACCGGTCGCGGTGTTGATATTGGTGCTCTGTGCCAGTTCGAAGAAGACGCTGGCGACTTTGTTGTTGGTGCAATTTGAGCCGCTCAGTTTAATGAAGAATGGCGTGTCTCCCGCGCGCTGACCCGCAGTGGCCAGCGCGGTGGTGCTGACGCTTGGCAGATGCACGGTGAAATCAGGAGAGGTGGATTCACCCTGTGCGTCACCGCCTGTAATGATACAGGTGGCGTCACTGATCGTTCCGTCAAAGGTAATTGTGCCATCTTCTGCCGCTGCTGCAGAACCCGCTCCCGCCAGAATGGTAAAAAGACCAATTTTTAAATATTTGTTCATAGATAATTCCATTTAGACATAAATTTTAATAAAGCGGCGGGATTGTAGGGAGTAAAAAAAGAGAAAACCACAGGATGAAACTAAATAAATTCCGAATTGAGACAGTCTCATGCTGTTTATGTATGTATGAATATGGTATGAGGTGTTTTTTTCTTTGAATTACAAGGGCGAAATAGATGGTGGGATGAATTAAATATTCGCTTGGAAAATATATGGATTGTAAAGATTATAATATTTTTATGGCTATGATTTTATTTGGTGAATAGGATGGGTTGTCTATATATGTTGTATTTATGAGTCGCTTGAATTTAATGGATTCAGGCGCTATTCTTAGCGCCATACAGCATTACGATATGAAACGATCCCTTCCTCGTCGGGCTTAACGACGCGGAAGGGATTTTTTTTCACCTTTAGCAACGATCGTCTATCTATGATACGAGGACAGGACATGAGCACTTTAGGTCATCAGTACGATAACTCTCTGGTATCTAACGCGTTTGGTTTTTTACGCCTTCCGATGAACTTCCAGCCGTACGACAGTGATGCGGACTGGGTGATCACCGGCGTGCCGTTCGACATGGCAACGTCAGGCCGTGCGGGTGGCCGCCATGGCCCGGCGGCGATCCGTCAGGTTTCCACTAACCTGGCCTGGGAGCACAACCGCTTCCCGTGGAACTTCGACATGCGCGAGCGTCTGAACGTGGTGGACTGCGGTGACCTGGTGTACGCCTTTGGCGACGCGCGTGAGATGAGCGAAAAGCTGCAGGCCCACGCCGAGAAGCTGCTGGCTGCCGGTAAGCGCATGCTCTCCTTCGGCGGCGACCACTTCGTGACCCTGCCGCTGCTGCGCGCCCACGCGAAGCACTTTGGTAAAATGGCGCTGGTGCACTTCGATGCCCACACCGACACCTACGCCAACGGCTGTGAGTTTGACCACGGCACCATGTTCTTCACCGCGCCGAACGAAGGTCTGATCGACCCGAACCACTCCGTGCAGATCGGTATTCGCACTGAATTCGACAAAGACAACGGCTTCACCGTGCTGGATGCGGGTCAGGTTAACGATCGCGGTGTTGATGACATCCTCGCGCAGGTGAAGCAGATCGTGGGTGATATGCCTGTGTATCTGACCTTCGACATCGACTGCCTGGATCCGGCATTTGCACCGGGTACCGGTACGCCGGTGATCGGCGGCCTGACCTCAGACCGTGCCATCAAGCTGGTGCGCGGCCTGAAGGATCTCAACATTGTCGGGATGGACGTGGTGGAAGTGGCGCCTGCGTATGACCAGTCCGAGATCACTGCGCTGGCCGCAGCGACCCTGGCACTGGAAATGCTCTACATCCAGGCAGCCAAAAAAGGCGAATAAGCCTCTTCTGGCGTAAAAAAAACCTCTCCCTGGAGAGGTTTTTTATTGCCTTTAAAACACGTTAAACGGGTATTCCACGTAAGCGCGGATCTCGTCCCCGCCCACGTTATAATCGCTGGCGTTGCTGGAGACGCGCAGTACGGAATAGCGCAGTTTCAGTTTCAGATCCTTCGCCGGACCATCCTGCACCTGGTACTGGATCTGATTAAACCACTCGTGCTCTTTGCCGTTGCTGGTTTCTGCGGTTTTGATGTTGTCCCCGCGCACGTAGGCGGTGGTCCAGCTCAGACCCGGCAGGCCAAGGCCACCAAAGTCCAGACCGTAGGATGCCTGCCAGGAACGTTCATCTTCGCCGTTAAAATCAGACCAGTAGGAGTTTGCCAGCCAGATGGTGTTACCGCCATCACCCACGCCGCCCTGGTCGCGGTAGCCGCCGTAGTTGTAGCCGGTGCTGCCGCTGCTCTGCTGGTACGCCACTTTGAACGTGTGAATATCCCAGATGTAGCTCGCCGCCAGGCTCCAGATAGCGTTGCTGCGGCCCGTGTCGAGGCTGTCCGCATAACTCTGGTCCAGACGGGAGTTATAACCGTTGAAGTCGAGCACCAGCTGCTGCCCGGTGCTGAACGGCTGTTTGAAGTTCAGGCCCAGATATTGCTTGTTCATTACCTCTTCATTGTGAGAGGCGTAAAACGCGCCGCTGAACTGGTCGTTGAACTGGTAGCTCGCGCCGCCGAAGGAGAGGCTCTTCAGCCCGCTGTCGTGGCGGTCGTCACTTTTACGCTGCTCGTCCGTGAAATAACCGGCGTTGATTTCCAGACCATCGATCTCTTTTGAGGTCAGCATGGTGCCGGTATAGCTTTCAAACAGCAGGCGGGAGCTGTCGGCATTCACGATAGGCAATTCTGGTCGCTGATTCCCGTAGCTCAGTACGGTATTCGAGATGCGCATTTTGGCGGTTGCGCCAAACTTTGCCAGATCGGATTTTGCCCGGCCGTCGTCTTCCTGCTTAAAGAAGTCGATGCCGCCCGCGCCGCTCTTGCCGCGGCCGCCGTCCAGGCGCACGCCGTATTGAGCAATACCGTCCACACCAAAGCCAACCGGTCCTTCAGTATAGCCGGATGCAAACGTGGCGATGATCCCCTGACCCCATTCGGCTTTGTCCTGCTGGCCCTGATGATAATCACGGCTGATATACGCATTGCGTAAAAACAGGTCCAGATGGCTGTCGTCAATAAAACCCTGGCTGTCGGATTGCTGACTTGCAGCGGCAGGTAATGCGGCAAATAAACTTAAAGCAATTAATGATAATTCTTTTTTCACGGAGGGAACGTCTCTGTCTGGATATATTAATTGAATAACTGCAGGGAGGATAATTACCGGAAAAAGTGACCTTTGCAATAATTATGTGACCAGGTGTTTCGATGTGACAGGGCAGATTTTGCGGGGCTTTCAGGGGTGTTATCGATACGTGCTGTTAAGTTAACAATTCATGCGAAATAAAAAGGAGGCAAAACTGCCTCCTTCTGAAATTATTTAATTCCGTCTGCGGCCATACGGTCGCGAATATGCTGTGCGCGTTCTTCTGAGGCAGGGTGATCGTCAAACATGGAGCTTTGACGTCCCGCTTCCAGCTTGGCCAGTTTTTCGAAGCTGGTGGCTAAACCGGATGGATTAATGCCGCGTTTGCGCAACAGATCGTAGGAGTAGTCATCCGCTTCGGACTCCTGACGCTGGGAGAACTGAGAGTTCACCAGCTTTTCACCTACGTCGCCCAGCTGTGACTGCGACAGGCTGCCAACGATACCGCCCGCTGAGGCTGCCGCTGCGCGGATGGCATTGGTGCCCAGGGCTACCTGCATCCCTTTCTTCACGTGGCCCAGGGCAACGTGGCCCATTTCATGGCCGATAACCGCTTCCACTTCGTTGTCGGTCATCATGTCCATCAGCCCGCTGTAAACGCGGATACAGCCGTTTGCCATCGCGAAGGCGTTGACGTCTTTCGCCATGTACACCTTGTAGTTCACCGGCTGGCCATTGATGTTATCGCCCAGCGCGGAAGCAATCTTATTCAGACGCTGCGTGTAGGTACTATCAGACGGCGCAAGGGTGGCTTTTCCGTCCATATCTTTACAGGCCTGGTCGCTCAGCGCTTTTACCTGCGCATCGCTCAGGGAATAGGCATGAAAGGCCTCTGCGCCTGACGTCATCAGACCGTTAGAGTCCATATTCTGACAGCCGCTCAGCAGGAGCGTTGTACCCAGGGCCAGCACTATTGCACGCATTTTCATGAGGTTGCTTCCGTACTCGTTAATCTGAATAAAATCCGAAAAGTGCACCGTCAGCGAAGCCGGTGTTGGGCTAAGTATAAGGAATATCTACAGGGCCGGGCGAGCAGATTGCGCAACATGCGAGCATGATCCAGAGATTTCTTAACAAGCAAAAGAATGCTCCATGTACATGACTTGCGGCTTGGGTTACATTGTTGGCACTTTTTTCCGGCGTAGCCCAAAACGCGCTGTCGTCAAGGGCATGGCCTTTAACAGTCCGATCTGGAGTTAAAATGTCCTCACGTAAAGAGCTTGCTAATGCTATTCGTGCGCTGAGCATGGACGCAGTACAGAAAGCCAAATCCGGCCACCCAGGGGCCCCTATGGGTATGGCTGATATCGCCGAAGTTCTGTGGCGCGATTTCCTGAACCACAACCCGCAGAACCCGTCATGGGCTGACCGCGACCGCTTCGTGCTGTCAAACGGCCACGGCTCTATGCTTATCTATAGCCTGCTGCACCTCACCGGCTACGATCTGCCTATCGAAGAGCTGAAAAACTTCCGCCAGCTGCACTCCAAAACTCCAGGTCACCCGGAAGTGGGCTACACCGCTGGCGTAGAAACCACCACCGGCCCGCTGGGTCAGGGTATTGCTAACGCTGTGGGTATGGCGATTGCTGAGAAGACCCTGGCGGCGCAGTTCAACCGTCCTGGCCACGACATCGTTGACCACTTCACTTACGCGTTCATGGGCGATGGCTGCATGATGGAAGGCATTTCTCACGAAGTGTGCTCCCTGGCAGGTACCCTGAAGCTGGGTAAACTGGTTGCGTTCTATGACGACAACGGTATCTCCATCGACGGTCACGTTGAGGGCTGGTTCACTGACGACACCGCTGCACGTTTCGAAGCCTACGGCTGGCACGTTGTGCGTGGCGTTGATGGCCACGATGCTGACTCGATTAAACGTGCAGTAGAAGAAGCGCGCGCTGTGACGGACAAACCGTCCCTGCTGATGTGCAAAACCATCATCGGCTTCGGTTCTCCGAACAAAGCGGGTACGCACGACTCCCACGGCGCGCCGCTGGGCGACGCGGAAATCGCACTGACCCGCGAAGCGCTGGGCTGGAAATACCCTGCATTCGAAATCCCATCTGAGATCTATGCTCAGTGGGATGCAAAAGAAGTAGGCCAGGCGAAAGAAGCGGCATGGAACGAGAAGTTCGCTGCTTACGCGAAAGCCTTCCCACAGGAAGCGGCTGAATTCACCCGTCGTATGAAAGGTGACATGCCGTCTGACTTCGACGCGAAAGCGAACGAATTCATCGCTAAGCTGCAGGCGAACCCGTCTAAAATCGCGAGCCGTAAAGCGTCTCAGAATGCCATTGAAGCGTTCGGTCCTCTGCTGCCTGAATTCCTCGGCGGCTCCGCTGACCTGGCGCCATCTAACCTGACCCTGTGGTCCGGTTCTAAGCCAATCAACGAAGACACTGCCGGTAACTACATCCATTACGGTGTACGTGAATTCGGTATGACTGCGATTGCCAACGGTATCTCCCTGCACGGTGGTTTCCTGCCGTACACCTCTACCTTCCTGATGTTCGTTGAATATGCGCGTAACGCCGTGCGTATGGCGGCGCTGATGAAACAGCGTCAGGTGATGGTCTATACCCACGACTCCATCGGTCTGGGCGAAGACGGCCCAACTCACCAGCCGGTAGAGCAGGTGGCTTCCCTGCGCGTGACCCCGAACATGAGCACATGGCGTCCATGTGACCAGGTGGAATCCGCGGTGGCGTGGAAATACGGCGTTGAGCGTCAGGACGGTCCTACCGCGCTGATCCTCTCCCGTCAGAACCTGGCGCAGCAGGAACGTACCCCAGAGCAGCTGGCGAACATCGCGCGCGGCGGTTATGTGCTGAAAGATTGCGCGGGCCAGCCAGAGCTGATCTTCATCGCTACCGGTTCTGAAGTTGAACTGGCCGTTGCTGCATGGGAAAAACTGACTGCCGAAGGCGTGAAGGCGCGCGTGGTTTCCATGCCGTCTACCGACGCGTTCGACAAGCAGGATGCTGCTTACCGTGAATCCGTACTGCCTAAAGCGGTTTCCGCGCGTGTGGCAGTGGAAGCGGGTATCGCTGACTACTGGTTCAAATATGTGGGCCTGAACGGCGCTATCGTCGGTATGACCACCTTCGGTGAATCTGCTCCGGCAGAACTGCTGTTCGAAGAGTTCGGCTTCACCGTTGAGAACGTTGTCGCGAAGGCGAAAGAACTGCTGTAATCACCATTTTGCCCGGTGGCGCTTATGCTTACCGGGCCTACAAATGGCTCGAAAGTAGGCCGGGTAAGCGCTAGCGCGCCACCCGGCTTTTTTGTAAGCATTATTCCACCTAAAATGTGACGCAAGTCATATAGCTCGCTTATTCATCTGGACAGACATTCCTTTTATTCCCCGATTCGCTTATTCTTGCTGAAGCGTTTCAGTCGATTAAATGTTCGACAAATGACCAATCAATCGCAGTTTGTGACAGCAAGGATTCCCCTTCGGGCGTAGCTGGATTACTCTTTCAGCCACCTCAAACTCAGGGATTGCTTTGCAGGAGATCTATGACCGTACGCGTAGCGATTAACGGCTTCGGTCGCATCGGGCGTAATGTGGTTCGTGCTTTGTATGAATCCGGACGTCGGGCGGAAATGACCGTGGTGGCAATCAATGAACTGGCGGATGCTGCGGGCATGGCGCATTTGTTGAAGTATGACACCAGCCACGGACGCTTTGCCTGGGATGTACGCCAGGAAAGAGATCAGCTTTTTGTGGGTGATGACGCTATTCGTGTGCTGCATGAGAACAGCATCTCCGGGCTACCCTGGCGTGAACTGGGTGTGGATGTCGTGCTTGACTGTACCGGTGTGTATGGCAATCGCGAACATGGCGAAGCGCATCTCTCTGCAGGTGCGAAAAAAGTCCTGTTTTCTCATCCCGGCAGTAACGACCTCGACGCGACCGTCGTGTTTGGCGTCAACCAGCATGAGCTGCAAGCCGAACATCGCATTGTTTCCAACGCCTCCTGTACCACCAACTGCATTATTCCGGTCATCAAACTGTTAGACGATGCGTATGGCATTGAGTCCGGCACCGTGACCACGATTCACTCCGCCATGCACGATCAACAGGTCATTGACGCTTACCACCCGGATTTACGGCGCACGCGTGCAGCGAGCCAGTCAATCATTCCGGTGGATACAAAGCTGGCTGCTGGGATTACCCGAATTTTTCCGCAGTTCAACGATCGTTTTGAGGCGATTGCCGTGCGCGTCCCGACGATCAACGTCACCGCGATCGACCTTAGCGTGACGGTGAAAAAACCGGTAAAAGCCTGTGAAGTCAACCTGTTGCTGCAAAAAGCGGCACAGGGGGCATTTCATGGTATAGTTGACTATACGGAATTACCGTTGGTCTCAGTAGATTTTAACCACGACCCGCACAGCGCCATCGTCGATGGCACGCAAACGAGGGTCAGTGGCGCACACCTTATCAAGACGCTGGTCTGGTGTGATAACGAATGGGGCTTTGCTAACCGAATGCTCGACACCACGTTAGCAATGGCTGCTCAAGGTTTCAGGTAAGGCGCATCGTGCGTCTGCAAAACTTTAAGAATCAACGAGAGGATTCACCATGTCTGTAATTAAGATGACCGATCTGGATCTGGCTGGTAAACGCGTTTTCATCCGTGCCGATCTGAACGTACCGGTTAAAGATGGCAAAGTGACCAGCGACGCGCGTATCCGTGCATCTCTGCCAACCATCGAACTGGCTCTGAAGCAGGGCGCGAAAGTGATGGTCACCTCCCACCTGGGTCGTCCAACTGAAGGCGAGTACAACGAAGAGTTCTCTCTGCTGCCAGTGGTTAATTACCTGAAAGACAAACTGTCCAACCCGGTTCGCCTGGTGAAAGATTACCTGGACGGCGTTGACGTTGCAGCCGGTGAACTGGTTGTGCTGGAAAACGTTCGCTTCAACAAAGGCGAGAAGAAAGACGACGAAACCCTGTCCAAAAAATACGCTGCACTGTGCGACGTATTCGTGATGGATGCATTCGGTACGGCTCACCGTGCTCAGGCGTCTACCCATGGTATCGGTAAATTCGCAGACGTAGCGTGTGCCGGTCCTCTGCTGGCTGACGAACTGGAAGCGCTGGGTAAAGCACTGAAAGAGCCTGCTCGTCCGATGGTCGCTATCGTTGGTGGTTCTAAAGTTTCTACCAAACTGACCGTTCTGGATTCTCTGTCTAAAATCGCTGACCAGCTGATCGTTGGCGGTGGTATCGCGAACACCTTCGTTGCCGCTCAGGGCCACAACGTCGGTAAATCCCTGTACGAAGCAGACCTGGTTGACGAAGCCAAACGCCTGCTGGGTACCTGTGATATCCCGGTTCCAACTGACGTTCGCGTCGCGACCGAGTTCTCCGAAACCGCAACCGCGACCCTGAAATCTGTAAACGACATCAAAGACGAAGAGCAGATTCTGGACCTGGGCGACGTTTCTGCACAGAAACTGGCTGAAATCCTCAAAAACGCAAAAACTATCCTGTGGAACGGTCCTGTTGGCGTGTTCGAATTCCCGAACTTCCGCAAAGGGACTGAAATCGTGGCTAACGCAATCGCAGACAGCGAAGCGTTCTCTATCGCAGGCGGTGGTGACACCCTGGCAGCAATCGACCTGTTCGGTATCGCTGACAAGATCTCCTACATCTCCACTGGTGGCGGCGCATTCCTCGAATTCGTGGAAGGCAAAGTACTGCCAGCAGTAGCAATGCTCGAAGAGCGCGCTAAGAAGTAAGCCATTCAAGGGCAGGGAAACCTGCCCAATTTTCAGCGCGCTTTTAAGAGCTCGCACCTTTTCTAACGGCCGAAGATACAGGACTAAGCAACATGTCTAAAATTTTTGATTTCGTAAAACCTGGCGTTATCACTGGTGATGACGTACAGAAAGTGTTCCAGGTAGCTAAAGAAAACAACTTCGCTCTGCCAGCAGTTAACTGCGTGGGTACCGACTCCATCAACGCCGTACTGGAAACTGCTGCTAAAGTTAAAGCTCCAGTTATCGTTCAGTTCTCTAACGGCGGCGCTGCGTTCATCGCAGGTAAAGGCGTGAAAACTGACATTCCTCAGGGTGCTGCAATCTTGGGTGCTATCTCTGGTGCGCACCACGTACACCAGATGGCTGAGCACTACGGTGTTCCAGTTATCCTGCACACTGACCACTGCGCGAAGAAACTGCTGCCGTGGATCGACGGTCTGCTGGACGCGGGTGAAAAACACTTCGCGGCAACCGGTAAGCCACTGTTCTCTTCTCACATGATCGACCTGTCTGAAGAGTCACTGCACGAAAACATCGAAATCTGCTCCAAGTACCTGGCGCGCATGGCCAAAATGGACATGACCCTGGAAATCGAACTGGGTTGCACCGGCGGTGAAGAAGACGGCGTGGACAACAGCCACATGGACGCTTCTGCACTGTACACCCAGCCAGAAGACGTTGATTACGCTTACACCGAGCTGAGCAAAATCAGCCCACGCTTCACCATTGCAGCGTCCTTCGGTAACGTACACGGCGTTTACAAACCAGGTAACGTGGTTCTGACCCCAACCATCCTGCGTGATTCTCAGGAATACGTTTCCAAGAAACACAACCTGCCGCACAACAGCCTGAACTTCGTCTTCCACGGCGGTTCCGGTTCTTCTGCTCAGGAAATCAAAGACTCCGTAAGCTACGGCGTCGTGAAAATGAACATCGACACCGACACCCAGTGGGCAACCTGGGACGGTATCCTGCAGTACTACAAAGCGAACGAAGCTTACCTGCAGGGCCAGTTGGGCAACCCGAAAGGCGAAGACCAGCCGAACAAGAAATACTACGATCCACGCGTATGGCTGCGCGCAGCGCAGACGTCCATGGTGACCCGTCTGGAGCAGGCTTTCAAAGAACTGAACGCGATCGACGTTCTGTAATTTGAGCTGCTAACAGCATCAGAAGGCCCGCAAATGCGGGCCTTTTTTTATGCTTTTTCAATACCCTGCCAGCCCTGTTTTTGTGATCTGTTTGGCAAAGCCGGTGCTTTTTGTTTACCCTTTACTGACCTGCCTGTCTCCATGGGGGATGGATTTTGTGTTTTGGTTTAACAAAAGGAAGAATAAATGGAACAACTCGATGTTGTAGACAGCATCAATAACGCCGGTAACTGGCTGGTGCGCAACCAGGCCCTGCTGCTGAGCTATGCCGTGAACATCGTCGCGGCGATTGCCATCATCATCGTCGGGATGATCGTGGCGCGTATTGTCTCGAATACGGTTAACCGCGTAATGCTGGCCCGTCACATTGACGCCACGGTGGCAGACTTCCTCTCCGCACTGGTGCGCTACGGCATTATCGCCTTCACGCTGATTGCCGCGCTGGGCCGTGTGGGGGTGCAAACCGCCTCCGTCATTGCCGTTCTCGGTGCCGCCGGTCTGGCCATTGGTCTGGCACTGCAGGGCTCGCTTTCAAACCTGGCGGCAGGCGTGCTGCTGGTGACCTTCCGTCCGTTCCGCTCCGGCGAATACGTTGACCTTGGCGGCATTGCCGGAACCGTGCTGCAGGTGCAGATTTTCTCAACGACTATGCGTACCGTCGATGGCCGCATCGTGGTCGTGCCGAACGGGAAAATTATCGCGGGCAACATTATCAACTTCTCCCGTGAGCCGGTGCGTCGTAACGAACTGATTATCAGCGTGGCATACGACTCCGACATCGATCAGGTGAAGTCGCTGATTACCAACATCATTGCTTCTGACGATCGCATTCTGAAAGACAAAGAGCAGACGGTTCGCCTGAATGAACTCGGCGCTTCCTCCATTAACTTTGTGGTGCGTATCTGGAGCAAAAGCAGCGATCTGCAAAACGTATACTGGGACGTGCTGGAACGCATTAAGCGCGACTTCGACGCCAACGGCATCAGTTTCCCGTATCCGCAGATGGACGTGAATCTTAAACGCGAGAAAGCCGCCGAGTAATCCCCCGACGTTGTAGGCCCGGTAAGCGCTAGCGCCACCGGGCTTTACCTTCATAAGCTCCGCTAATACCCAATTAATATTATCCATTTCATCTAATGTAGTTCGCGCAGTATAGTCAGCTTCCAGAACAACACTGCGAGAAAATCATCATGCTATCTTATTATTTTCAAGGGCTTGCCTTAGGTGCGGCTATGATCCTTCCCCTCGGCCCGCAAAATGCGTTCGTGATGAATCAGGGCATCCGCCGCCAGTACCATCTGATGATTGCCCTGCTGTGCGCGGTAAGCGATTTGCTGCTGATCTGTGCCGGGATTTTTGGCGGCAGCGCGCTGCTGATGCAGTCTCCGTGGCTGCTGGCGCTGGTCACCTGGGGCGGCGTGGCGTTTCTGCTCTGGTACGGATTCGGCGCGCTGAAAACGGCAATGAGCAGCAACCTCGAACTGGCGAGCGCGGAGGTCATGAAGCAGGGCCGCTGGAAGATTATCGTCACCATGCTGGCGGTGACCTGGCTTAACCCGCATGTGTATCTCGACACCTTCGTCGTGCTGGGCAGCCTGGGCGGTCAACTGGACGTTGAGCCGAAACGCTGGTTTGCGCTCGGTACGGTCAGCGCCTCTTTCCTGTGGTTCTTCGGTCTCGCCATTCTGGCGGCATGGCTGGCGCCCCGCCTGCGTACGGCCAAAGCCCAGCGCATCATTAATACCCTGGTCGGCCTGGTGATGTGGTTTATCGCTTTCCAGCTGGCGAAAGAGGGGATTCATCATGTCCAGGAATTGTTCAACTAATCCTTGTCTTATGGACAACTGAATAAGACCCGCTAAGCTTGCTGGCATGCGCCCTGTTATTGGGGCACTCTTCGCAACATGGAGGAATGACAGTGAAGTTTAAAGTGATGGCCCTGGCGGCATTAGTGAGTTTCGGTGCGGTGTCGGTGCAGGCAAGCGAATTGCCGGATGGCCCGCACATCGTCACGTCAGGCACCGCAAGCGTGGACGCGGTACCCGATGTTGCAACCCTGGCAATTGAGGTGAATGTGGCGGCGAAAGATGCAGCGACGGCCAAGAAGCAGGCTGACGATCGCGTTGCGCAATACCTCTCTTTCCTCGAGCAGAACGGTGTCGGTAAAAAAGATATCAACTCTGCGAACCTGCGTACTCAACCCGATTACGACTACCAGAATGGCAAAAGCATCCTGAAAGGCTACCGTGCGGTGCGTACCGTTGAAGTGACCGTGCGTCAGCTGGATAAGCTTAACTCGCTGCTGGACGGTGCGCTGAAGGCGGGCCTGAACGAGATCCGTTCCGTGTCGCTGGGCGTTGCGCAACCGGAGAAGTACAAAGACGAAGCGCGTAAAGCGGCGATTGATGATGCCATTCACCAGGCGGAACAGCTGGCTTCTGGCTTTAAGAGCAAGCTCGGTCCGGTTTACAGCGTGCGTTACCACGTCTCAAACTACCAGCCAAGCCCGATGGTTCGTATGATGAAGGCTGACGCAGCGCCGGTATCCGCTCAGGAAACTTACGAGCAGCCGACGATCCAGTTCGACGATCAGGTGGATGTGGTGTTCCAGCTTGAACCTGTTGCAGCACAGCCGAAACCGGCTCAGTAATCTGTAGGCCGGGTAAGGCGTGGCCGCCACCCGGCTTTTCTTTTTAATCCTGTCTCAATACCTTATGCCCGTACGCCAGCAGCGCGTCAGTGACGTTGCGCATCATGCGGCTTTCCGGCGCAAAACGGTGCCAGTAGAGCATCCGACGCTGATACAGCCCCGGCGTTAAGTCAATCAGCTCACCGCTTTTCAACTCTTTCTCAATCTGCAGGTGCGGGATCATGCAGCAGGTCGTGCCCTGGCGTGCAAGCTGCACGAAGGCTTCTGACGAGTTCACGATATGGCACGGCACGCTGCCCGGCGGCAGGTCGAAGTTTTGCTGCAGGAACGCCTGATGCATATCGTCCAGATGGTCGAAGGCCACGGCAGGGGCTTTCAGCAGCGCCGCGCGGGTGACGCCGTTGGGGAAGTAGCGTTCCGCAAAGGCTTTTGAACCCACAAACAGATAGTCCAGGGCGCCTAACTGATCGACAAGGCAGCTTGGCAGCGCCTGAGGCTGAATACTGACCGCCCCAACCACTTCACCGCGACGCAGGCGTTCCTGGGTGCGGGTTTCGTCTTCAACCTGCAAATTCAGACGGATAGGGGAGTCCGCGAGGACCGGCGCCAGGGCCGGCAGCAGCCAGGTTGCCAGACTGTCGGCGTTGACCGCCAGAGAGAGCAGCAGCGGCGTAGAGCCCGTTTGTTCGTCACCCAGCCACTCGTCTTCCAGCAGTTCAACCTGACGCAGCAGAGCGAGGAGCTTTTGCCCTTGCTCTGTTGGACGTGGCGGCACGGTACGCACCAGCAGCGGCTGGCCGAACATGTTTTCAAGCTGTTTGATACGCTGAGAGACGGCGGACTGCGTGATGCAAAGCTTTTGCGCCGCGCGCTCAAAGCCTCGTTCACGAATAACTGCATCAAGTGCCTGTAGTGTTCTGTAGTCCGGACGTTTCATTGCTCTGGCTGGCTCCTTAATTTTGCTTATTCTGCACTATGACACAATTTTCCCTTTGTGGCAGACGAATTCCATTCGACGTGTTCTATAATGCGCCCTGAGTTTTCACACCACAGGCAAAACGATCATGACGCAGGATGAACTGAAAAAAGCAGTAGGATGGGCCGCTCTCCAGTACGTACAGCCGGGTACCATTGTCGGTGTCGGTACGGGATCAACCGCGGCACACTTTATCGATGCGCTGGGCACGATGAAGGGGCAGATCGAGGGCGCGGTTTCCAGCTCTGATGCTTCCACGGAAAAGCTGAAAAGCCTCGGCATTACCGTTTTCGATCTTAACGAAGTGGATCGTCTGGGGATTTACGTTGATGGCGCGGATGAAATCAACGGCCACATGCAGATGATCAAAGGCGGCGGCGCGGCGCTGACGCGCGAAAAAATCATCGCCTCCGTTGCGGACAAGTTTATCTGCATCGCCGACGCCTCCAAGCAGGTGGACATTCTGGGGAATTTCCCGCTGCCGGTTGAAGTGATCCCGATGGCCCGCAGCGCGGTTGCCCGTCAGCTGGTCAAGCTGGGCGGTCGTCCGGAATATCGTCAGGGCGTAGTGACCGACAACGGCAACGTGATCCTCGACGTTCACGGTCTGGAAATTCTTGACGCGATTGCGCTGGAAAACGCCATCAACGGCATTCCAGGCGTAGTGACCGTAGGGCTATTCGCCAACCGTGGCGCGGATGTGGCGCTGATCGGCACCGCTGACGGCGTGAAAACCATCGTAAAATGATCTGACGGGGGGAGTCCTCCCCCCGCTAAAAAATTTTTGAAACGCTAAATTTGGTGACTTGTGTCACGTTTTTATGTCTCTTTTGCCGATCCTTCCGCGTTTGTAAATTTCCATAGCATTTTCCTCTGCCATTTTGCGCTGTATGACTTTCCTTCAGCGTACTGACGCAAACGTTCATATTGCTGCAATAGTTTTTTTTGATATGTTGGCTACAGCGGATTTATATCCAGCACAACATCAGTTCAGACAAAAACAGGGTCGGGTAAATGGCAAAGGTATCACTGGAGAAAGACAAGATTAAATTCCTGCTGGTCGAGGGCGTGCATCAAAAAGCAATCGATAGCCTTCGTGCGGCAGGTTACACCAACATCGAATTTCACAAAGGCGCGCTCGATACCGAAGAGCTGAAAGCGTCCATCCGTGATGCCCACTTCATTGGCCTGCGATCCCGTACTCACCTGACTGAAGATGTGATTGCCGCGGCGGAAAAGCTGGTGGCTATCGGCTGCTTCTGCATCGGTACCAACCAGGTTGACCTGAATGCTGCTGCGAAACGCGGTATTCCTGTCTTTAACGCCCCGTTCTCCAACACCCGTTCCGTGGCGGAGCTGGTGATTGGCGAACTGCTGCTGCTCCTGCGCGGCATTCCGGAGGCTAACGCCAAAGCACACCGCGGCGTCTGGAACAAACTGGCTGCAGGCTCCTACGAAGCCCGTGGGAAAAAACTGGGTATCATCGGCTATGGCCACATCGGTACCCAACTGGGGATTCTGGCGGAATCTCTCGGTATGCATGTCTATTTTTACGATATCGAAAGCAAGCTGCCGCTGGGCAATGCCACCCAGGTTCAACACCTGTCTGACCTGCTGAACATGAGTGACGTGGTAAGTCTGCACGTGCCGGAAAATGCGTCCACCAAAAACATGATGGGCGCAGAAGAGCTGGCGCTGATGAAGCCGGGCTCACTGCTGATTAACGCCGCGCGCGGCACGGTGGTCGATATCCCTGCGCTGTGCGATGCGCTGAAGCGTAAGCATCTGGCAGGGGCGGCCATCGACGTTTTCCCAACGGAGCCCGCCACCAACAGCGATCCGTTCACCTCTCCGCTGTGCGAGTTCGACAACGTGATCCTGACGCCGCACATCGGCGGGTCTACGCAGGAAGCGCAGGAGAATATCGGTCTGGAAGTGGCAGGTAAGCTGAGCAAATACTCCGACAACGGTTCTACGCTCTCTGCGGTGAACTTCCCGGAAGTGTCTCTGCCGCTGCACGGCGGTCGTCGTCTGCTGCACATCCACGAAAACCGTCCAGGCGTGCTCACCGCGATCAACCAGATCTTTGCCGAGCAGGACGTCAACATTGCCGCGCAGTATCTGCAGACCAACTCGCAGATGGGCTATGTGGTCATTGATATCGAAGCGGATGACGATGTGGCCGAGAAAGCGCTGCTGAGCATGAAGGCCATTCCAGGGACGATTCGCGCGCGTCTGCTTTACTGATGGTGCGGTCTGTGGTGTCGGGGGGCGCTGACGCTTACCCGACCTACAATGTTTGAGGATTTATGTAGGCCGGGTAAGGCGCAGCCGCCACCCGGCTTTATCCTACCAGACCCAGATTTTGCTGGGCGTCACCACCGCCGGTAACGGCACATCCCATTTCTCCACCGGCAACGCCTCCACGCCCTGGCAATCATGCGCGTAGCCTACCGGCTGCAAACCATACTGCTGCCAGTTTTGTAGCGTTCTGTCGTAAAAACCACCGCCCATTCCCAGGCGCTGTCCCTGCTCATCAAACGCCACCAGCGGCGTAATCAGCACATCCAGCTGTGACAGCGGCAGCACGTCGCGCACGTCAAGTTTCGGCTCGGTGATTTTCAGACGATTCACCACCAGCTCGCTCTGCGGGTGATAGTGCAAAAAAAGCAGATTGCCTTCGCTGAACGGGTGCAGCACCGGCAGGTATACCTTCTTCCCGGCGCGCCAGAGCTGCTCTATCAGCGGTTGGGTGTCCAGTTCGCCGTCAAACGACAGAAACAGGGCAACCGTGCGCGCCATCACGACAGGGGGATACGCCATCATACGGGCGGCGGCCTGCTGGGCAAAATGCGCTTGCTGTTCTGGAGTTAACGCACGACGGCGCTGGCGAATGAGCTGACGGATGTCCTGGCGTGAAGCCGAAACTTCAGGGAATTGAGTCATGGTAGTCGGTAGAAGAAGAAAGAGGGAATCTCCGAGATGCCGCCGCAGGCTGTAACCCTTGAACCCTTGGTTCAAGGTGAATGTGTCGTCATAGTTTTAAGGCTTCTCGGACGGACCGAGCATGCTCACCAACCATGGAGCGCCACATTCTTGTGGTATGAAATATCGGCTCAGGGGACTGGCCCGCTTGCGAACATCTCAGAGAAATTTTGTCTTCACAGTTACTCTACCATAGTCAACTGAGAAGTGTTATTCAAACTTGGGTCCCGGTCTTTCGGGATTGCGACCTTGATCAAGCAATGCTTGTTCTATGGTCTGCTGGAGCATTTTTATGCGCTGCTCCATGCTTGCCGCGTAGTCGCGGGTCTTCGCTTTTTCCTGAGTCAGTTCATAGCTGATGTTCAACGCGGCGATGAAAACCAGCTGCTCAGTATTTGTGACTCTAGTGCGTTCTTTTAGATCTTGCAACCGCTGATTCAAATCGTCCGCAGCCTGATTCAAAGCATCCCTTTGTTCAGGCGGACAATTCACTCGCAGTGAACGGCCAAAAATCTGGAGATCGACGGGTTGTGCAGACATGCCACCTTCCTGCTGATTGACTGCGCTGCCTTCGCTTACTGCCCCGGGGGCTGCGAAGGGGCGACACTATAGCTACCCTGATGTGAAGATACAAGCCCTTTTCTGGTATCACCAGGGTCCAAAGTGGTAGCATATCATGAAACTTCCCCCCAATGATGACGAATGCGCATGTCTATACAGAACGAAATGCCTGGTTACAAGGATTTAAACCAGTTACTGAACCAGCAGGGAGTCGGTTTAACCCCTGCCGAAATGCACGGTCTGATCAGTGGCATGCTGTGCGGCGGAAACAGCGACAGCTCCTGGCAGCCGCTGATCCACGACCTCACGAATGAAGGGCTGGCGTTTGGTCACGAGCTGGCGGAAGCGCTGCGTAAAATGCACGCCGCCATCAGCGATTCGCTGGAAGACGATGGCTTCCTTTTTCAGCTTTATCTGCCTGACGGCGACGACGTCAGCGTGTTCGATCGCGCCGATGCGCTGGCCGGCTGGGTAAACCACTATCTGCTGGGGCTGGGCGTCACGCAGCCTAAACTGGATAAAGTGACCGGCGAAGCGGGTGAAGCGATCGACGACCTGCGCAACATTGCCCAGCTTGGCTACGATGAAGACGAAGACCAGGAAGAGCTGGAAATGTCTCTCGAAGAGATCATCGAGTACGTGCGCGTGGCGGCACTGCTGTGCCACGACAACTTTACGCGCTCACAGCCGACCGCACCGGAAGTTCGTAAGCCAACCTTACATTAAGAAAAATAACGCACAGGAGGGTGTCATGGTTATCTCGAGTCAAGAGTATTCGCGCCGCCGTCAGTCGCTGCTGGCGAAAATGCAGCCGGGCAGCGCCGCGCTAATTTTTGCCGCGCCCGAAGTGACGCGCAGCGCCGACAGCGAATATCCCTATCGCCAGAGCAGCGATTTCTGGTACTTCACCGGCTTTAACGAGCCGGAAGCGGTACTGGTGCTGATTAAAAGCAATGACACCCACAACCACAGCGTGATTTTCAACCGCGTGCGCGACCTGACGGCCGAAATCTGGTTTGGCCGCCGCCTGGGCCAGGAGGCCGCGCCGGCGAAGCTGGGCGTTGACCGTGCGCTGGCGTTTAGCGAAATCAACCAGCAGCTCTACCAGCTGCTTAACGGCCTCGACGTGCTCTATCACGCGCAGGGCGAATATGCCTACGCCGATGAGATTGTCTTCACCGCGCTGGATAAGCTGCGCAAAGGCTCGCGCCAGAACCTGTCCGCACCGGCCACGCTGACGGACTGGCGTCCGGTGGTGCATGAGATGCGCCTGTTCAAGTCTGAGGAAGAGCTAAATGTGATGCGCCGCGCGGGCGAAATCAGCGCGCTGGCACACACCCGCGCCATGGAGAAATGCCGTCCCGGGATGTTCGAATACCAGCTGGAAGGCGAAATTCACCACGAATTTAACCGCCACGGCGCGCGCTATCCCTCCTACAACACCATTGTCGGCGGCGGCGAAAACGGCTGCATTCTGCACTACACCGAAAACGAAAGTGCGCTGCGCGACGGCGATCTGGTGCTGATTGACGCCGGTTGCGAATATCAGGGCTATGCGGGGGACATCACCCGTACCTTCCCGGTGAACGGTAAATTCTCGCCGGCACAGCGCGCGATTTACGACATTGTTCTCGAATCCCTTGAGACAGCGCTCAAACTGTATCGTCCGGGGACTTCCATGCAGGAAGTGACCGGCGAAGTGGTGCGCATCATGATTACCGGTCTGGTCAGGCTCGGGATCCTGAAAGGGGATGTCGACACCCTGATTGCTGAAAATGCGCACCGACCGTATTTCATGCACGGCCTGAGCCACTGGCTGGGGCTGGACGTGCATGACGTTGGCGCATACGGCGCCGACCGTTCGCGCGTGCTGGAGCCGGGCATGGTGTTAACCGTGGAGCCGGGTCTCTACATCGCGCCGGATGCCGACGTGCCAGAAGAATACCGCGGGATTGGCATTCGTATTGAAGACGATATCGTGATTACCGAAACCGGTAACGAAAACCTGACCGCCAGCGTCGTGAAAAACGCTGACGATATCGAGGCGCTGATGGCAGCGGCGCGCGCATGAGCGTGATTATCGTGGGCGGCGGCATGACCGGGGCCACGCTGGCGCTGGCCATTTCGCATTTGACGCAGGGCCAGCTTCCGGTGCACCTGGTGGAAGCCGTTGCGCCAGAGGCGTCAAACCACCCTGGTTTTGATGCCCGCGCCATTGCGCTGGCGCAGGGCACCTGCCAGCAGCTTTCCCGCATTGGGATCTGGCAGGCGATTGCCGACCGCGCCACGGCGATCGGGACCGTTCACGTCAGCGATCGCGGACATGCAGGCTTTGTCACGCTGGACGCGCAGGATTACCGGATTGATGCCCTGGGTCAGGTTGTTGAGCTGCACGACGTCGGATTGCGTCTGTTCCGCCTGCTCCAGGACGCGCCGGGCGTCACGCTGCATTGCCCCGCGCGCGTGGCCAGCGTGAGTCGGAGTGACGCGTCGGTCAGCGTGACCCTGGAAAGCGGTACCGTCCTTGAAGGCCAGCTTCTGGTCGCTGCGGACGGTTCGCGCTCGTCGCTCGGTACCCAGTGCGGCGTGGAGTGGCGCCAGCAGCCTTACGGCCAGGTGGCGGTCATTGCGAACGTCTCTACCGCAGCTGACCACAACGGCAGGGCCTTTGAGCGCTTTACGCAGCATGGCCCGCTGGCGATGCTGCCGATGTCGGACGGGCGCTGTTCCCTGGTCTGGTGTCACCCGCAGGATAAGGCGGAAGAGGTTAAGGCCTGGTCCGACGAACGTTTTTGTACCGAGCTGCAGAAAGCCTTTGGCTGGCGGCTGGGGCGTATTACCCATGCCGGCAAGCGGACGGTCTACCCGCTTTCGCTGACCACGGCGTCTCAGTCTGTCTCCCATCGTCTGGCGCTTGTCGGTAACGCCGCGCAGACGCTGCACCCTATCGCGGGGCAAGGTTTCAACCTTGGCTTACGCGATGTCATGAGCCTGGCCGAATCTCTGGCGCAGGCGTGGGGCGAGCAAAAAGACTGTGGGGCCTATTCGGTGCTGAGTCATTACCAGAAGCGCCGACAGGCGGATAAAGAGGCCACCATCGGTGTGACCGATGGTCTGGTTCATCTTTTTGCCAATCGCTGGGCACCGCTGGTTGCGGGTCGCAACCTTGGGCTGATGGCGATGGAATTATTCATTCCGGCACGTGACGTGCTGGCGCAGCGGACCCTGGGTTGGGTCGCGCGTTAAGGAGTTATCACCGTGCAAAATGTTGATGTCGCCATCGTTGGCGGCGGAATGGTTGGACTGGCATTGGCCTGCGGATTACAGGGCAGCGGCCTGCGCGTGGCGGTGCTGGAGCAAAAGCAGCCTCAGCCCGTTGCACCGGATGCGCCGCCGGAACTCCGCGTCTCGGCGATCAATGCGGCCAGCGAAAAGCTGCTGACGCACCTTGGCGTCTGGGCAGATATTGTGGCTTACCGCGCCAGCTGCTATCACGGCATGGAAGTGTGGGATAAAGACAGCTTTGGTCATATTGCTTTTGACGATGAAAGCATGGGCTATAGCCATCTGGGGCACATCGTTGAAAACGCGGTGATCCACCACGCGCTCTGGCAGAAAGCACAGCAGTGCAGCGACGTGACGCTGATTGCGCCTGCGCAGATCCAGCAGGTGGCGTGGGGCGAAAACGAGGCGTTTATCACCCTGCAGAGTGGCGACATGCTGACCGCGCGTCTGGTGGTCGGTGCTGACGGTGCCAACTCCTGGCTGCGTAATAAAGCCGATATCCCGCTGACGTACTGGGATTACCGCCATCATGCTCTGGTCGCGACGATCCGTACCGAAGAGGCGCACGGAGGCGTGGCGCGCCAGATTTTCCACAACGATGGCATACTGGCGTTCCTGCCGCTTGCCGATCCGCACCTGTGCTCAATTGTCTGGTCCCTGGTGCCGGAAAAAGCCCAGCAGATGCATGAGGCGACGCCGGAGGCCTTTAACCAGGCGCTGTGCGTGGCCTTTGATAACCGCCTTGGCCTGTGCACGCTTGAAAGCGAGCGTCAGGTATTCCCGTTAACCGGCCGCTACGCGCGCCAGTTTGCGGCGCACCGTCTGGCGCTGGTGGGGGATGCGGCGCATACCATTCATCCGCTGGCCGGGCAGGGGGTTAACCTTGGCTTTATGGACGCGGCGGAGCTGGTAGAAGAGCTGCGTCGCCTGCATCGTGAAGGCAAAGATATCGGCCAGCATCTCTACCTGCGTCGCTACGAGCGCAGCCGCAAGCACAGCGCGGCAATGATGCTGGCGGGCATGCAGGGCTTCCGCGAGCTGTTTGCCGGGTCAAATCCGGCGAAGAAATTGCTGCGCGACATCGGCCTTAAGCTTGCTGACACCCTTCCGGGTGTTAAACCTCAACTCCTCCGTCAGGCGATGGGTCTGAACGACCTCCCGGACTGGCTGCGTTAATGTAGACCCCTGTCACACTTTCTTTTCCCGGCCTCTGCGCCGGGGAAATTCCCTCGTTTGAAATATTCTAATTTCACGTCATTTTTCGCATTAGATAATCTAATGTCGTGTTTTTCTCGTTACGGAAATTCGGCCCGTTTTTCCGCACGAAATATCACCATGTGCTAAATCCTGTTAGATCATTGTTAATTTTGTGCGGGGTTAATCGCATTTTTCCAGTGGATAACTCTGTAGGCTTTTCAGCGTTTTTTGGTCATAAGCTAATGTGATGACCTGTTTTGCCTTATGGTTAACCGCCGTTTTCGGTGGTAAGTTCAGGTAAAAGAGAACGTTTGCGTCGGTGCCCGAACGCGGGGCCGATACCGGGTTTCACGGTGAATTTTTCAACGAGGACAAGATGGCTCAACAGACTCCTTTGTACGAACAACACGTGTTATGCGGCGCCCGCATGGTGGACTTCCACGGCTGGATGATGCCGCTGCACTACGGCTCGCAGATTGATGAGCACCACGCGGTGCGCACCGATGCCGGTATGTTCGACGTGTCCCACATGACGATTGTCGATCTGCGCGGTAGCCGCACCCGGGAGTTTTTGCGTTATCTGCTGGCAAACGACGTCGCCAAACTGAAGACGCCGGGTAAAGCGCTCTATACCGGCATGCTGAATGCCTCGGGCGGCGTGATTGATGACCTTATCGTCTACTACTTCACCGAAGATTTCTTCCGCCTCGTTGTAAACTCCGCCACCCGCGAAAAAGACCTCTCCTGGATCACCCAACACGCCGAACCGTATGCCATCGACATCACCGTCCGTGATGACCTGTCGCTGATCGCCGTGCAGGGGCCTAACGCGCAGGCGAAAGCCGCGTCTCTGTTCAACGATGAGCAACGTAAAGCCACCGAAGGCATGAAGCCGTTCTTCGGCGTGCAGGCGGGGGATCTGTTTATCGCCACCACCGGCTACACCGGTGAAGCGGGCTACGAAATTGCGATGCCGAACGAAAAGGCCGCTGATTTCTGGCGTGCGCTGGTGGAGGCGGGCGTGAAGCCTGCGGGCCTGGGCGCGCGCGATACGCTGCGTCTGGAAGCGGGCATGAACCTCTACGGTCAGGAGATGGACGAAGGCGTCTCTCCGCTGGCCGCCAACATGGGCTGGACCATCGCGTGGGAACCGGCTGACCGTGACTTTATTGGCCGTGAAGCGCTGGAGATGCAGCGCGAGAAGGGCACTGAACAGCTGGTTGGCCTGGTGATGAAGGAAAAAGGCGTACTGCGCGGCGAGCTGCCTGTACGTTTTACCGATGCTGACGGCAATCCTCGCGAAGGCGTGATCACCAGCGGAACCTTCTCACCGACGCTGGGCTACAGTATTGCACTGGCACGCGTGCCGGCGGGCATTGGCGAAACGGCGGTGGTGCAAATCCGCAACCGCGAAATGCCGGTCAACGTGACCAAACCGATTTTTGTTCGCGCCGGTAAGCCGGTCGCCTAACTATTTTTATCAGGAGAACTTCAATGAGCAATGTGCCAGCAGAACTGAAATACAGCAAAGAACACGAGTGGCTGCGTAAAGAGGCGGACGGCACTTACACCGTCGGGATCACCGAGCACGCGCAGGAGCTGCTGGGCGACATGGTGTTTGTTGACCTGCCTGACGTGGGCACGACCGTGAGCGCGGGCGACGACTGCGCCGTGGCGGAGTCCGTAAAAGCGGCATCAGACATCTACGCACCGGTAAGCGGTGAGATTGTTGCAGTCAACGACGCGCTGAGCGACTCCCCGGAGCTGGTCAACAGCGAGCCTTATGAAGGCGGCTGGATCTTCAAGATCAAAGCCAGCGACGAATCCCAGGTTGCCGCGCTGCTGGATGCGACCGCATACGAAGCACTACTGGAAGACGAATAACGTTGTGCCGGATGGCGCTGCGCTTATCCGGCCTGGAGATCAACGTAGGCCCGGTAAGCGTTAGCGCCACCGGGCAACAGCGTTACAGATAACTACGATTCACTGCACGTTTCAGGAACCATCGCTCATGACACAGACTTTAAGCCAGCTTGAAAACCGTGGCGCCTTCATTGAACGTCACATTGGGCCGGATGCTCAGCAACAGCAGGAGATGCTGAAGACGGTTGGCGCGGATTCATTAAACGCACTGATCGGCCAGATTGTGCCAAAAGACATCCAGCTAGCCACGCCGCCTCAGGTGGGGGAAGCCACCACGGAGTTCGCCGCGCTGGCGGAGCTGAAGGCTATCGCCGGCCTGAACAAGCGCTATAAGTCTTACATTGGCATGGGCTACACCAACGTGCAGTTGCCGCCGGTGATCCTGCGCAACATGCTGGAAAACCCGGGCTGGTACACCGCCTATACGCCGTATCAGCCAGAAGTGTCCCAGGGTCGCCTGGAAGCGCTGCTGAACTTCCAGCAGGTAACGCTGGATCTGACCGGTATGGATATCGCCTCCGCGTCTCTGCTCGATGAAGCGACCGCCGCCGCCGAAGCGATGGCGATGGCGAAGCGCGTGAGCAAGCTGAAAAATGCCAACCGCTTCTTCGTGGCGGCGGACGTGCATCCGCAGACGCTGGACGTGGTGCGCACACGTGCGGAAACCTTCGGCTTTGACGTGATCGTCGATGACGCTGACAAAGTGCTGGATCACCAGGACGTCTTCGGCGTGCTGCTGCAGCAGGTGGGCACCACCGGTGAAGTTCACGACTACGGCGCGCTGATTGCCGAGCTGAAATCCCGCAAGGTGGTTGTGAGCGTTGCCGCCGATTTTATGGCGCTGGTGCTGCTGACGGCGCCGGGCAAACAGGGCGCGGATATCGTATTCGGCTCTGCGCAGCGCTTCGGCGTACCGATGGGCTACGGCGGCCCGCACGCGGCGTTCTTCGGCGCGAAAGATGAATTCAAACGTTCCATGCCTGGCCGTATTATCGGCGTCTCCAAAGACGCTGCCGGTAATACCGCGCTGCGCATGGCGATGCAGACCCGCGAGCAGCATATCCGCCGCGAGAAAGCGAACTCCAATATCTGTACCTCACAGGTGCTGCTGGCTAACATCGCCAGCCTGTACGCCGTGTTCCACGGCCCGGCTGGTCTGAAACGCATTGCCAGCCGCATTCATCGCCTGGCCGATATCCTGGCCTGCGGCCTGCAGCAAAAAGGTCTTAAGCTGCGCCATGCCCACTACTTCGATACCCTGTGCGTGGACGTGGCGGACAAAGCGGCCGTGCTGGCCCGCGCGGACGCGGCAAAGATCAACCTGCGCAGCGACATCCACAACGCCGTCGGCATTACGCTGGATGAAAGCACCACCCGCGACGATATCCTGAACCTGTTCAGCGTGCTGCTGGGTGACGCGCACGGTCTGGACATTGACGCGCTCGACAAAGAAGTTGCGCTCGACAGCCGCTCCATTCAGGACAGCATGCTGCGTAACGACGCCATCCTGACGCACCCGGTCTTCAATCGCTACCACAGCGAGACCGAGATGATGCGTTACATGCACTCTCTGGAGCGCAAGGATCTGGCGCTGAACCAGGCGATGATCCCGCTGGGATCCTGCACCATGAAGCTGAATGCTGCAGCAGAGATGATCCCGATCACCTGGCCTGAATTCTCCGAGCTGCACCCGTTCTGCCCGCCGGAGCAGGCGGAAGGTTATCACGTGATGATTAACCAGCTTTCCGACTGGCTGGTGAAGCTGACCGGTTACGACGCGCTCTGCATGCAGCCGAACTCCGGCGCGCAGGGTGAATATGCGGGCCTGCTGGCAATCCGTCACTATCACGAAAGCCGCAACGAAGGCCATCGCGATATCTGCCTGATCCCAAGCTCCGCCCACGGCACCAACCCGGCTTCAGCCCAGATGGCGGGCATGGAAGTCGTGGTGGTCGCGTGCGATAAGAACGGTAACATCGACCTGGCTGACCTGCGCGCGAAAGCCGAACAGGCGGGCGACAAGCTCTCCTGCATCATGGTGACCTATCCGTCCACCCACGGCGTGTACGAAGAGACCATCCGTGAAGTGTGCGAAGTGGTGCACCAATTCGGCGGTCAGGTATACCTCGACGGCGCGAACATGAACGCGCAGGTGGGCATTACCTCTCCGGGCTTTATCGGCGCGGACGTGTCACACCTTAACCTGCACAAAACCTTCTGCATCCCGCACGGAGGTGGCGGCCCGGGCATGGGCCCAATCGGCGTGAAGGCGCACCTGGCACCGTTTGTCCCAGGCCACAGCGTTGTGCAGATCGAAGGCATGCTGACCCGTCAGGGCGCGGTCTCTGCGGCACCGTTCGGTAGCGCCTCTATCCTGCCAATCAGCTGGATGTACATCCGCATGATGGGTGCGGAAGGGCTGAAGCAGGCGAGCCAGGTGGCCATTCTGAACGCCAACTACATTGCGACGCGCCTGAAGTCTGCCTACCCGGTGCTCTATACCGGCCGCGACGGTCGCGTGGCGCACGAGTGCATCCTCGATATTCGTCCGCTGAAAGAGCAGACCGGCATTAGCGAGCTGGACATTGCCAAACGCCTGATCGACTACGGCTTCCACGCGCCTACCATGTCGTTCCCGGTTGCGGGCACGCTGATGGTGGAGCCAACGGAGTCCGAAAGTAAAGCCGAGCTGGACCGCTTTATCGACGCGATGCTGGCCATCCGCATGGAAATTGACCGCGTGCAGGACGGCGAGTGGACGCTGGAAGATAACCCGCTGGTCAACGCTCCGCACACCCAGCACGAGCTGGTGGCCGAGTGGAACCACGGCTATTCCCGCGAGCTGGCCGTCTTCCCGGCAGGCGTGGCGAACAAATACTGGCCGACCGTGAAGCGTCTTGATGATGTCTACGGGGACCGTAACCTGTTCTGCTCCTGCGTACCGATGAGCGAATACCAGTAACATTGCTGATGTAGTAACGTAGGCCGGGTAAGGCGAAGCCGCCACCCGGCTTTTTTATTGGGAGAAGAAAATGGGCATTGCACTTGTGACCGGCGCCAGCCGGGGCATTGGGAAAGCCACTGCGCTGCAGCTGGCCCGTGAAGGCTACACCGTGGCGGTGAACTATCATCACAACATTAAGGCCGCAACGGATGTGATCAACCAGATTGTTGAGGCGGGCGGTAAAGCCTTTGCCGTTCGGGCAGACATCAGTGATGAAGCTCAGGTGCTGGCGATGTTTGAAAGCCTCGATCGTGAAGGCGAGCCGCTGACCGCGCTGGTGAATAATGCGGGGATTCTGTTTGAGCAATCCACCATTGAGAATCTCTCCGCCGAGCGCATTAACCGCGTCCTGGCGACCAACGTCACGGGCTACTTCCTCTGCTGCCGGGAAGCGGTAAAACGCATGTCCTTCAAACATGGCGGCAAGGGCGGGGCGATAGTGAATGTCTCTTCCGCGGCGTCCCGCCTGGGCGCACCGGGGGAATATGTGGATTACGCCGCGTCCAAGGGGGCGGTGGATTCGCTGACAACGGGGCTGTCGCTGGAGGTGGCGGCGCAGGGCATTCGAGTCAACTGCGTCCGTCCGGGCCTGATCTATACCGATATTCATGCTTCGGGCGGAGAACCGGGGCGAGTGGACCGCGTGAAAGCGTTACTGCCGATGCAGCGCGGCGGCCAGCCGGAAGAGGTCGCCCAGGCGATTGTCTGGCTGCTGAGCGAAAAGGCGTCGTACGTGACGGGGAGTTTTATTGAGTTAGCGGGCGGGAAATAAGCCGGGTGGCGGCCCGGCCTCCTATTCGTGTAGGCCCGGTAAGCGCAGCGCCTCCGGGCAAAAAATCACAGCGCCTCGCCGTTGCTGGCAATCACGCCTTTATACCACTCGAAGCTCTTCTTGCGGGAACGCGACATGTCGCCCGTGCCGTCGTCGTGCTTGTTCACGTAGATAAAGCCGTAGCGCTTGCTGTACTGGCCGGTGGTGAACGACACGCAGTCGATACAGCCCCATGGCGTATAGCCCATCAGATCGACGCCATCGTGGGTGACGGCTTTGATCATCTCCTCCACGTGGGCACGCAGGTAGTCGATGCGATAGTCATCGTTGATGCTGCCGTCTTCTTCCACCTTGTCGTAGGCACCGAAGCCGTTTTCAACGATAAACAGCGGCTTCTGGTAACGCTCGTACAGTTCGCACAGAGAATAGCGCAGGCCCACCGGGTCAATCTGCCAGCCCCAGTCGGAGGCCTTCACGTGCGGGTTCGGCACGCTGCCTTCGAAGCCGGAAATGGCATCGCCGGTACCGCCTTCCGCCTTCACTGCGTTGGTCATGTAGTAGCTGAAGCCCAGGTAGTCGCAGGTGCCTTCGCGCAGGATCTGCTCGTCACCCGCTTCCATTTTGATGGAGAAGCCACGACGCTCCCATTCGTTCAGCACGTAGGACGGGTAGTAGCCGCGCAGCTGGACGTCGGTAAAGACGTAGCGCTCGCGCATCGATTCCTGGGCGAACATCACGTCTTCCGGTTTGCAGGAGAACGGATAGAGCGCCACCATCGCCAGCATGCAGCCGACTTTCATCTCCGGGTTGATGCGGCGCGCGGCCTTCACCGCCAGGGCGCTGGCCACAAACTGATGATGCAGGACCTGGTACATGGTCTCTTCCGGATTTTCATGTTCCGTATAGACCACGCCCGAGCAGCAGTAGCCGAAGAGCGGGGCGCGCCAGTTACGCTGGTTGTTGATTTCGTTGAAGGTCATCCAGTATTTGACCTTGTTTTTGTAGCGCTCGAAGACCACTTCCGCGAAGCGTACATAGAAATCGACCACTTTACGGTTGGTCCAGCTGCCGTACTCCTTCACCAGGTGCAGCGGCATTTCGAAGTGGGAGAGGGTGATCACCGGTTCGATGTTGTATTTCAGCAGCTCATCGAACATGTCGTCGTAAAACTTCAGCCCTTCTTCGTTTGGCTGCGTTTCGTCACCGTTCGGGAAGATACGCGTCCAGGCAATCGAGGTGCGGAAACACTTGAAGCCCATCTCGGCAAACAGCTTGATGTCTTCTTTGTAATGGCCGTGGAAATCAATCGCTTCATGGTTGGGATAGTATTTTCCCGGCACCACGTCCTGCGTGATTTCGCGCGGCACGCCGTGTGCGCCGCCGGTTAATACGTCGCAAATGCTTGGCCCTTTGCCGCCTTTGTTCCAGCCGCCTTCAACCTGGTGAGCGGCAACCGCGCCACCCCATAAAAAATCTTTTGGTAAGGTCAATTTTTTCATCGCTGCTATTCTCAATAAATGGCTTATTGGCATCGAGTCTAGCAAAGCGAAATTAAATGTCACGATATAACAAATTGGGCATAATGTGATTTGTCACATCAAAAAAACAGGATGTTTTATTCTGCAAGTTTCTTCGCCAGCTTACGGCCGAGAGATTCCAGAATATAGATGACGGGAATTTGCGTGGTGATATCGTAGACGCCTGCAATACGCGTCTGGGGAACGTGCCAGGAGAGATTAAAGTCCGCCAGTTTTGCGAGACGCGAGTGCTCGTGGCTGGTAATGGAGAGCACCTTGCAGTGATGCAGGCTAAACTGGCTGGCGAAGCGCAGGATCTCCTCGGTCTCACCCGAGACGGAGAGCACAATCGCCAGCGCATTTTTCGCCATGTCATTGGTGACCGGGAAATAAGGGTCATCAATATGGTTACTGAATTTTCCGATATTAGAAAAGAAACGTGCGCCATATTTTGCCAGCGAGCCTGACGTTCCTGCGCCGACAAATATAATGCGTTCCGACGATAAAATAATATCGACCGCATTATCTAATAACGCGTCGAACTCTTCATTATTTACGCTTTTAAAGAAGCTGATAATTTCGCTGGCGCCAAAGTTCGCCTGCTGGGGTTCATTCTGCTCGAGATAGAGCTTAAAGCGCACGCGAAACTCCGAGTAGCCTTCGCAGTTAAGCTTGCGGCAAAAGCGCAGGATAGTGGTCGTCGAGACACCCGCCGCATCCGCCAGCTCGCGGATGGTCATGTACATGACTTTGTCACGGTTTTTAATGACATAGTTGTAGACCATCATCTCCAGGTTATTGAGACTGGCAATGGCGGAGTGGGTGAACATACTCACAGTGGCATAACTCTTATTCAGACCTCATGTATCCATCATAACATGCGGCCAGACGGCAGGATCCATTTTTATGCTCTTGATTCTTAATGGTTAAATTTTAATGTGAACAAATGTTAGGTGAAAAATTCATTTATACCTATGATTTTTAGGTATAAATCCTGATGTGAAATTATTTTAGCTAACAGGTGTTCACTGGAATCATTCTCAGTTAGCATAGTGATGCGATGAATAATCATCTTTTGTTTTCCCGGAGTTTTGTATGGTGAGCAGACCATTAATCGCACAGGGATATTCGCTGGCTGAGGAAATAGCCAACAGCATCAGCCACGGCATTGGCCTGGTGTTTGGGATTGTCGGTTTAGTGTTATTGCTGGTGCAGGCGGTAGACGCCAATGCCAGCGCGATGGCTATTACCAGCTACAGCCTCTATGGCGGGAGCATGATCCTGCTGTTTCTGGCCTCGACGCTGTATCACGCGATCCCGCATCAGCGGGCCAAGATGTGGCTCAAGAAATTTGACCACTGCGCTATCTACCTTCTCATTGCAGGTACCTACACGCCGTTTCTGCTGGTGGGGCTCAACTCACCGCTGTCGCGCGGGCTGATGATCGTTATCTGGAGCCTGGCGCTGCTCGGGATCCTGTTTAAGCTCACCATCGCGCACCGGTTTAAGGTGCTGTCGCTGGTCACCTATCTGACCATGGGCTGGCTGTCGCTGATCGTGGTGTACCAGCTGGCAATCAAACTGTCGATAGGGGGCGTAACGCTTCTGGCCTTAGGCGGCGTGGTGTATTCGCTCGGCGTCATTTTCTACGTCTGCAAGCGCATTCCGTACAACCATGCTATCTGGCACGGCTTTGTGCTGGGCGGCAGCGTGTGCCACTTTTTGGCGATTTATTTGTACGTGGGGCAGGTGTAGTTTTTCGTCGGGTGGCGGCTTCGCCTTACCCGACCTACGGGATAAGTAGACCCGGTAAGCGCAGCGCCACCGGGCGATACAGCATCACTCTTCCAGAGAATACGGCAGCGGCTCGATGCTCAGTGTGTTCACATCGTCACGCACGCGGAACACGCTGTCCGCTTCCATGTCGTTATTCATAACGGCCTGTACCAGAAGACGTCCATCCTCCAGCTGTACGGCGGCTAATACGGTGCCGGTACGGCGCCAGTTTTCACCCATCTTCAGCTCTAAATCTTCACCCGCTTCAGGGACGCGGCTGGCATGTCCCGCCAGCGTCCACAGCGCGCGTTTGTTTGCCCCGCGGAATTTCGCACGCGCGACCATCTCCTGGCCGGTGTAGCAGCCTTTTTTAAAGCTGATGCCGCCCAGCGCCTGTAAGTTCGTTGCCTGAGGAATAAACTGCGCGCTGTTTGCAGCGTCAATGATCGGCAGACCCGCTTCGATGTTCAGCGCCAGCCACTGCTGGCTGTTGTTGAGCTGCGCTTCGCCGCGCAGCGCTTCGGTCACGCGTTCGGCAGTTGCCGCATCCGTGACTAACAGGAAACGCTCCGCCGGGTGTTCAAACCACAGGATTGAGGTGGCGCCTTCGCTGACGAGCTGCTTTTCGGCATCCGGCAGTTCGCTGAACAGGTTTTTCAGCGCCGCACGCGCCTGGAAGCCGGCCACACCCAGCAGGACATGTTCGTCGTCTGCGGCAATGGTGACTTTGGAAAAGACCGCGTATTTTTTCAGCTCTTTGAGCTGGGCGTCTCGCAGGCTGCGGCGCTCAATAAAGGCAAAGCCGTCCTGACGGCGGAACAGACGCAGGTTGCTCCACATTTTGCCTTTTGGGTCGCAATGGGCGGCCAGCAGGTGCTGGTGTTCGGTCATCTGGCTGACGTCGGCGGTCACCTGGCCCTGCAGATATTTTTCGGCGTCGGCACCGGTGAGCGTTGCCAGCGCCCAGTCATCAAGAGAAATAAGCGTCAGCGGCAGACGCGCAGAGGCGGCGGGCTGGCGAGGAGAAAATGGTGTAAAGGCCATAACGATATCCTGAATTGCTTAACGCTTTGATAATGCCTAATGGTAAAAGAGCCTGCAGGCAATGCAAGCGCTTTCAACAGGCCATTTGTGCCATAAATCGGTTCTGCGTAGCGCCACGCAAAATAGTGTAATCCGCTGTCTTTGTAGGGATTATTCTGGAAGCCTGCTCGTTGATCGCAATATTCCAGTAATGAAACGGTCAAAAACACGTTACACTAGCTGGTGTCCCCGTAGAGAAATAAAGAACACCGAATGGGGTACCGACTGTGCCAAACGTAATGCAGGAAACTGAACATGGATATTAACAACAAGGCCCGTATTCACTGGGCGTGCCGTCGCGGCATGCGTGAACTTGATATTTCCATCATGCCTTTCTTCGAATATGAGTATGACACCTTAAGCGACGACGATAAGCGTCTGTTTGTTCGCCTGCTTGAGTCTGACGATCCGGATTTATTCAACTGGCTGATGAACCACGGCAAACCCGCCGACACCGAGTTGCAACGGATGGTGCAATTAATTCAAACACGGAATCGGGAACGTGGTCCTGTGGCAATCTGATCTTCGCGTCTCGTGGCGCTCGCAGTGGATGTCTTTATTGCTCCACGGCCTGGTTGCGGCCTTTGTGTTACTGATGCCGTGGCCGCTGAGCTATACGCCGCTGTGGCTGCTGCTACTTTCGTTTGTCGTTTTTGACAGCGTACGCAGCCAGCGTCGCATTAATGCCCGTCAGGGAGAGATTAAATTACTGATGGATTCCCGCCTGCGCTGGCAGGGTAAAGAGTGGGATATTCTCGGTATGCCCTGGATGCTCAACTGCGGCATGATGTTACGGTTACGCAAGGTGGACGGCGGGCGTTGCCAGCATCTGTGGCTGGCGGCTGACAGTATGGATGCTGCCGAATGGCGAGACCTGCGCCGGATGCTATTGCAACAGACGACGCAGGGGTAATACGCGTTAGCTAAACTTTTCTGCCATTTCGCCCAGAATCTGCTCGCACCAGGTTTGCAAACGTTCATCGCTAAGATCGTACTGGTTGGTTTCGTCCAGCGCGAGCCCAACAAACAGCTCGCCGTCGGCAATAATCGGTTTTTTACTGGTGAACTCGTAACCTTCGGTTGGCCAGTAGCCGATGAACGACACCCCTTTCGGCGCCAGCTTGTCGTGCAGCATGCCGAGCGCGTCCAGGAACCATTCCCCGTAACCCAGCTGATCTCCCATGCCGTACATGGCAACAATCTTGCCGTCGAGATTGACTGAGTCGAGTTGATCCCAGATGACTTCCCAGTCTTCCTGTATCTCACCAAAATCCCAGGTTGGGATGCCCAGAATCAGCACATCGTACTGTTCCATCAGCGCGACCGCGTCATCTTTCAGGTTATGCAACGTCACCAGTTCCGGGCCAATGATGTCGCGAATTTTCTCTGCCGCCATTTCGGTGTAGCAGGTGCTGGAACCATAGAACAGACCAATATTCATCGCGTAACTATCTCAATTCATGCTTTGACTTTGCGCGTAGTGTACCAGAAACCGGTCACAATCAGGCATAATGGCCTGACTGCAGAATCAAAGGGGCTGATGTGGAAAAGGATCTCGCACTCGTTGAACAGTTTCTCGACGCGCTGTGGCTGGAAAAAAATCTGGCCGAGAATACGCTCAGCGCCTACCGGCGCGATCTTACCATGCTGGTGGAGTGGCTGGCCCGTCGGCAGCTCTCGCTGGCGAGCGCGCAAAGCGACGACCTGCAGGCGCTGCTCGGTGAACGTGTAGAAGGGGGCTACAAAGCCACCAGCTCTGCGCGCTTGCTCAGCGCCATGCGTCGGCTGTTCCAGCATCTCTACCGTGAGAAGATCCGCGAAGACGATCCCAGCGCGCTGCTGGCATCCCCGAAACTTCCGCAGCGGCTGCCGAAAGATCTCAGCGAAGCACAAGTTGAGAGATTATTACAGTCACCGGCTGTTGACCTGCCGCTGGAGTTACGCGATAAAGCGATGCTTGAGCTATTGTATGCTACCGGCCTGCGCGTTTCGGAGCTGGTTGGCCTGACGATGAGCGACATCAGCCTGCGTCAGGGCGTGGTGCGCGTCATCGGTAAAGGAAACAAGGAAAGGCTGGTTCCGCTGGGCGAAGAGGCGGTTTACTGGCTGGAAACGTATCTGGAGCATGGTCGCCCGTGGCTGCTCAACGGCGCGTCTATCGACGTTCTGTTTCCGAGCCAGCGCGCACAGCAGATGACGCGGCAAACGTTCTGGCATCGCATCAAGCATTACGCCACACTGGCCGGTATCGACAGTGAAAAGCTTTCGCCGCACGTATTGCGTCATGCCTTCGCGACGCATCTGCTCAACCACGGCGCGGATTTACGCGTGGTGCAGATGCTGCTGGGACATAGCGATCTTTCCACGACGCAAATTTACACCCATGTCGCGACGGAACGCCTGCGGCAGCTACACCAACAGCACCACCCTCGTGCGTGAGTGCCGACGAATTGTAACAGGATCAACTATGAAAAAGAGTTTCGCGCTGTTCACCCTGCTGGCAGCCTCCTTCACCGGTTTCGCCCATGCTGACGACGCCGCTATCAAACAGTCGCTCGCTAAGCTTGGCGTCACCGGCAGCGATATTCAGCCAGCACCGGTCGCCGGGATGAAAACGGTACTGACTAACAGCGGCGTGCTGTACGTCACCGAAGACGGTAAACACATTATTCAGGGGCCGATGTACGACGTGAGCGGCGCGCAGCCGGTCAACGTGACCAACCAGCTGCTGATGAAAAACCTGAACGCGCTCGAAAAAGAGATGATCGTCTATAAGGCGGCGCAGGAAAAACACGTTATCACCGTCTTCACCGATATCACCTGCGGCTACTGCCACAAGCTGCATGAAGAGATGAAAGACTACAACGCGCTGGGTATTACCGTGCGTTACCTGGCCTTCCCGCGCGCGGGCGTGCAGAGCCAGCCGGAGCAGGACATGAAGGCCATCTGGTGTGCAAAAGACCGCAACAAAGCGTTTGACGACGCGATGAACGGCAAAGGCGTTAAGCCGGCCTCCTGCGACATTGATATCGCTAACCACTACGCGCTGGGCGTGCAGTTTGGCGTGAGCGGTACGCCAGCGATTGTCCTGAGCAACGGGTACGTCGTTCCGGGCTATCAGGGACCAAAAGAGATGAAAGAGTTCCTCGACGCGCACCAGAAACAGGTTAGTGGTAAATAATCCGCGTGAAAGCCCCGATAAAATTGCGCCGCCGCGAGGCGGTTGAACCGATTGATTTGCCGGACGATCTCCCGCCGCTGCTGAAGCGCCTCTACGCCAGCCGCGGCGTGCGTCGTGCTGAGGATCTTGAACGTAGCGTAAAAGGGATGCTGCCCTGGCAGCAGCTGAACGGCATCGAAAAAGCCACTGAAATGCTCTACAACGCCCTGCGTGAGAACACGCGTATTGTGGTAGTAGGGGATTTCGACGCCGACGGCGCAACAAGCACCGCGCTGAGCGTGCTCAGCCTGCGCGCGCTGGGCTGCGATAACGTCACGTATCTGGTGCCGAACCGTTTTGAAGACGGCTACGGACTCAGCCCGGAAGTGGTCGATCAGGCCCACGCCCGCGGTGCGCAGATGATCATGACCGTCGATAACGGGATCTCTTCCCATGCGGGGGTCGATCATGCCCACGCGTTGGGGATCCCGGTGCTGGTTACCGATCACCATCTCCCCGGTGAAACGCTGCCTGCCGCCGACGCGATTATTAACCCCAACCTGCGCGACTGTGATTTTCCGTCGAAATCCCTCGCGGGCGTAGGCGTGGCGTTTTATCTGATGCTGGCGCTGCGTACCCTGTTACGCGACAAGGGCTGGTTCGAATCCCGCGGTATTGCCGTACCAAACCTGGCCGAATATCTCGATCTGGTGGCGCTGGGTACCGTCGCTGACGTGGTGCCGCTCGATACCAATAACCGTATTTTGACCTGGCAGGGCTTGAGCCGTATCCGGGCGGGCAAGTGCCGTCCGGGGATCAAGGCGCTGCTGGAAATTGCCAACCGCGACCCGCTCAAGCTGGCGGCAAGCGATTTGGGCTTTGCGCTCGGGCCGCGCCTGAACGCGGCCGGAAGACTGGACGATATGTCCGTTGGCGTCGCGCTGCTGCTGTGCGACAACCTCGGTGAGGCGCGCGTGCTGGCCAACGAGCTGGACGCCCTGAACCAGACCCGTAAAGAGATTGAGCAGGGAATGCAGGCCGAAGCGCTGACCCTGTGCGAAAAACTGGAGCGCAGCGGCGTCACGCTGCCGGGCGGCCTGGCGATGTACCATCCCGAGTGGCATCAGGGCGTGGTCGGCATTCTGGCGTCGCGCATTAAAGAGCGCTTCCACCGGCCGGTGATTGCGTTCGCCCCCGCGGGCGACGGCACGCTGAAAGGCTCTGGCCGCTCGATTCAGGGTCTGCACATGCGCGACGCGCTGGAGCGTCTCGATACGCTGTATCCGGGCCTAATGATCAAGTTCGGCGGCCATGCGATGGCGGCAGGCCTGTCGCTGGAAGAGGCGAAATTCGACGAGTTTCAGCGCCTGTTCGGCGAGCTGGTCACCGACTGGATTGACCCGGCCCTGCTGCAGGGGGAAGTGGTGTCCGATGGCGAGCTTTCACCGCTTGAGATGACGATGGACGTGGCGCAAATGCTCCGCGATGCCGGTCCATGGGGGCAGATGTTCCCGGAGCCGCTGTTCGACGGCCGTTTCCGCCTGCTGCAGCAGCGCATCGTCGGCGAGCGTCATCTGAAGGTGATGGTTGAACCGGTCGGCGGCGGCCCGCTGCTGGACGGCATTGCCTTTAACGTTGACACGTCGGTATGGCCGGACAACGGCGTGCGCGAGGTCGAGCTGGCGTACAAACTGGACATCAACGAGTTTCGCGGTAACCGCACCCTTCAGATCATCATCGACAATATCTGGCCAATTTAGCGGCAGTAATCTCTATAAAAAAGGGCGTGGATTCGGTACAATCCCGCTCTTATCACCGCATTTTGACAAGTCCATAAAAGAAAACAGACCATGTTTGAAATTAATCCGGTAAAAAACCGTATTCAGGACCTCACGGAGCGCTCTGACGTTCTTAGGGGGTATCTTTGACTACGATGCCAAGAAAGAGCGTCTTGAAGAAGTAAACGCCGAGCTGGAACAGCCGGACGTCTGGAACGAACCTGAACGCGCACAGGCGCTGGGTAAAGAGCGTTCCTCTCTCGAAGCTATCGTAGATACGCTGGATCAAATGGCCCAGGGGCTGGAAGATGTTTCCGGTTTGCTGGAGCTGGCCGTCGAAGCCGACGACGAAGAGACCTTTAACGAAGCCGTAGCAGAACTCGACGTGCTGGAAGAGAAGCTGGCGCAGCTTGAATTCCGTCGCATGTTCTCCGGCGAATACGACAGCGCTGACTGCTATCTCGATATTCAGGCAGGTTCCGGCGGTACCGAAGCGCAGGACTGGGCCAGCATGCTGATGCGTATGTATCTGCGCTGGGCCGAAGCGCGCGGCTTCAAAACCGAAATTATCGAAGAGTCAGAAGGTGAAGTGGC
Organism: Enterobacter roggenkampii; assembly: GCF_001729805.1. NCBI lineage: Bacteria > Pseudomonadati > Pseudomonadota > Gammaproteobacteria > Enterobacterales > Enterobacteriaceae > Enterobacter > Enterobacter roggenkampii. The sequence continues at coordinate 3,856,662 of NZ_CP017184.1, read as the reverse complement.
CGGTATTAAATCCGTGACCATCAAGATCATCGGTGATTACGCCTACGGCTGGCTGCGCACTGAAACCGGCGTTCACCGCCTGGTGCGTAAGAGCCCGTTCGACTCCGGCGGCCGTCGCCATACCTCCTTCAGCTCCGCGTTTGTTTACCCGGAAGTTGATGAAGATATCGATATCGAAATTAACCCGGCGGACCTGCGTATCGACGTTTACCGCGCATCCGGTGCGGGCGGTCAGCACGTTAACCGTACGGAATCTGCGGTGCGTATTACCCACATTCCAACCGGGCTGGTCACGCAATGCCAGAACGACCGTTCCCAGCATAAGAACAAAGACCAGGCCATGAAGCAGATGAAAGCGAAGCTTTATGAGCTGGAGATGCAGAAGAAAAATGCTGAGAAACAGGCGATGGAAGACAACAAGTCTGACATCGGCTGGGGCAGCCAGATCCGTTCTTACGTCCTTGATGACTCCCGCATCAAAGACCTGCGTACCGGGGTTGAAACCCGCAACACGCAGGCGGTGCTGGACGGCAGCCTGGACCAATTTATCGAAGCAAGTTTGAAAGCAGGGTTATGAGGAACCAACATGTCTGAACAACAAGCACAGGGCGCTGACGCGGTAGTCGATCTTAACAACGAACTGAAAACCCGCCGCGAGAAGCTGGCAGCGCTGCGCGAGCAGGGCGTGCCGTTCCCGAACGATTTTCGTCGTGACCACACCTCAGACCAACTGCACGCTGACTTCGACGCGAAAGAGAACGAAGAGCTGGAAGCGCTGAACGTTGAAGTGGCCGTTGCGGGCCGCATGATGACCCGTCGTATCATGGGTAAAGCCTCTTTCGTGACCCTGCAGGACGTTGGCGGCCGCATTCAGCTGTACGTGTCCCGTGACGATCTGCCGGAAGGCATCTACAACGAGCAGTTCAAGAAGTGGGACCTGGGCGATATCCTGGGCGCAAAAGGTAAACTGTTCAAAACCAAAACCGGTGAACTGTCTATCCACTGCACCGAGCTGCGTCTGCTGACCAAAGCCCTGCGCCCGCTGCCGGACAAATTCCACGGCCTGCAGGATCAGGAAGCGCGCTACCGTCAGCGCTACCTGGATCTCATCTCTAACGATGAATCCCGCAAGACCTTCAAAATTCGCTCCCAGATCATGGCCGGTATCCGCCAGTTCATGGTGAACCGCGACTTTATGGAAGTGGAAACACCAATGATGCAGGTGATCCCGGGCGGCGCGTCTGCGCGTCCGTTCATCACCCATCACAACGCCCTGGACCTGGACATGTACCTGCGTATCGCGCCGGAACTGTACCTGAAGCGTCTGGTGGTTGGTGGTTTTGACCGCGTGTTCGAGATCAACCGTAACTTCCGTAACGAAGGGATCTCCGTTCGTCATAACCCAGAGTTCACCATGATGGAACTCTATATGGCGTACGCGGATTACAAAGATCTGATCGAGCTGACCGAATCCCTGTTCCGTACGCTGGCGCAGGATATTCTGGGCACCACGCAGGTTCCTTACGGTGAAGAAGTCTTCGACTTCGGCAAGCCGTTCGAAAAACTGACCATGCGCGAAGCGATCAAGAAGTACCGTCCGGAAACCAATATGGCCGATCTGGATAACTTCGATTCTGCGAAAGCGATCGCCGAAAGCATCGGTATCAAGGTTGAGAAGAGCTGGGGTCTGGGCCGTATCGTGACCGAGATCTTCGAAGAAGTGGCCGAAGCGCACCTGATTCAGCCGACCTTCATCACCGAATACCCGGCGGAAGTCTCTCCGCTGGCGCGTCGTAATGACGAGAACCCGGAGATCACTGACCGCTTCGAATTCTTCATCGGCGGCCGTGAAATCGGCAACGGCTTTAGCGAGCTGAACGATGCGGAAGACCAGGCTCAGCGCTTCCAGGATCAGGTTGACGCGAAGGCGGCAGGCGACGACGAAGCGATGTTCTTCGACGAAGACTACGTGACCGCGCTGGAGCACGGTCTGCCACCAACGGCGGGTCTGGGAATTGGTATCGACCGTATGGTGATGCTGTTTACCAACAGCCACACCATCCGCGACGTGATCCTGTTCCCGGCGATGCGCCCGGTGAAATAAGGCGTTAAGATGTAAAAAAAGCCCCGAAAGGGGCTTTTTTATTGCGCCGCGAAGGCTATGAGTTTTTCGCGGGCGGTCGTCGCTTCCATGACCATCCACGGGCTGAAGGCCCAGGGCGTCGCGTCCAGCGCACGGAATAGCGCATCAAGCTCAACCCACTGATAGTCCATCACTTCATCTTCGTTTATTGTCACGTCATTGGTAATGCGTGCCGCGAATACAGGGCAAATTTCGTTTTCCACGATCCCGGACGGGTCGGTTTCCCGATAGCGAAATTCAGGGGCGACGGCGGTGATATCGGTCAGTTCTGCGCCCACTTCAAAGCGGCAGCGGCGGATTATCGCCTGGACTGTCTCTTCACCCGACTGCGGGTGGCCGCACACGGAGTTGGTCCAGACGCCGGGCCAGGCTTTTTTGCTTAAGGCGCGTCGGGTGATCAGACATTCGCCTTTTGCGTTAAAAAGCCAGGAAGAGAACGCCAGATGCAGCGGGGTATGTAACGTGTGCGCGGCATATTTTTCCTGAGTGCCAATCACCATTCCCTGGTCGTTTACCAAAATAACGTGTTCTTGAATACTCATTGATGCTCCAGTGCCAAATTGCCGAGTGGTTCAGCACCATCAGCCGAAGCATTATACTGCATTCTTATACGAACGGTTTGGCTCGTAGAGCGGAAAAGGGCATGACCCCTGTTCGTTTTGGCTGTTATCATAGTGCGCCATTCACGCTGACCGAGGATCTGTTTTGTTTGCAGGAAGCCTGACGAGAAAACCCCTTACCGCTATTTTTTGCCTGACGCTGACGCTATTACTGGTGGGCTGTTCAGGGAGCAAATCTTCGGATACGGGAAGCTATTCCGGTTCGGTCTACACCGTCAAACGCGGGGACACCCTGTACCGGATTTCGCGCGCAACGGGAACCAGCGTGAAGGATCTGGCGCGTCTGAATAACCTCTCTCCGCCCTACACCATCGAGGTGGGGCAGCAGCTGAAGGTTAGCGGCGGATCGTCCTCCGGTAAAAAATCCTCTTCGAAAGGCAAAACCGCCAAAGTGACGCCGTCCTATCAGGTGCCACAATCGTCATGGCCGCCGGTTGGACAGCGCTGCTGGATTTGGCCTGCCAGCGGTAAAGTGGTCGCCCCTTACTCACTCTCTGAAGGTGGCAACAAGGGTATTGATATCGCCGCTGCGCGCGGTACGCCGGTTTATGCCTCCGGAGCCGGGAAGGTGGTTTACGTGGGTAACCAGCTGCGCGGCTACGGTAACCTGATCATGATTAAGCATGGCGAAGACTACATCACGGCCTATGCGCACAACGACACGATGCTGGTCAACAACGGGCAGAACGTCAAAGCCGGGCAGAAGATTGCCACCATGGGCAGTACCGGTACGGATTCAGTGAAGCTGCATTTCCAGATTCGCTACAAGGCGACGGCCATCGATCCGCAGCGTTATCTTCCTGCGCCCGGCAGCAAACCGAAGTGCTAAGTGATTATTTAATCGCCGGTTAGTTGTGAAGAGGCTTGTATGAAGGTGCGTAAGGTCTATAATGCCTTACGCACCTCAAAGCGGGCGTAGTTCAATGGTAGAACGAGAGCTTCCCAAGCTCTATACGAGGGTTCGATTCCCTTCGCCCGCTCCAGAATTTTTTGATGTGATCCTCCTCTGTCTATTTTTTAACCAGCCTATCCTTTTCCATCCAGGTATCGTCATGCTGTTGTTTGATCGCTTCAACGAAGTTATCACGCATGCCTTCATATTCAGCACTGAGTTATCAGGTGTCATCAGAATTTTCAGCACGATGAATGCAACGGATAATTTAATCTGCGCTGCTAGCTGATGTTTATATCTAACTATTGGAAGGGATGATTAAAATTTTTTGAAAGAAGAAACAATCAGACAATAATAAAAAATTCCGATATGACGCTCTTCGTCATAACGGTTTTTTTAAACTTAACGCAAATATTACTACCAATTATAGTAGCCTTTTTTTGAGACTATTCCCTATTGCGCCAGAGCTGGCATACTGAGGAAAACAAAAAATATTATCCTTTAATATGCGCTATTACAGCAAAGCCGTCTTTTTTTGCTCGTTATTTTTTTGCTCTCTGAGCCATGCAGCCCCCCTTACTCCTGCTGACCGGGACACAGTGCGTCAGCAGCAGGAGGAACTGTTATTAAAGAACCAGCAACAGCGTGAGGAGCTGGAGCGGAGTATTCCTCGCCCCGCGCCCGCCAGACCGCTGCCGGTTACCGGCTCCGGACCCTGTTTCACCATTCATACCATTACCCTTTCCGGTGCGACCTTAATCTCCCCGAAAACCCGGCAGACCCTTGTCGCGCCGTGGCAGGGCCGCTGTCTGGATATGGCGAAAATAACGGAACTTCTCGCGCATATTTCTGACTGGTATATCAGCCGGGGATATATCACCAGCCGCGCTTTTCTTACCGAGCAGGATCTCTCCGGCGGCCAGCTGAATATTGTTGTGCTGGAAGGCAGACTGGAAGCGATCCGTCTGGAAGGCGAAACGCCGCGCATGCTGAAAATGGCGTTTCCGGGACGGGTGGGCGGCATCCTTAATTTACGCGACATCGAACAGGGCATGGAGCAAATTAACCGTTTGCGTACTGACCCGGTTCAGATTGAAATTCTTCCGGGAACGCAGGCCGGATATTCCATTGTTAATCTTACGGCAAAGCCGGAATTTCCCTTAAGTGCATCGGTAAGCCTGGATAATAGCGGGCAGAAGAGTACCGGCGAAGATCAGCTGAGCGGCGTGCTCACCGCGAATAATATGCTGGGGCTGGCGGATAAATGGTTTGTCAGCGGCGGGCGCAGCAGTGATTTTGCCAGCGCGTACGATGCGCAGAATTTCCAGGCGGGCGTCAGCGTGCCGTTTGGCTACGGATTACTGGACTACAGCTACGCCTGGAGTAACTACCGGACCACCATCAGTAACCAGGGATTCAACTGGCTCTCCACGGGCGATACCAAAACCCACCGCCTTAACGCGTCCTGGGTGGTCTTCCGCAACGGGGAGGTGAAAACCGGCATTGCGGCAGGCGTGGTTCAGCGATCCAGCCGCAACTGGCTCAACGACGCGCCGCTTCAGAGCAGCACGCGCAACCTCTCCAGCCTGATTCTGGGCATTACGCACACGCAAAAAATGCTGGGCGGCGTGGCGACCTTCAACCCGACCTGGAGCCACGGCATGCCGTGGTTCAATGCCGAAACCGACGAAGATAAGTCCGGGGATATGCCGCGCGCGGAATTCCGTAAATGGAGCCTGAACGCCAGCTTCCAGCGTCCAGTCGCCCGTAACGCCTGGTGGCTGACCAGCGCCTACGGCCAGTGGTCGCCCGACCGGCTGTACGGCTCCGAGCGCCTGACGCTCGGCGGCGAAAGCTCCGTGCGCGGTTTTAAAGAGCAGTACCTGTCCGGGGACAACGGCGGCTACTGGCGCAACGAGCTGGGATATTCCCTGTTCACCCTTCCGGTGATTGGCGCGGTGAGCGCAACGATCGCCGTTGACGGCGGCTGGCTGGAAAAAGACCGTCAGGACCGCTTTGCCTCCGGCACGTTGTGGGGCGCTTCGGTGGGACTGAACAGCGCAGGGCGCGGGTACAGCAGCCAGATTTCGGTCGGTACGCCCCTGCACTACCCCGACTGGCTCGGCCCGGATCATGTGAGCGTTAACTGGCGCATTGCCTTCATGCTTTAAGAGACTCTACGACTATGGATACCCGTCACCCACCCGTTCGTTTCTCGCAGCGTCTGATCAGCTGGATTGTCTGCGGCTTAATGGTCTGGCAGCCGATGGCACCTGCCGTCGCGGCGGCGCTTACGCCGACCGGGCAGACCACGGTCGATCGGGCGGGGAACGGGGTGCCGGTCGTCAACATCGCCACGCCCAACGGGGCGGGTATCTCGCATAACCAGTTCGGTGAGTATAACGTCGGCAAAGAGGGGCTTATCCTCAATAACGGCACGGACCGTTTAACCCGGACCCAGCTGGGCGGGCTTATCCAGAACAACCCCAACCTGCAGGCCGGGCGGGAAGCGAAAGGCATTATCAACGAAGTCACGGGCGCCAGCCGCTCGCAGCTGCAGGGCTATACGGAAGTCGCCGGTAAAGCAGCAAACGTCATGGTGGCCAACCCGTACGGCATTACCTGTAACGGGTGCGGATTTATCAACACCCCGAACGTCACCCTGACCACGGGGAAACCGCAGTTCGACGCCAGCGGTAACCTGCAGGCGCTGGAGGTGACGAAAGGCGCCATCACGGTTGAAGGCCAGGGGCTGGATGCCAGCAGGAGCGACGCGCTGTCGATTATTGCGCGCGCGACGGAAGTGAACGCCGCGATACATGCGAACGACCTGAAGGTGACGGCAGGGGCGAACCGCGTGGGCACGGACGGCAGCGTCAGGCCGATTGCCGGTGAGGGTGCCGCGCCCGTGGTGGCCGTGGATACCGGCGCGCTCGGCGGGATGTATGCCAACCGTATCCGCCTGGTCTCCAGCGAGACGGGCGTGGGGGTGAACCTCGGCAACCTCACCGCGCGCCAGGGCGACATTCAGCTGGACGCGGGCGGGAAACTGACGGTCACGAACAGCCTGGCCAGCGGATCGATTACCGCGAACGGCGCGGGAGTGGCCCTCAACGGCAGCCATCAGGCCGGTGGCGCGCTGAATGTGGCCAGCTCGCAGGATGTGGAACTCAATAACAGCACGCTCGCCAGCCAGGGCGATATGCGCCTTTCCGCTGCGGGGAAAGTGCAGACGACGGGCGGCGGGACAAACAGCGCGGGCGCGCTTGCGGTGAGCAGCGGGCAGGGGATGACGCTCAGCAATACCTCCCTGGTCTCCCGCGGCGCGGCGACGCTGGACAGTAAAGCTACCCTGACCGTCAACGGCGGCGGCGTGTCGGCTCAGGGCGGGGCGCTAACCGTCACGAGCAAACAGGGAATGGCGCTTGCGGATGCGACGCTGACGGGTCAGGCCGACACCACGCTGTCCACCGACGGCAGCCTGACGCAGCGCGGCGGCAGCGTCACCAGCAAAGGCGCGCTCAGCGTGGCGGCCGGGAAAGATATCACGCTGACGAATACCCGCAGCGGTAGCGATACCCGCGCGACCCTCAGCAGCGGCGGCACGCTGTCATCCACGGCCAGTGCGGTCTCGGCAGGAGAGAATCTGGCCCTGAGCGGCGGACAGCTGGTGATGGACGGCCAGAGCCGGGCCGATGCCACGGGCGATGTCCGCCTGACGGGCAGCGCCGTCAGTAATCAGGGGCAGGTGAATGCGGGGCGCGACATTGCCCTCTCCGGCGACAGGGTCTCCAGCAGCGGCCAGCTGGCAGCGAAAGGCCACCTTAACGTGAACGCGGGAGAGCTGACAAACGGCGGCACGGTGCAGGGTAACGACGTCACCCTGAAGGGGCAGACGGTCACTAACAGCGGTACCCTGCAGAGCGCCGGCAACCTGGCGCTAAGCGTTGATACCCTGGAGCAGCGGGGCACGCTGAGCGCGAAAGGCAATGCGAACGTCACGGCGCAGCAGGCCCTGCGTAACAGCGGCAGCCTGCTGGCTGACGGGGCGATGAGCGTGACGGCAGACGCGCTTGAGCAGAATGGCACCCTGTCCGGCGCGACGGCGCTGACGGCGCAGACCGGCACCCTGACCAGCGGTCAGGCATCCCGCACCACCAGCCAGGGCAATGTACAGATTTCCGCGACCCGCAGCGTCAGCCTGAACGGGCAGACGGACGCGGCGGGGACCTTAACCGTCAGCACCGGCGACCTGACCACCGGCCGGGATGCGCATCTGCAGAGTGGGCAGGCGCTCACTCTGCAGGCGCAGAATGCCGCGCTGAACGGCACGCAGGCGGCGAAGGGTGCTCTGTCGGTGACGGCGGGCACCCTTGCGCACGCCGGGAAATCCACCGGTAACGCGCTGAGTTTTAACGCAACCGGCGACCTGACCAGCGGCGGAGAGCTTACCGCCAGCGCCATCGCGCTCAGCGGACAGAACATCCTCCAGTCCGGCGTCGCAAAAGCGGATCGCATGACCCTGACGGCTCCTGACCGCATCACCAGCAGCGGTACGCTGGTTGCCGGTACGCTGGCGCTGGACGCTGCCTCGGTGGAGAACAGCGGGCTGCTGCAGGGGATCACCCTGCTCGGCCTGAAGACCGGGTCACTCACAAACCTCGCGGGCGGATCGGTCTACAGCACGCAGGATTTAACGCTGAACGTTCCGGTGCTGTCTAACAGCGGGCTTATCACCACTGACGGCACATTGCGCCTCCGGGGCGACACGCTGACAAACCAGGGTGAAATCAACGGCGTCAGCCTGAGCAGCGACTACCTCAGCCTGACCAACACCGATACCGGACGCCTGCTGGCGGACGACCGGCTCACCCTGAACGGCACTGCGTTTGCTAACGCGGGCAATATTGCGGCCAGCGACCTGCACATCACGGCGGACAGCCTGCAAAACCAGGGCACCGTCGAGGGGGACTCGGCGCTGACGCTCGGCGTGGCAGACCTCACTAACCGTGGCGCGCTGCGCAGCAGCGGAACGCTGACGCTCGGCGGTGAGACGCTGGCCAACAGCGGCGAGCTCAGCGCCACCGCGCTGCTGCTGAACCTGACCCGACAGGCCAGCAACGATGCCGACGGGCGGGTGATTGCCCGGAACGGCCTGACGCTGACCACCGCCAGCCTGACGAACAGCGGGCTGATGGCCGGCACCGACGCGCAGTTCAACAGCGCGTCGGTGACCAACGGCGGCACGCTGCAGGGGACACACTCCCTCACTGCGACCGGGACACAGCTCAGCAACCAGCAGGCGGGCATGCTGCTCTCCGGCGGCGCGCTCGACCTGCACCACACCACCCTGAACAACGCCGGGCTGCTGCAGGGCAACACCCTGAACCTCGCGACCGGTGAGTGGATGAACACCGGCAACGCGCTGGGGGAAGCGGGCGTGACGGCGGCGGTGAACGGCACGCTGACCAACAGCGGCAAGGTGCTCAGCCAGCAGGCGCTGGACGTCCAGGCCGACAGGACCGATAACCGGGGCCAGCTGCTGGCAAAAGTGCTGACCCTGCGGGGCGACCTGCAGAACAGCGGCCTGCTTCAGGGCAGCAGCACGCTGGCCTGGTCCGGGAACACCTTCACGAACCAGCCTCAGGGGCAGGTGACGGGCGGCGAGACCCTGACGCTCAGCGGACAAACCCTCAGCAACGCGGGCAGCCTTCAGGGGCGCAGCGCGACGCTTGACGCCGGGAGCCTGAATAACCAGGGCAGCGTTCAGACGCTGGATGCCCTGACGCTTTCCGCGACCGGCAGGCTGGATAACACGGGCGCCCTGCTCAGCCAGAATCTGTTCACGCTGACGGCGGCGCAGCTGTTCAACGACGGCCAGCTGGCCGGGAAAGCCCTCGCGGTGAAGGCTGCGCAGCTGAACAACACCGGGATCCTTCAGGGCAACGACACGCTGGCGCTGACCACCCGCGCGCTGAGCAACGGCGCCACCGGTCAGCTGGTGAGCGGCAGTCCTCTGAACGTATCCCTCGACACGCTCGATAACGCCGGCCTGCTGCTGGTGAAGGGCGGGTTCACCCTGCGGGGCAGCGACCTGACGAACCGGGGCGATATTCAGGCGCAGAGCCTGGATTTGGGCCTGAGCAATGCCCTGACCAACACGGGGAACATCGTTGCCACCGACGATGCCGCGCTTAACGCGACGACGCTGACCAGCAGCGGCACGGTGGCGGGCAAAACGCTGACAGCAGGCGGTACTGAGCTGCGCAACAGCGGCCTGATGCAGGGCAGCAACGCGGTTAACACCACCGCCGACCGCTTTATCAACGAGCTGAACGGTAAATGGCTCTCCGGCGGCGGCTTCACGCTGGCGGGCGGACAGCTGACGAACGCCGGTACGCTGCAGGGCGCCACGCTGGGCATGACCGGCACCACCCTCACCAACAGCGGCACGGTGAACGGGCAGACGGGACTCAGCGGCACGCTCAGCGGGGCGTTAACGAATACCGGGCTGCTGCAGAGCGGCGGCGCGACCGCCTTCACCGCGGATACCCTGGCGAACCCGGGGCGCATCACGGGCGGTACGCTGTCCCTCACTGCCCGCGATATGAACAACGGCGGGCTGATGCAGGGAACGAATGGCCTGGCGCTCACCGGAACCACGCTGACCACGGGCGCGGCCTCGCGCACCCTCTCCGGCGGCATGCTGACGCTGGATGCAGGCCAGCTGACCACGCAGGGCACGCTGCAGGGGAACGGCGCGGACATCCGCGCCAGCGACTGGGCGCACGGCGGGTCTCTGCTCAGCCAGGGAACGCTGACGGCCACGACCGGCGGCACGCTGACCTCAGCCGGCTCGCTGATGAGCCAGGGCCGGGCGGATATCACCGCCCAGACGCTGGATAACCGCGGGCAGCTCCTCAGCGAGGGCGAGGTGACGCTCGGCGGCAGCACGCTTAAAAACAGCGGCACCGTGCAGGGGAACACCCTCGCGCTGCATCAGAACAGCATTAACAACCAGGGCACCTTAACCGGTCTGCAGAGCCTGACCGTTCAGGGGCAGCAGCGGCTGATGGCGCGCATGGCGATGGCCGCGCCTCAGCAGGAGCTGATCAACGGCGCAGGCGGCAAACTTCTTACCCAGGGCGCGCTGACGATTGCGTCCGGGGCTGTGACCAACGCCGGCAGCTGGCAGGCACAGAATATTCTGCTTAACGCCCGGTCGCTCACCAACAGCGGCGCGGTGCAGAGCGCCGGTGCGCTGCAGATGACGCTGGCCGATACGCTCACCGGAACCGCAGGCAGCAGGATCACCGCGCTGGGTGCGGCGACGCTGCAGGCCGCGACGCTGGCGAACCAGGGGCAGTGGGCGGCGAAAAACCTGACGCTGACAGGCGGTACGCTCAGCAACAGCGGCGCCATCAGCGGCGTGAATGGTCTGACCCTCAGCCAGACCGGCGCGGTCAGCCAGCAGTCTGGCGGCACCCTGCTGTCCGGCGGGGCGCTGAACATCACGGCGGCCTCCGTCACCAGCGACGGCAAAATGCAGGGGGGCACGCTCGGCATCACCACCGGGGCGCTCACCAACAACGGACGTCTGCAGGGCGATAACGGCGCGACGCTGGCCCTCAGCGGGACGCTGACCAACAACAGCGGAGGCGAAATCGTCAGCCGCGATGCGCTGACGCTGACCACGCCCGCGCTGTTTAACTACGGCCTGATCCAGGGGGGCGGCGAGACGCGCGTGACCGCCTCCTCGCAGGCGCGTAACGACGGCAGGCTGCTCTCCGGCGCGCGCCTGACGCTCGGCACGCCGCAGTTCACCGGCACCGGCTGGCTGCAGGCCACCGACCTGATCCTCAATGCGGCAAACGCCACCAACGGCGGCACGTGGGTGGCCGATCGCGCCACCCTGACCGGCACCAATTTCGCCAGCCAGGGCACCACCCAGGCGGGACAGCTGACGGTTAACTACAGCCAGCTGAACAACAGCGGCACGCTGCTCGGCAACACGCAGCTGAATATTGGTGCGGACCAGGTAACCCAGAGCGCGGGCGGCAAGCTGCTGAGCGGCGGCAACCTGTGGCTGCAGAGCCGGGGGCTGGATCTGACCGGCCAGCTGGTGTCCCTGGGGGACTTAACGCTGCAGCTGACGAACGCGTTTACCAGCCGGACTGCCGTGGCGGCAGGCAGAACCCTGACTATCAACAGCGGCGGCGACATCGATAACCGCAGCGTGCTGCAGGGGCAGGCGGTCAACCTGAGTGCGGGCGGGCAGCTCAGCAACAACGGACAAATCACCACCGGCGGCGGCGCGAGTACGCTTTCCGGCAGCAGCGTGGCGCTGAATGCCGCGGGTTCGGTGCAGGGCGGAGGTGACATCACCGTGGCCAGCCGGAGCAACATTACCGTGGACGGCTTCACCGGCACGCGCGGCTCGCTGACCCTGAGCGCGCCGGGCGCCATCGTCAACACCGCGCTGCTGTACGCGGCGAATAACCTGGCGCTGTTTGCCGACAGCATCACCAACCAGCGCGGCGACATCATGGCGGGAAACAACCTGTGGATGCAGCGGGATGCGGCGGGAAATGCGAACAGCCAGGTGGTGAATACGTCTGGGAATATTGAGACGCAGCGCGGGGATATTGCGATCAGGACGGGGCATTTGCTGAACCAAAGGGATGGTCTGAAAGCAACGACAAACGTTGTCTCAACAGGAGCTGATCCTAACCTGTCGGCCATTAAGGTCAATATTGCAGATATGCCTAAGGATAGTTTCGGTGTTTATAGTGATTTTAGACATGTCGGCATCGGTAGTTGTGGCCCTAATGGATCATGCATTCGTGAGGATTACTATACCTACCACTATGCTCCCTACAAGGATTATATCCAAAAAGAGATCCTACTCTCTCAAACCTTTACTTCTGTAGAAAGTCAGGGGGGAGCAGGCAGAATAACGTCTGGCAGAGATGTGTATGTCGGAACAACAACTCTTGATAATCAGGCAAGTAACATTCTTGCTGGACGTAACATTACGCTAGACGGTTCTGTTTTTAATAACCAGTCCTGGCAGGATGGCTACGTATCCAGGTATCTCACCTATACCTATAACGGAAAGATTGCAACGGGTCCTGTTTCCGGGATGATGGAAGATGGCGGTGACGTTCACGTTACACCTCCTTCGAAGAATACAATAACCTTTGCCTTGACTGGTGAGAATTCTCGCGCTGAAAACGGTCAAATCTACCGCGCCGTCATCCAGGCGGGCGGCAACGTTACCGCAAACTTCACCAGCAACATCAGCAACACTAATACCACCGCCAATGCTGGTGGCGTCAGCAACGTCATCTCCACGCCGTCGCTGAACACCCTCAGCAACCAGAGCGTCGGCAGCGGCGTACAAAAACAGGGGCTGAGCAATACCGGCACCGTGGCGGTGAACTCGCCGCAGTGGAACGATCAGCTTCAGGGTGCGCTGCAGCAGCTTAACGGCGGCGGCGCGCTGGAAAACGGCGGCGCGTCCGGCACGCCTCTCAGCAACATTGGCACCACGCAGAAAGGCAACGCGAACCTCGGCCAGCTGGGCGCACTGGCGAACGCCGGGGTCACCACCGCCGATCTCAGAACCGCTCAGGGCGGCGCCGTCGGGCATTACCAGGGCCAGCGCGTCGATACCAGCGCTTACCCGCTGCCGTCGGGCAACAACGGCTATTTCGTCTTCTCCGACAACCTGAAAAGCCCGTACCTGATCAGCATCAACCCGAAACTGAACGGTCTCGGACAGCTTGATCCCGCCCTGTTTGCCGACCTGAACGCAATGCTCGGGGTCAAACCGTCGTCCACGGCACCGCAGGAGACGCGGCTGGCGTTTACCGACGAGAAGCAGTTCCTCGGCTCGTCTTACATGCTCGGCCGACTCAACCTGAACCCGGATTACGATTACCGCTTCCTCGGTGATGCGGCGTTCGATACCCGCTATGTCTCCAACGTGGTGCTCAACCAGACCGGTAACCGCTACCTGAACGGCATCGGCTCCGATCTGGATCAGATGCGCTATCTGATGGACAACGCCGCGGCGGCGCAGCAGTCGCTGGGCCTGCAGTTTGGCGTCTCGCTGACCGCCGATCAGATTGCCGCGCTCGACCACAGCCTGCTGTGGTGGGAGAAAGCCACCGTCAACGGCGAAACCGTGATGGTGCCGAAACTCTACCTGTCGCCGAAGGACGTCACCGTCAATAACGGCAGCGTGATCGCGGGTAACAACGTCACCCTGAAGGGCGGCGACATCACCAACAGCGGCAGCTCGCTGCTGGCGAAAAACAGCCTGACGCTCGATAGCCAGAACAGCATCAGCAACCTCAACAACGGCCTGATGAAAGCGGGCGGCGACCTGAACCTGAGCGCCATCGGCGATATCAATAACATCAGCTCCACCATCAGCGGCAAAACGGTCGCGCTGGAGAGCCTGGACGGCAGCATCAACAACCTGACCCAGGTTGAGCAGATTGATATCAACGCCGGAGGGAAGTACGGCAAGATCGGCCTGAAAGACACCCTGCTGGGCAACACGGCGTCTATTACCGCGCAGGATGGCCTGTCGCTTGAGGCGGGGAAAAACATCACCGTTACCGGGGCGAACCTGGCCTCCGGCGGCGATATGCTGCTGAACGCGTGGGGCGATATTGCCGTCAACGCGAATCAGATCAACGACGCATTCAGCTCCAGCCGGGCGAAAACCAGCCGTTCGTCCGTCACGTATCAGGGCAGTAACGTCACCGCGGGCGGCAACCTGCTGGTGAACGCCGGGCACAACCTTGACGTGACCGCCAGCGACCTGAAGGCGGGCGGCAGCGCGGGGCTGAGCGCGGGCAACGATCTCAATCTGAACGCGGCACAGACCAGCGAAAGCAGCCGTAAAGGGAAAAGCGAGTCCCACAGCACCGGGCTCGACCGCACCACGATTTCCGCAGGCGATAACCTGGTCCTGAAGGCCGGGCAGGATATCAACGCGCAGGCCGCCGCGCTGGCGGCGGAGAAAAGCGTCGGGCTGCAGGCGGGTCGCGACGTGAATCTGGCGGCGGAAGAGACCACGCAGGGCGACAGCTATAAGTCAGGCCGTAAAAAAGTGATTAACGAGTCGGTTCGCCAGTCGGGAACCGACATCACTGCGGGTGGGAATGTGACTGTTGTCGCCGGACGTGATGTAACGGCGCAGGCAGCAGATGTCTATGCCAAAGGCGATACAGCCGTGGCCGCCGGGCGGGATATTACCCTTTCCACTGCGACGGAAAGTGACTATGCATACCGGGAGGAGAAAAAGACGTCCGGTGGATTCCTCAGCAAGAAAACCACTCACACCATCCACGAAGAAACGCATACGCGTGAGAAAGGTACGCAGCTTTCGGGCGACAACGTTGCTCTCCGGGCTGGTAACAACCTGACGGTGCAGGGCTCTTCAGTTGCCGCTGAGCGCGATGTGGCCCTGAAGGCTGGAAATGATCTGACCGTGGAGGCAGCAACCAACACCGACACGTACTACGACATGAAGAAGACGAAGAAATCCGGCGTTTTCTCCAGCGGGTCGGGATTGGGTATCACCATCGGGTCGCAGTCTTCAAAAAGCACCCGGCAGGGGGCAAATACGACGCAGAGCGATGCCCGCAGCACGGTGGGCACTACTGGCGGTAATGTCATCATCAGCGCCGGAAATGACGTCCAGTTGAGTGCGGCAGATGTGGTTGCCGGAAGAGGGAAGGATGATTTCTCCCGCAAAACCGGCCATATCGATATCACTGGCGACAGCATCGCCATCCTTCCTGGACGGGATACGACCACTGAGTCCATGAAGCAGGAGTCCAAATCGTCTGGCGTCACGGTCAGTGTGAAAGCGCCATTTGAAGACACTGTGCGTAACGTGCGCGATATCGTTCGTGGTAAGGGCAACAGCGGCAACAGCACCGTCGATAAGGTGAAGGGGCTGGGGGCGGAAGGCGGTGCGCTCGCGCTTGACGGACCAGGGCAGATGATGGCCATTGCCGCAGGACGCACCCGGGCTTCCTCTGAGTCGCACTACGAGGGCGAGTTTAACAGCGGCAGCCATCTTGCCGCCGCAGGCAATATCCAGATGACTGCCACCGGTAAACAGGGAGGCAGCAACAGCGGCAATATCCTGATTGCCGGGAGCCAGGCTAAGGCCGGTGAAACGGTGATCCTCGATGCGAAACGCGACGTTGATATCACTACGTCCACAGACAGCGAGAAATACGGCAGTAGCACGAAAAATAGCGGCTGGAATCTTTCGAGCGCCCTGAGCGCCGGAAGTGCTGTTCGCGCCATCGCGGGTGGGGGTTCCCACGGCAATCAGCTCCTGCCGGGCGGGATGAGCAAGGCAGAGAGCAACAATAGCGGCAACCGGACTACACAAAACGCGTCGGTCATTCAGGGCTCAGATATTTACGTTAACAGTCGTGACGGCAGCGTGAATATCAGCGGCAGCCTGATGACCGCCACGGACGATCTTCTGCTGTCAGCCACAAATGGGGATATCTCCGTTTCTGCCGGACGTGACACATCACTCAGTGAGAGCAGCGGCAGCAGCAAATTGCTGGGAACGCTGGGCGGCGATGGTTACAGCGCCACGGCAGGCTACCGTCATGAAAAAAACAGCAGTCGGGAAGATAGCAGCCTCGAAAACGGATTGCGCAGCCAGCTAAGCAGCAAAAACGGTAACGTTGTCGCGCAGGCCGGTAACGATCTCTCCCTGTCAGGTACGGATATCCGTGCCGGTAAATCGGTGTCACTCAGTGGCGAAAATGTCCTCATGGGGGGGAGCCGGGATACCCGCGACGGTGAAAACCACAGCAGCAGCGCCCAGTATGGTGTGACGGCATCTGCTGGCGGCTGGGCTGTTGAGGCTGCAAAAGCCGCTGAGACGGCTGCCCGCAGCGCAGAAAACGGCGATGATCCACGGCTGACCGCCATCAGAACAGGCCAGTCGGCGGCAACCGCGGCGCAGGGCGCTATGTCGGACTCGTCGCTCATCAAGGCTAAAGTGTCTTTAACGGCGGGGACGTCCTCTCAGGACAGTCGTTACCACAGTACCGACACGCAGGGCACCACCATTAATGCCGGCGAGAATGTCTCTGTTCGTGCCGGAAATGACATTGCCGGTATGGGGGTACAGATCGCGGGTAAACACGTGGCGCTGGATGCGGGGCGGGATATTCTGCTGTCTTCCTCCCAGAACACAACCCACTCTGAGAGTAAAAACAGCGGCAGCCAGTTCAGCGTCGGTGTCGGTGTGAGCCTGATTGGTGCGCAAAACGGCATCTCGGTGGAGCTGGGGGCGTCACAGCATAAGGGTAAGGAAAACAGCCAGTCGCAGCGCAATACGAACAGCGTTGTCCATGCTGATGAACAGCTTACGGTGAACAGCGGACGCGACACCACCCTGAAAGGTGCGGAGCTGGAAGGTAACCGTGTGGTGGTCAACACCGGGCGCGATCTCACCATCAGCAGTGTGCAGGATACAGCCAGTTATAACAGCAAGCAGTCTTCGTCAGGCGCGTCCCTCAGTCTGTGCATACCGCCACTGTGTTATGGTGCCTCTTCCGGTAGCGTCAGTGCATCGGGTGAGAATATCACCCAGAATGGTAAGAGCGTCGCTGAACAGAGCGGGATATTCGCAGGCAAAGGCGGCTTTGCCGTCACCACCGGAAATCATACCCAGCTTGACGGCGCGGTGATTGCATCCACGGCGTCTGCAGATAAAAATAGCCTCGACACGGGTACGCTGGGTTTCAGTAATCTCCATAACGAGAGCCAGACCAGCGGCAACGGCTACACGGTGGCGCTTTCCGGCAGCGCGGGCGGCAGCGGAAACGGTGAAAACCGCAACCTGGCACCGGCCATCGGTACGGGCCAGGCAAAAGAGAGCCACACCGGCACGACCTCATCAGCGGTGAGTGGCGGTAGCATTGTCATTCGCAACCCGGCGGGACAGAAACAGGATATTGCTGACCTGAGCCGTGATACGGCTGACGCCCACCACGGCGTGGACGTGAACGGTGATGTGCAGAAGGTCAGGGATAACCTGGCGGTCCAGAGCGAAGGCGCGGCGCTGGCCACCTCTGCGCTGGATGCTTACGGCAAGTATGCGGAGCAGAAAGCGCGGGAATCCAATGCGGTGCTGGGCGCGAAGCTGGCGTCAGAAGGAAAACTGCAGGGCGATACGCCGCAGGAGCAGGAAGCGTTCCTGAAGACGCAGCCCGGATATCAGAATACCGAGTACGGTCCGGGGAGTGCCTTCTGGACTAAGGGCAGCGCAGCGGCGGGATTACTGGCAGGTGCGCTTGGCGGTAACCTGAAGGCAGGTGCGGCAGCGGGGGCGGCCCCTCTGCTGGCGACCCTGGTCAAGGAGCAGAAAGATCCGACAGCCCGTGCCGCGCTGCACGGTATTGTGGCTGCGGCGCTGACGCAGCTGAGTGGCGGGAGCAGTGCGGATGGCCTGAAGGCTGGTGCCATAGGGGCCATTACGGCCTCGGCGATGACTGACCATCTGGTCAGCGCGCTGTATGGAGATAAAAAATCCAGTGACCTGACGGCAGAGGAGAAACGGCTGGTCAGTAGCCTCGTGAGTATCGCAGGTGGTCTGGCGGGCGCAGCAGTGACGGATGGCAGTGTCTCCATGGCGGCGACGGCGTCGGAAACGGCGAAGGTGGAGGTTGAGAATAACACGCTGGGTGTTGCACCTCCGGTTCCGGTGCCTGTTCCCGGGGTTCCGGTAAGCCCGGGAGATCAGGTCACCAAAAACGCTAATGACAAAATAGCGTCAGCTGTGGATGATCTGTTTGATGCAGTTGATAAAGCCACTCAGTGTAGCTTTGGGCGTGCATGTTCTTCGGATGATTCAGATCAGGGCTTGAAACCAAATGTAGCCGGAAACATGACGGATGATGAGAAGGCTGAATATGGTGGTGCTGGTTCAGGAACGCCGGGTGGCTGGGGACCGGAAGATGAAGAAAAAGCGCGAGCTCAGCAGGCACAAATTGAAGCCAAAAAGCAGGTTGAAAGCTTAGGCTATGATAGCAATAAGGTTTCTCACATTTTTGCTGATAAGCATCAAATGGATAAATTAGTTTCTGAGTTTGGCTCTCCAGAGGCGGCATTGGAAAGAATGCATGAAGCAGTACAGCCTTTGGCGAAGAATCCAGGCTCATATCAGACTGGTAGCTGGGTCACCGTTAGGGTCGGTGGTAATGATGTAGCTGTAAAAGGTATTGTCATTAATGGTGAGTTCAGAATATCTACAGCAACGATGAGGCCGTTCTAATGAATTTAACCAAAGAAGAAATTTTTGCATTAACTTTTACTTTAAGAAATAAGTTAGATCTTTTAAAAAAAGTACTTAATGAAGGCTGCGTAATTGAACGTAGTAAAACCGGTGTGGGTTTCTTTTCGACCATCAAGTTGCCACAAACTTTTACATTGAAAAATAATAAAGATAGATATTGGGAGCGGGGTTTTTCCCATAAAAAACTCCCTTATGGCGGGTGTTTTATGATTGCTGTAGAGGATGATAATTGTCTAGAGATTGAAGCAGTCGTATATGAAAGTGAATGGCCAGAACCTTTTGTTGAAGAGGATTTTTTTCCGCAATAAAGATGCCAATAATATATTGGCACAAGATGTACTTTGTTGCGCGATTGATGCCATCACAAGATTGAGTTGAAGTGGTCAACAAAAACTGACCACAGATTTAGATTTTTTCCAGTATCGGTTTTCCGAGTCGTTTGGTGGTAACCCACCGTTATATTCATGCGGTCTGAGCGCGCTGTAATATCCAACGATATAGTTCGTTATTGCATGAGTTGCAACGCTAAAGCTTAGGTAAATTAAACAGGAGCCCCCGACAGTTAATCTCTTAACCGTCTGAGTCTCCTGACTCGCAGCCTGCACCTTTGCAGACTCTTTACCCGAAGGGGGCTTCGCTAGGGCGGAAGCGTCTGCGGGGCTAAAGACGCTTAACAGCGCAAAAAGTTGCCGTTGCGGAATACAGCAGGGAAAACCGGTTTTAATTCACGAAAAAGTAAGGGGAAAATCGGGTTCATCGCAGCAGGCTGCGTCGGAAAGAGTTGTTGTTGAGAATAGCTCGCTGAACAGCGCAATGTGTGCACAGGAGCCGTGGGCATGCAGAAATCCATTGCTGGAAGGTGGTGGGTTTGGGCCAGGAGGCGGGACTGCTGCCGCCACTGGTGCAGGTGTAGCAATCGGTGAAGCGCTGACTAATGATAAAGAACAGCCAAATACTGGCGCAAATTGGACGGATGAAGAAAAGGCAGAACTGGGGGGAGCGGGATCAGGCACGCCGGGGGGCTGGGAGCCGCAGGATGAGGAGAATGCTCGGAATAACAGGGCTTCTACTGCCCCATCAAAAGATCGCCTTAATGAGGCCGCTTCAGCATCTAACAGAAATGGATTGACTGATGCCGGACGAGCACTACAAAAGCATGGCGGAAGAGAAGGTTCCGCATATTCTTATTCCAGTCAAAAAGCGTCAGTTCTTAATCAGGAAGCTCAGAATATAGTTAACGAAATATTAAACAATCCAAATACTAAGATTGAATCCCGAGTGGTTTTTGAAAATAAACAAAGGATTACTGTTGTTGAAGCTACAGCTCCTGATGGACGAGCATTACGATTTAATTCTGATGGTTCAAGATTAATTGGCTTCCGTGAACCACCAACTAAATAGAGGTCTCATATGTTGGAATATAGCGTAGGTAGTTCAGTTGATCGGGAAGATCTTTATGCTGAATTGTCTTTTAATCGAGTCCAGTGGGGTGAAATCTCACTATCAGAAGACAGGAAATCAGTGAATATTATTATTTATCCAGATGAAAGTAATATTCTTGAATTTCAATGCGATGAGTTTTTACAGCTTATAGAGAAGGCAAAGTCTCATCTTCTTCGCCTTGAACCACTGTCTAAATGACACAGATCCCGGCCACTGTGCCGGGATCGTTTAATCAGCCGTTAAGTTTACCCCCAATGCGGCGCTGGGCGCGAAGCTGGCGTCAGAAGGAAAACTGCAGGGCGATACGCCGCAGGAGCAGGAAGCGTTCCTGAAGACGCAGCCCGGATATCAGAATACCGAGTACGGTCCGGGGAGTGCCTTCTGGACTAAGGGCAGCGCAGCGGCGGGATTACTGGCAGGTGCGCTTGGCGGTAACCTGAAGGCAGGTGCGGCAGCGGGGGCGGCCCCTCTGCTGGCGACCCTGGTCAAGGAGCAGAAAGATCCGACAGCCCGTGCCGCGCTGCACGGTATTGTGGCTGCGGCGCTGACGCAGCTGAGTGGCGGGAGCAGTGCGGATGGCCTGAAGGCTGGTGCCATAGGGGCCATTACGGCCTCGGCGATGACTGACCATCTGGTCAGCGCGCTGTATGGAGATAAAAAATCCAGTGACCTGACGGCAGAGGAGAAACGGCTGGTCAGTAGCCTCGTGAGTATCGCAGGTGGTCTGGCGGGCGCAGCAGTGACGGATGGTAGTGTCTCCATGGCGGCGACGGCGTCGGAAACGGCGAAGGTGGAGGTTGAGAATAACTCGCTGGGTGTCGTTATACAGGGCGGTAAACTGGCTGCACAGGGATGTCTGAAAATTTCTGCTTGCCGTGATCGCCTGGTTGCCAGTGGTCTGGGTGCTTTACTGGGCATTGGTGCATCCACATCAGCAATGGATAGATTGTCACAAGATGAGCAGTTGCATCTGATCTATGTGGCCTCGCTCAATGATCCTTCCCAGCTCAGTCAGTTAAATGATGCTCAGAAAGCGGCCTATGAGTCCCTGACAGGTAAGACGATCACCAGTACTGGTGGTACGCAGGTCATCAACCCGGGACCATCAAACACTGGTGGAGACCAGACTGTAACTGGAAATGTGCCTTCAAATACAGGGAATAATAAGTCCTCGGGTCAGAGGGCAACCAATACAGGTAAGAATGATGGAAATCCGGATACTGGCGGCAATACTACGGTTACACCGATTCCAGAAGGGCCGAATAAGGATGATTTAGCTTATCTGGCCCTTAAGGGTAAAGAGGCTGAAGAAGCAGCTAAAAAATTAGGATTCGATACCAGAATCCCACCACAGAAAGCACCATTTAATTCTCATGGGCAGCCGGTTTATTCTGATGGTAAAAAATACATTACTCCCGATATTGATAGTCATAATGTTACAAATGGTTGGAAAATGTTTGATCGTAAAGGCAACAGAATAGGAACTTATGACAGTAACTTGAACAGGATTAAGGACTAACATATGTTTGGCATTTTCCCTGAGGATAAACCAGTGAATAATGAAGGTGAATGTTTCTTGCCATCATCGGTAATTATTGGTGGTTTTTCAGAGGTAATAAATATTCCACTATCTTACTGGAATATAGATAATTACAAAGTTAGCTGGCTAAACTCTCTTAAAGAGGGATTGACAAATAAAAAGCATGCTGCATTGGTTGTTTCAATGTATGAGCCTGATGATGCGAACTTTATATTTACTTGGGTTTTATATTTCTCGGGTAATGATGTTTTTGTTCAAAATAAAATTTTATTTTTGGATGAGTGTCCGGGATTCAATCCTGAAATGATAAATAAATTTACTGATTCGCGCAAAACACATAATGAAGATGGAGTTAAAATTTCAGAGTGGAACACTGATTTAGATAGTGTTATTAATTTTTATAAAACTCTAAAAAAATGGCATGAATCAAATCGTTGATACATGAATTTGAGGTATAGCGATATTATTCGATAATATATGAATTTATTTTGGCAGAATATTAAATGATATCAGTAGGTTACACCGTGTTATGTTCGTTGGGAGCTCTTCTGCGTGCTATTTATATGATAAATGCGTGGCAGACCTGAGCGTCACTGCGCGGCGGTAGCGTCTGTGGCTCCAAAATGCTTAACAGCGAAAAAAGCTTGGGCATAAAATATAACAGGGTCAATAAGCCACTAAAAGAAAAGGGATAAGACATTATCAGAGCAATGTGCGTCGGATCGAGTTGTTGTGGAGAATAACTCTCTGAGTGATGGGTTCGATTTGCCAAAAGGGATGATATATAACTGCCAGTTGGTACAGTCCTATGCACAGTATGCTGAGGACAGCAATCTTTCGCCGGAGCAGGTTTAGTCTGGATTACAGGATATTGTGTGCGGTGATTTACCGGAGAGCGAAAACATTATCAAAGCGATCTGGGAAAACAGTCCGGGAACAGATGGTTTGTTAATAATCTCAGAGTCAGTGAAGGTATGGAAGATGTTAACGAGTATATTGAAAACCATTATCCTGATTTTGGCCCAATCGCCTATGAAGATCTTGTTGGACTGACGGAGCATGTTCAATTAATTTTCAAAAATGCTGGATATGATGCATAAATTTTCTTTATATGCTCTGTAATAACATTTTGATATGGAGTCTTAACCCGTTATGCGTACGGACGGAAAAAAGGGTCAGGTAAATATTTAAGTCGGAATGCATTAACAATAATAACTAGCGCCACCAATCCTGGCATCTGCGCATTTCTTTATTTTGTAGACCCGGTAAGCGAATTGTATGACCGGATACATAGGTGACAGATCAGACCGGGAACATAGGTAACACTTTTAGTCTATCCGCACCACACTCTGGGTTTTTCGGTCGTAGTACGCAAGCGTTATTCCGTTGAAGATGATGGCCTCCAGGCCATCATCCTGTTCTTCCAGCATGATGTACTCATCAGTCAGCGCTTCACTCAGGAACACCGTCCCCTTTTTCCCCATATAGAGTGTCCCCCTCGATTTCACCCTGTAGACCGTTCCTCCTGACGGATAGGCATAGTCAGGAACACGGCCATCCCACTGTCGCTTCGAGGGGTGCCACACCGTTCCGGGCGTTGCACCCGCCAGGGCTTCATGCGGTCTTTCGTAGTTAAATTCTTCCCGGTAGTCACTGAACCACCGCTGTTGTTCTTCCATCGTCATGAAGGTGTTCCCCTGCGCCAGCGCACTTTTCAGGGAACGGTGCATGCGTTCGTGCCGCCCGTTCTCTTCGGGATGGCCCCGCCGGATACGCTCCGGTCTGACGCCCAGCTTTATCAGCCAGACGGCAAGGCGACTTAACCCGGCGATACCCGTCCCTGCGAAGGGCTGACCATTATCGGTTCTCAGAACGTCCGGCAGACCGTACTCCAGGAACGCCTCCGTCAGACAGTGCCTGACGAAGGGCTCGCTCTCACGGTCTGTTCCACGGCAGCTCAGCAGATACCGGCTGTGGTTGTCGGTCAGGGTAAAGGGATGACAGTACTCTCTGCTCAGCAGCCTGAACTTGCCTTTAAAATCAGCGCTCCAGACCTGATTGTTTTCACTGATGCTGGTCAGGGGCCGGCGATTCCCCGGCGTTCTGCGCTTTCTCTTTCTGTCAGGTACCAGGCCTTCACGCTTGAGGATATCGCCGACAGTGCTGGCAGCAGGAACGGTAAAATCGACGTGATGATTGAGGAGCCACATCCGCAGTTTTTTCGGGCCCCAGTCAGGGTGTTTCTGACGCAGGGCAGTCAGGTGTCCGACGACCTCATCAGGAACCGTCCGGGAGTGAGAGCATGGTGCGCGCGACCGGTCAGAGAGAGAGGACAGGTCAGAAGGGTCAAAACGCTGAAGCCATTTGTAGCCGGTTTTGCGGCTGATACCAAAAAGACGGCAAAGAGCGGAGAAGGAGTCCGTACCTGCATGGCAGGCACGGATAAAATCAAGGCGTTGCATAGGTCGGGTCTCAGTCCAGGGCATAGCGAGTCTCCTCTTCTATGCCAGTTATAACTGTTACCCATGTATCCGGTCTAAAGTGTTACCCATGTTTCCGGTTCATACCGAATCGCTACCGGGCCATGGCAGATTAATTATTGACTCATCACCCTTTCGGGAACACCCAAACATGCTTCTCCGGCAGCGAAAGATGGCAGTGCTGCGGATCCCGAACCTCATGCCCATACGCACGGATCACAAAATCATCCCCCACCGTGCGGAACAGGTATTCCCAGCGGTCGCCGAGGTACATGCTGGTAAGCAGCGGCAGCTCAAGCTGATTTTCCCCTGGCCCCTCGACTACCGCCACGCGCTCGACGCGGATCACCGCCGTGGCTTCATCACCGCTCTGCACCCCTTCACCGGCCTGGCCCCACAGCACCCAGCCTTTTCCTTCGATACGCGCTCTGCCGTCGCGCACTTCGGTGACTTTGCCGTGCAGGCGGTTGTTGCTGCCCATAAACTCGGCGGTAAACAGCGTTTTCGGCGAGCCGTACATCTCCTGCGGCGTGCCCTGTTGCTCAATTTTGCCGTTGTTGAGCAGCAGGATGCGGTCGGATATGGACATCGCTTCGTTCTGGTCGTGCGTCACCATCAGCGCGGATAGCCCGAGCTTGATAATCAGCTCGCGCAGGAACACGCGGGCCTCTTCGCGCAGCTTGGCGTCGAGGTTGGAAAGCGGTTCGTCCAGCAAAATCACCGGCGGGTTGTACACCAGCGCCCGGCCAATCGCCACGCGCTGCTGCTGCCCACCGGAGAGCTGATGCGGGTGACGTTTGCCAAGATGGCCCAGACCCAGCTGGTCCAGCACGTCCTGCACGCGCTGCTGGATCTCTTTGGCCGGGACTTTGCGCAGCTTGAGCGGATAGGCCACGTTCTCAAACACGGTTTTGTGCGGCCACAGGGCGTATGACTGGAATACCAGCCCCAGGTTACGCTCTTCCGCCGGGACCTCGCTGCGCGGCGTACCGTCGTAAACTTTATTGTTGCCAATCACAATCGACCCCTGGGTCGGTTTTTCCAGACCCGCGACGGCGCGGAGAAGGGTGGTTTTACCGCTGCCGGAGGGGCCTAACAGGGAGACCACTTCGCCGCGCTTCAGGTTCATGGAGACACCTTTTAAAACAGGATTGTCGCCGTAGGTTAAGTGCAGATCGTCAACCGCTAATTCAATCATGTATTTTCACTCCGAAACGAAGGGCAATGCCCAGACCTACCACGACCAGCAGGATATTAATGAAAGAGAGCGCCGCCACGATATCAATGGCGCCTGCGGCCCAGAGGGAAACCAGCATCGAGCCGATGGTCTCCGTGCCGGGTGAAAGCAGGTACACACCCGTTGAGTATTCGCGTTCAAAGATCAGGAACATCAGCAGCCACGAACCGATAAGACCGTAACGGGAGAGCGGGATGGTAACGTGGCGGGTGATCTGCCCGCGCGTCGCCCCGGTGCTGCGCGCCGCCTCTTCAAGCTCCGGCCCTACCTGCAGCAGCGTGGAAGAGATGAGCCTCAGCCCGTAAGCCATCCACACCACGGTATAGGCCAGCCAGACGCTGAAAATGGTGCTTCGCAGCGAACGCAGCCAGACGATGACGTTTTCGCGCATCCAGTCGGTCCAGGCGAATCCGGAAAGCCAGCCGGATTTCAGCGAGTTATCCAGCCACATCGGCAGGAACAGGAACACCCACAGGAAGGCCAGACCCGCCAGCAGGCCAGGCACGGCGCGCGGCACCAGCACGCTGTAGTCCAGGAAACGCGTAGTGTTATCCGGCTTGCGGTGCATGGCAATGCCGACAAACAGGTAGCACACCACGGCCAGCGCGCCGCCAATGACGCCAATCGCCATGGAGTTAACGATGGCGCGCAGCAGGTTGGGCTGCGCCCAGATGGTGCGGAAGGTGTTCAGGGAAAGCTCGTCCCACAGCGAAACGCCCACGCCCCAGTTGGAGATAAACGCGCGCAGCACCACGCCGAGCAGCGGAACGCCAATGGTGACGGTGAGCCAGAAGGCAATCACCGCGCCAGCCACCCAGCGCCATTTACCCAGCGGTAGCGCGCGGGCCTGCGAGGCCTTGCCCTTCATGGTGACGAAGCGGTTGGCGGTGCGCATCAGGCGACGCTGGAGCATCACCAGCGGGATGGTGATGCAGATGAGCACCACGGCAACCGCCGCCATCAGGTTATAGGACGGGGTACCCATCTTGTTCGTCAGTTTATAAAGATAGGTCGCCAGCACCATATTGCCTTCCGGGTCGCCGAGGACCAGCATCAGGCCGAACACTTCCAGCCCGAGGAAGAACAGCAGCACGGTGGCGTACAGAATAGACGGGCGCACCATCGGCAGGCTGACGGAGGTCATCACCTGCCAGGGCGACGCGCCCGCGGTGCGTGCGGCTTCTTCCACGTCGGAGCCCACGCTGCGCAGCGCTGACGAGATATACAGATAGGCGTGCGGGACGTGCGTCAGGCCGGCAATGACCACAATGCTCGATATGTCGTAGATGTTCCACGGCACAAAGCCAATCAGCGCCTCAGCCCACTGGGAGAGAAAGCCCACCGGACCGGCGGCCACCACGTAGCCGAAGCCCAGCACCATCGGTGAAACGAAAATCGGGACCAGGATCAGCGGCTCAATCAGCCGGCGACCGGGCAGGTCGGTACGCACCATCAGAAACGCCAGCACGCCGCCCAGCGGGATAGAGATAAAGACCAGCCCGAAAGCCAGAATAAAGCCGCTTTTCAGGGCCTTATAAAAATCAGGATCGGTGAAAATAAAATCAAATGATTCAAAGCTCCACTCTTTTGACGGCGAAAAGAACGGCGCGGACAGGAAGCTCTGGATCACGATAAACGACAGCGGCGTGTAGATAACCAGGGCGGTTATCAGCACGACGATGCCTCGCGGCAGGCTTTGCCACTTTCTGCGTAATGTATTCATGGGGTATCCCTGGTGTTGCAGCCCAGAAAAACGAACTCAGTCGATAAGGGAGCGCGGCGGCCAGCGCCGCGCTCAGACGCTTATTTACCGGCGGCGGTACGCCACTCTTTGATGTACTCGAGGCGTTTTTTCGGCTGCAGGTATTCCAGCAGCGTTTCATCAACCGGGATCGGCTTCAGCGCGTTGCCGAGGATTTTGGTCAGGCCGTCGATATCATTTTTCCCTTCGATATCGTTACGAATGGAGGGAATGTCCGCCTGGTTGGCCAGAATGCCTTGCCCTTGTTCAGAGAGCACGTAGTCCAGCCACAGCTTCGCGGCGTTGCTGTTTTGCGATTGTTGACTGATGAACGACACGCGCGACAGCACCAGGGTGTAGTCTTTTGGATAGGCAATGCCGAGCGACGGATCGTTTTTCGCACGCGCTTCCGCATAAGAACCGAGGATGTTGAAGCCAATCAGGTTTTCACCGGAGGAGACGCGCTCCATCATGGTGCCGGTAGACGACTGCACCGACAGGCCCCCTTTGGCGACGTCGGCCAGGGTCTTAAAGTAGTTTGGATCGGCGTTGTGATCCTGCACCGAGAGCATAAAGCCCAGACCCGATTTTTCGATATCGTAGGTGGTGACTTTGTTCTTGAATTTGTCCGTCTGGCTGGCAATCAGCTTCGCCAGCGCGGCGTGAGAATCCGGCACGTCACCGGCCGGAATCAGGCGCTTGTTGTAGATGAAGACCACCGGCTCATAGGTGGTGCCGTAGGCCTTATCTTTCCAGACCGCCCATTTCGGCAGCTGGCTTTGCTCCGGAGATTTGTACTCCATGGCGTAGTCGGTGGCGAGCTTCAGGCCCGTGTCCATCGAGGAGCTCCAGACCACGTCGCCGCTCACGCCGCCGGAAGCCTGTTCGCTGATGAAACGGTTGTACAGCTCGGTGCTGTTCATGTCGTTGTATTCGACTTTGATGCCCGGGTAGGTTTTTTCGAAGCCCTGGATCAGCGGGCCGGCAGCTTTGATGTCGGTAGTGGAATAGATGACAACCTTGCCCTCTTTCGTGGCGGCATCAACCACTTTTTGATACTCAGCAGGATAACCCTGCGGCAGGGCAGACAGTGCAGAAGCAGAGAACAGTACGGTAGCGGTAAGCAGAGAAATTCGGAACGTGTTCGACATTATAGTTAACCTTTTAGTTACATTTGAGGAACTAATTGTCAACATAGCGTAAAGCGCGCCTCCGACAATAGGGAGGCGAGGGCAATGATTCCGAAGTGTGATTGTCGCCGTCGTTTCAGCAATTAACACCATAAAATCCGCGAACGTTAGCCAACGAACGGTTTTGGATTACCGTTTATCGGGGGCTTTACGGTATAACCGGCGAGGATGACCAATATTGCCGTACAGCATTTCAATGCTGATTAACCCGCTCTCCACGCAGTATTCGAGGTAGCGACGCCCCGTGGTTTTGCTGATCCCCACGTTTTCCACCACCTCTTCAACCGACATCGCGCTGTCGGGATGCTCGGCGAACAGGCGTTTTATCCGCTCCAGCGTCTGGGGTTCAATGCCCTTTGTGGACGGCGTTACGGAGGCTTCCGCGGCAGGCAGATGAAACAGGCGATCCAGCGCATGCTGGTCGACCACCTTCACCTGCTGTACGGTGTGGATGAAGCGCATAAAACGCTCCAGCGAGGCGTGCAGGCGCTGGAAAAAGACGGGCTTGATGAGGTAGTCAAACGCGCCGCTGCGCATGGCGTGGCTGCAGGTCTGCATATCGCTGGCGGCGGTGATGAAGATTACCGAACACTCATAGCTTTTCAGCAGCGGGTTATCGATGAGCTCCACGCCTTTACCGTCCGGGAGATAGTTGTCCAGCAGGATAAGCCGCGGCTGATGCTGACGAATCAGGCTGCATGCCTGCTCAATCGACGCGGCGATGCCCACCACGCGCAAATGAAAATTCTGCTCGATATACTCGCGATGCAGCTCCGCCAGGTGCGGCTCATCTTCAACGATCACAACATCAAGTGCTCGGGTCATGCTTTTGCCCATTCGGAATAAACACAGAAAAAATGGTCCCCTGTGGCGTGTTGTCGGCAATCTCAATGCTGCCGCCAGCCTTATCGATATATCCTGCCACCAGATACAGGCCAATACCGTGCTCGGTACCCACAATGTCGTTTTCACGTTCCGGCTTGCTGCTGAATCCCTGGCGGAAAATATGCGGCTTCATCGCATCCTCCACCCCGCAGCCCCGGTCGGCCACCTCGATCAGCAGCTCCTGGTTACGGTCAGAAATGTAGAGTTCCACCGGCGCGGGGACCGGGGCCTTAAGGGTCGCGTCCACCGCGTTATCCAGCAGGTTACCAATAATGGACATCAGCTCCGTTTCGTTGAGCGTGGCAGGCATGCGGGTGAGCTGGCAGGCGGGATCAAACAGCAGTTCGATCCCTTTTTCGCGGGCGCTGACGTATTTTCCGAGCAGCAGCCCGCACAGCGCGGGAGAAGAAAAACGGGCGGAGACAAAGTCCAGCACGCGCTGCGCGCCTTCGGACTGCGCCTGAATGTAGCGAATCGCCTCGTCATAGTGTTTCATCTGCAGCAAGCCCACCAGCGTGGCGGTCCAGTTCAGCTGCTCGCGGCGCATAATGCGCAGGTTATCCGCATAGCGCTTGATCTGACTGAGCTGGCTGCTGAGGGTGTTGATGTCATTTTTGTCGCGAAAGCTGTATACCCAGCCGCTTTCAACGCCGGGTTCGACCTCAATCGCCACCCGGTTGACGATTACCTCCCGCTGGTTCAGCACGGCAATCTGGTCGTGACTGCCACTGCTCACCGAGGCGTAGCGCTGGGATAAAAAGCCCGGCGACGTCTGCAGAACGTCTTCCAGCGGTTTGCCGATAAGCGCTTTTTCACTTTGCCGGATATCCAGCATTTCTCGTGCGGCGCGGTTAATTAAAATCAGCTGCTTCTCATCATTGACGGCAAATACCCCTTCGTACATCGCTTCTAATAGTGCCCTTTGCTGCAACACCAGCTGGGCGATATCTTTTGGCTCAAGCCGGAACATCTGTTTTTTGAGATTGCGGGTAAACAGCCAGGAGAACATAAACAGCAGCAGAAGAAGCCCCGCGCCGTAAAGCCCGGACTGCCAGAGAATGCGGGCGTTAATATTGGCAATATAGGAGGTCAGATAGCCGACCGAGACAATACCAATCACCTGGTGCTGCGCGTTAAAGATCGGCGCTTTGCTGCGCAGTGAAACCCCAATCCCGCCCTGGCGCACGGAAATAATGGTTTTGCCCTGTAATACCTTCGCATTATCTCCGCCGATCATCGGTAAGTTAATCCGCTCCGGGGATTCCGAATGATAGAGGTGCTGTTCCTCGGTATCGCCAATCACAATGTAGCTGGCATCGCTTTCGGCGCGCAGCGGCTGGATTAACCGGGCGATGCCGAGGATATCTCTGGCCGCAACCATGGCCGCCAGACCCGGTATCAGCGCGATCTGGCTGGCCTGCACCCGGGCGCGCTGGCCGAGATCGTGATGGAGCTGTCGGTCAATAAAATGAAACAGAATCGTTCCCAGCAGAACTAACAGCAGGCAGGAGAAGCACACCAGCGCAAAAAACAGCTTTATCTGAAAAGAGAGTCTGCGTTTCATTCAACCTGCGGATGTTATGTAAAAGTGACATTTGCCGAGCCTGACATGGGCCAATAGCGGACGCAATCTGGCAAGAAAAGAGTTGTGACCTGGCTTTTCGTTTTCGGCGTTATAGCCATCAGGATCCCGTAAGGCTATGCTTCATTCAGCACGATAATAATTACAGAGGTAATGTCATGGATAAAGAGCTACTGGATGCGGGTTACCGGGCCTATACCGGCGAGAAAATTGACGTCTACTTCAACACCGGGATCTGCAAACACTCCGGTAACTGCGTGCGTGGGAGCGCAAAGCTGTTTAATCTGAAACGTAAACCGTGGATCATTCCCGATGAAGTGGACGTTGAAACGGTTGTCCGCGTGATTGATACCTGCCCGAGCGGTGCGCTGAAGTATCGCCAAAAATAAGTGAGGAACCATGGATATTCTGGAAGGCCATAACAAGTTTTACGTGAATGATGCGAACGGCAACCAGGTCGCGGAGATTGTCTTCGTGCCGACCGGCGAGCACCTGAGCATTATCGAGCACACCGATGTGGATGAGAGCCTGAAAGGGCAGGGCGTCGGTAAACAGCTGGTGGCGAAAGTGGTGGAGAAGATGCGCGGTGAGAACCGCAAAATTATTCCGCTGTGCCCGTTCGCGAAACATGAGTTTGATAAAACGCGGGAATATGACGATATTCGGGCGTAACTCACACCGGCGATGGCCGGTGTTTTTTCAGACTGCTGACAACGTGCGATTTGTGAGTTTCGCCCGGCGGCGCTACGCTTGCACGGGCCTACAATGAATTGTGCAATTAATTGATATCGTTGTGAAATGTAGGCCGGGTAAGCGCAGCGCCACCCGGCAAAAAAGACAGTTATCTCACCTGCTCAAACAGCAGTACCAGCGCGATCAGCACCATCAACCCTCCCGATGCCCTGCTCACCAGACGGGCCGCCTGTGGCCGGGTCGCCAGCACCGCTTTCGAACCATACCCCACCAGCAGATAGACCAGGGTACAGGTGATAAGGTGCATCATCCCAAGCGCGGACATCTGCATCGCTATCGACCAGCTTCCGGTTGGGTCTGTGAATTGCGGAAGCAGGGCCAGGAACAGCAAAAAAACCTTCGGGTTAAGGCCGCTAATGCAGAGTCCTTTCACCGCCCACTGCGTCCAGTTACCCGCATGCTGGGTGGCCTTCTTCGGTGTGGCCGGGTGACGCAATAACGTTATGCCAAGCCACAGGAGATACAGGGCTCCCGCCACGGTCAGCCCGGCTAACGCCAGCGGATGTTGAGCAATCAATACCCCCACGCCTGCCACCACAATCAATGTGGCTAGCAGATGCCCGGACATCAGCCCCATCACCGCCGGGACCACGCGGCGGCCGTTGATTCCGGCGCTAATGGCGTAGGCCCAGTCGGCCCCCGGGGTCATGATGAGCAGAAACGAAACCACCCAAAAGCCGGCCACAATACTCATTTCCATCGTCCTGAAATACTCCCGCAGTGCGTTATACGTTGCGAAAAAGAATATCGCTAACACTGCGAAATAGGCTTTCAATGTTATGCTCATAACACGGTGAAAATGAGAAAATCTTCCACATGGATAGCATTGATCGAAAAATTCTTGCTGAGCTGCAGTCTGACGGCCGCCTGTCGCTTACCGAGCTGGCTGAGCGGGTGAATCTGAGCCTCTCGCCGTGCCATCGTCGCGTGCGGGCGCTGGAGCAAAGCGGGGCCATAACGGGATACCGTGCCAGCCTCGACCCCGCCAAAATGGGATTTAATTTCCTGGCGATAGTGTTCGCGACGCTGAAAGAGGGTGACCGCAAGGCGGTCAGCGCGTTTGAAGAGGCGGTGGAGGAGATCCCGCAGATCGTGCTGGCCCAGCGCCTGTTTGGCGATCCTGATTATCTGATGCACGTCGTGACCCGCGACCTTTCCGCTTTCCAGAAGCTTTACGACGAGAAGCTCTCCGCTATGCCCGGCGTGCAGCATCTTCGCTCAACGCTTGTCATGAAAACGGTGGTGCAGGACAGGCCTTTTCCGCTGTAAGCAGGAGGCCGGGACTGAATGGCCTGCCCGGCAGCGCGCCGGGCAGGAAAGGGAATTAGCCGACAAACATCACCGACACGCACAGCACCCCGACGATCAGCGTCAGCAAGTTGCCAATGGAACGGTACTGTTTCAGGGAGGGGATCAGATACGTCGACAGCGTCGGCATGATAAACAGGATCATGGCGATAAGCGGGCCGCTGATGGCGTAAATCATCGAAATGGCGTTCGGGTTAATGCAGCAGACGGCAAAGGTGATTAACGACACCCCCATGATGGATATCGCGCGGTTAAAGGCGCGGCTCTTTTTCACGCCCACCTGGTTCAGCGACGACTTCACGATCTCCGTCGCCCCTTCAATCACCCCAAAATAGGTGCCGAGAAACGATTTCGACATCGCAATAATCGCCACGACAATCCCGGAAATCCCCAGCCACGCCGGTGAGGAGGGCATCATCGACAGCGCAGACAGGATTGTCACCCCTTCCTCTTTGGCGGCCACAATATACGACGGTGGAATAGAAAGCAGGCAGCTGAAGACAAAGAACAGCACGCTCAGGCAGATAATCAGGTATGCCACCTTCATGATTTTCTTGCATTTAGCCATGGCCTCGTCCCCGAACTTCTCGCGGCGGTCAACGGCAAACGTCGAGATAATCGGCGTGTGGCTGAACGCAAACACCATCACCGGAATCGAAATCCAGACCTGGTGCAGCGTATGGCGATCGACGGCCATCTGGCTGGTCAGCAGCGAGGGTTGCCAGCTGCCGATCAGGTAGAGCGAGACAAACAGGAAATAGGCGATCAGCGGAAACACCAGGAAGCCCATCACTTTTATCGTGATATGCCGTCCCATCAGGAAGATCAGATTCAGGACCAGCACCACGCCCAGGCTAACCAGCACGCGAACGGTGGTGTCTACCGTCAGGTGTTTTGCCAGCTGCTCGGTTAACGAGTTGGTGATGGCCACCGCATAAAT
This sequence comes from Enterobacter roggenkampii, assembly GCF_001729805.1. Lineage (NCBI taxonomy): Bacteria > Pseudomonadati > Pseudomonadota > Gammaproteobacteria > Enterobacterales > Enterobacteriaceae > Enterobacter > Enterobacter roggenkampii. The sequence continues at coordinate 3,822,556 of NZ_CP017184.1, read as the reverse complement.
CTGCACCACCACAAAGAAGGCGATGAAATAGAGCGTGGTGATCAGGTTGCCGATCTTCCTGCCGTAATAGTGCGAAACGGCGCCGGTGATCCCTTCGTTGCCTTTCGTTTTCGACGACAGGATAAATTGCGCCAGCGCTTTGTGCGGCCAGTAGGTTAAGGGGTAGGCCACGAGGGCGGTAATAAACAGGACGATTGCGCCTGCGGAGCCCAGCTGAATGGGCAGGAAGAGCGTTCCTGCGCCCACGGCCGTGCCGTAGAGAGCGAAACTCCAGAGAGTCTCATCTTTTGACCAAATTTTCGACATTAGAGCAACGTATCAACTATCAAACCATCAGAATGGCGTGCAATTTACCATAGTTATGCCTTAAGAGCGCAGTTGCTTCGAAGACGTCGGGCCGGAACGGGCGTCCGGCCAGAGGCGGTTCAGCCTGCCAGGGCGCGTCGTTGCTGGCGGCGCTTAAGAAATTTCTCACGCAGATTATCGTACGCCCAGTTATAGAACATGGTGTACGGCAGGAAGAACAGGAAGAAACCTATTTCCAGTGTGAATGCCTGCAGCAGGGTGACGCCCAGCACGGCGGCGACAATCGACACGCCTATCACAATAAAGCCGCATTCGAACCCCAGCGCATGCAGCGCACGCACTTTTGCCGTACGTTTGACGCGCTGAACAGGCCAGAAACGGTCGAAGCCGACGTTATAAATAATGTTCCACAGCATGGCGGTGGTGGCCAGAATAATGGTCAACCCACCCATTTCCACCACGGAACGCTGCATAAGCCACGCCGCGGTAGGGGCGAGGATCGCCGTCGCAATCCCTTCAAAACAGACAGCATGAAAGATCCGCTCCGGCAGTTTACGTTGGAGTGCATCCTGATGTTGCATAGCGATAGACCTCGTTAATTCGCCAGTATGGGCGTTGATGTGGCCTATTTTTATCGCTAAAGCTGATATATTAAAGATAGTATCCATCGTAAAAGTAGATAGGTTATGCGCTATTCACCCGAAGCCCTGACCGCGTTTGTCGAGACCGTTGCAGCAGGCTCTTTCTCTGCGGCCGCACGCCGGCTGCGTAAAAGCCAGTCGACGGTCAGCACGTCCATTGCCAACCTTGAAGCCGATCTGGGCTTCGAGCTGTTTGACCGCTCGGCGCGCCAGCCGGTGTTAACGGCCCAGGGGGAACAGGTGCTGGGCTACGTGCAGGCTATTCTCGCCGCCAGCACGCGGCTGGATGAGCTGGCGGTGTCGCTCACGGCGCAAACGGAGGCGCGTCTGACGTTTGTCCTTTCCGATACCCTCAACCCGGACGTGCTGGAAGAGATGATGAAGCAGTTTGACGCGCGCTTTCCCCATACGGAATTCGAATGTCTGATTGGCGAGGAGGAGGACGTGATCGATCTGCTGCAAAAGGAGCGCGCGCAGATTGGCCTCACCGAAGCGCGAGACGGTTATCCTACGGATATCGGCGCCATCCGGCTGCCGATGCAGACCCGCATGGCGATCTATGTCGCGACCACGCATCCGCTGGCCGGGCAGGATGACGTTCAGCGTGACGAGCTGCACGGCTGGCGAGAGCTGCGGCTGAGCACCTATCTTGAGCGTGAGGCGGAGATCGCGCGCGGGCCCGTCTGGTCAGCCCCGAATTACCTGTTACTCTTGAGTATGGCGGTACAGGGATTTGGCTGGTGCGTCTTGCCGTGCGCGCTGGTGGAGGAATTTGCCGCCGCGAAATCCCTGGTACAGCTCAATGTTCCCGGCTGGCCGCGGGCGATCGGCATCGATCTGCTGTGGAATAAACGATCCCCTCCCGGCGTTGCCGGAAGCTGGCTGCGGCAGTATCTGCAGGATGCACGCTGATCCTTGTGATTAAACTCACTATTTTTAAACAATTAAGATAATTGCCAGTAACAATCCTCTACTATCGTCATGTCATTTAACACAGAGGTCGTGATGAAAGATGTCGTAATAGTGGGTGCGTTGCGTACAGCTATCGGCTGTTTTCAGGGAGCGCTCGCGCGTCACTCGGCGGTTGACCTGGGCAGCGTGGTGGTGAAAGCGCTGGTGGAACGTAGCGGGATCGCAGCACATGAAGTTGATGAGGTGATTCTGGGACAGGTCCTCACGGCCGGTGCCGGGCAAAACCCTGCGCGACAGGCGGCGCTGAAGGGCGGACTGCCCAATACCGTCTCCGCTATCACTATCAACGACGTCTGTGGTTCAGGATTAAAAGCGCTGCATCTCGCGACGCAGGCCATTCAGTGTGGTGAGGCGGACGTGATCATTGCGGGCGGGCAGGAGAATATGAGCCGCGCGCCGCACGTCCTGACCGACAGCCGTACCGGCGCGCAGCTGGGTAACAGTCAGCTGCTCGACAGCCTGGTGCATGACGGGCTGTGGGATGCCTTCAACGATTATCATATGGGCGTAACGGCGGAAAACCTGGCGCGCGAGTACGGTATCAGCCGTGAGGTGCAGGATGCCTATGCGCTAAGCTCGCAGCAAAAAGCGCGTGCGGCGATTGATTCCGGCCGTTTTCGCGACGAAATTGTCCCGGTCAGCACGCAGCGTCAGGGGGGCGAGGTTATCGTTGTGGATACCGATGAGCAGCCGCGCACCGACGCCAGCGCTGAAGGGCTGGCGAGGCTGAATCCTGCGTTTGAAATGCAGGGCTCGGTCACGGCGGGAAATGCCTCTTCCATTAACGACGGCGCTGCTGCCGTGATGATGATGAGCGAAAGCAAAGCCCTCGAACTCGATCTTCCCGTGCTGGCCCGCATTAAGGCATTCGCCAGCGTGGGCGTGGATCCTGCGTTAATGGGGATCGCGCCGGTCTATGCGACCCGTCGCTGTCTGGAGCGTGCGGGGTGGCAGCTTTCTGATGTGGATCTGATCGAAGTGAACGAAGCCTATGCCGCGCAGGCGATCTCCGTCGGAAAAATGCTGGAGTGGGATCCGCTGCGGGTCAACGTAAACGGTGGGGCGATCGCGCTGGGGCACCCGATCGGGGCGTCCGGCTGCCGGATCCTGGTTTCGCTGGTCCACGAAATGAAGAAGCGCAACGCCCGCAAAGGGATTGCCACGCTCTGTATAGGCGGCGGACAAGGGGTGGCGCTGGCCATTGAACGCTAATTTTTCCTCATTAAAAAAAGACCTCCTCCGGGAGGTTTTTTTTATCGTGATCTTTATCTCCCGACGGTTTTAGCGTGATCCGGGCATCAATTCCGCGATAAACAAAAATAAAAATGAAACGTTGTTTTAAATATAATTGAAAAGCCTACTTTATGCCGATAGTATGTGCTCATCATGTAAAACGGAACGCTGTTTCGTTTTACTTCCCGCCTTCGGGCATGACCACATCTGGAGGTTACCGTGGACGTCAGAGAAAGCATCCACAGCGCGCACGCCAAAACGCTGGATACGCAGGGGCTGCGCAAGGCATTTTTAGTTGAGCAGATATTCGAGGCTGACAGGTACACCATGGTTTACAGCCATATCGACCGCATTATTGTGGGCGGCATTATGCCCGTCACGAAAACCGTCTCCGTGGGCGGCGAGGTCGGTAAACAGCTGGGCGTGAATTATTTCCTCGAACGTCGCGAGCTGGGGGTGATTAACATCGGCGGGCCGGGCACCATCACCGTAGACGGACGGTGCTATGAGATTGGCCATCGCGAGGCGCTGTACGTGGGTAAAGGGGCGAAAGACGTGGTCTTTGCCAGCATCGACGCCAGCAGGCCTGCGAAGTTCTACTACAACTGCGCGCCGGCCCACGCCACCTGTCCAACCATAAAGGTGACCCCGGCAGACGTCGCACCCGTGACGCTGGGCGACAACCTCACCAGCAACCGCCGCACCATCAATAAATACTTCGTGCCGGACGTGCTGGAGACCTGCCAGCTCAGCATGGGGTTGACCGAACTTGCGCCGGGCAACCTGTGGAATACCATGCCGTGCCATACCCACGAGCGTCGCATGGAAGTCTACTTCTATTTCAACATGGATGAGGACGCCTGCGTGTTCCACATGATGGGACAGCCGCAGGAAACGCGCCATATCGTGATGCATAACGAGCAGGCGGTGATTTCGCCGAGCTGGTCTATTCACTCCGGCGTAGGGACAAAAGCCTACACCTTTATCTGGGGAATGGTGGGTGAAAACCAGGTCTTTGATGATATGGACCATGTTGCGGTCAGCGATCTGCGCTAGTCGCGGGCAGTGACGCATAAACCTGCCTGTGAGTGACAGGCTCTGAAAGAGTAAGGAATAAACATGATTCTGGATGCATTCTCTCTGCAGGGGAAAGTGGCGGTGGTTTCCGGGTGTGACACCGGGCTGGGTCAGGGGATGGCGTTAGGCCTGGCGGAAGCGGGCTGCGATATCGTCGGAATTAATATCGTTGAACCGACGGAAACCCTCGAGCGCGTGACGGCCCTGGGCCGCCGCTTCCTGAGCCTGACCGCCGATCTGCGTAAAATCGATGCCATTCCTGAACTGCTGGATCGCGCGGTGGCGGAATTCGGTCACATCGACATTCTGGTCAACAACGCCGGGCTGATTCGCCGTGAAGATGCGATCAACTTCAGCGAGCGCGACTGGGACGACGTGATGGATCTGAACATCAAGAGCGTATTTTTCATGTCCCAGGCGGCGGCAAAGCACTTTATTGCGCAGGGGAACGGCGGCAAGATCGTGAATATTGCCTCCATGCTCTCGTTCCAGGGGGGTATCCGCGTGCCGTCTTACACCGCCTCCAAAAGCGCCGTGATGGGCGTGACCCGCCTGCTGGCAAACGAGTGGGCGAAACACAACATCAATGTGAATGCGATTGCGCCGGGTTACATGGCGACCAACAACACGCAGCAGCTGCGTGCGGACGAGCAGCGTAGCGCGGAAATCCTCGACCGCATTCCGGCGGGGCGCTGGGGGCTTCCGGGCGATCTGATGGGGCCGGTGGTCTTTCTGGCCTCGTCCGCATCGGACTATATCAACGGCTACACCGTGGCGGTCGATGGCGGCTGGCTGGCGCGATAGCCCGCATCGGGTCTGGACCTCTGCTTTTGGGCAGAGGTTTTTTTTGCTTAAAAATTGTCAAAATCCATATGGATAAACACGGAAAATCCATACTAAAAAGTCATGAACGACAGCCATCACACTTTTAATCTTTAAAAATTAGATGATTAGTAAAAGCATGTGATTATTCAGCGTTAGTTGAAATTGTAATGTCCATCACAGAACGCTATGTCGCAGCTAAATAATCCATATCTTCACCTTTTCCCGCCTGACACTTTTTCTCGCTATCTCGTAATTTCACTTAACGAATTTCACTGTTCAGGCAGGAAAATATGACATCTATAAATGACTCTACCCTAATGCCCGCTGCGCTGCGTGATACTCGCCGCATGAACCAGTTTGTCTCTATTGCCGCCGCCGTGGCGGGCCTGTTATTTGGACTGGATATTGGCGTCATTGCCGGTGCATTGCCCTTTATTACCGATCACTTTACCCTGAGCAGCCGCCTGCAGGAGTGGGTGGTGAGCAGCATGATGCTCGGCGCGGCCATTGGCGCGCTGTTCAACGGTTGGCTCTCGTTTCGCCTGGGGCGCAAATACAGCCTGATGGCCGGAGCGGTTTTGTTTGTCGCCGGCTCCATTGGCTCCGCTTTTGCCGCAAACGTTGAGGTTCTGCTGCTTTCCCGCGTGCTGCTGGGCGTGGCGGTGGGGATTGCCTCCTACACGGCACCGCTTTATCTCTCCGAAATGGCGAGCGAGAACGTGCGCGGGAAGATGATCAGCATGTATCAGCTGATGGTCACGCTGGGTATCGTGCTGGCGTTTCTGTCTGACACCTACTTCAGCTACAGCGGCAACTGGCGCGCAATGCTCGGCGTGCTGGCGCTGCCAGCGGTGGTTCTGATTGTCTTAGTGATTTTCCTGCCGAACAGCCCGCGCTGGCTGGCGCAAAAAGGGCGCCACGTGGAGGCGGAAGAGGTGCTGCGCATGCTGCGCGATACCTCTGAAAAAGCCCGCGAGGAGCTGAACGAGATCCGCGAAAGCCTGAAGCTCAAGCAGGGGGGCTGGGCGCTGTTTAAAATCAACCGCAACGTGCGCCGGGCGGTCTTCCTCGGCATGCTGCTGCAGGCGATGCAGCAGTTCACCGGCATGAACATCATCATGTACTACGCGCCGCGCATTTTCAAAATGGCGGGGTTCACCACCACCGAACAGCAGATGATCGCCACCCTGGTGGTCGGGCTGACCTTCATGTTTGCCACCTTTATTGCCGTATTCACCGTGGACAAGGCGGGCCGCAAACCGGCGCTGAAAATTGGCTTCAGCGTGATGGCGCTCGGCACGCTGATCCTCGGCTACTGCCTGATGCAGTTTGATAACGGCACGGCTTCCAGCGGACTCTCCTGGCTTTCTGTCGGGATGACCATGATGTGTATCGCAGGCTACGCGATGAGCGCCGCGCCGGTGGTGTGGATCCTGTGCTCCGAAATTCAGCCGCTCAAATGCCGCGACTTTGGCATCACCTGTTCCACGACCACCAACTGGGTATCGAACATGATCATCGGCGCGACTTTCCTGACGCTGCTGGACGCGATTGGTGCAGCGGGAACGTTCTGGCTCTATACGGTGCTGAACGTGGCATTTATTGGCGTCACGTTCTGGCTGATACCAGAAACCAAAGGCGTGACGCTGGAACACATCGAGCGCAAGCTGATGGCCGGGGAGAAGCTGCGGAATATTGGCGTGTGATCGGATTGCCTGTTTATGTATCCCAACGTATGCAGGAGATAACCGATTTTTGTTTAACAAGGCGCTGAACAGAGCGCCTTTTTTTATTGGCACCGGTTGTGTTAAAAGAAGAAATCAACGAAAAGGAGGGATGATGAAAACGATCGGCCTGTTAGGTGGAATGAGCTGGGAATCGACAATCCCTTATTATCGCCTGATTAACGAAGGGGTAAAACAGCATCTGGGTGGTCTGCACTCCGCAAGCCTGCTCCTGCACAGCGTTGATTTTCATGAAATCGAAGCCTGCCAGTCGAGCGGCGAGTGGGATAAAGCCGGGGCGATCCTGGCCCAGGCGGCGCTGGGGCTGGAGCGGGCTGGGGCCGAGGGGATATTGCTTTGTACTAATACCATGCACAAGGTGGCATCGCATATTGAGAACCGCTGCTCGCTGCCGTTCCTGCATATCGCTGACGCGACCGGGCGCGCAATTGCGGCATCCGGGATGCGCCGCGTAGCGCTGCTGGGCACGCGCTACACCATGGAACAGGATTTCTATCGCGGGCGCTTGCGCAGCGCGTTTGGGATCGAAAGCCTGATCCCTGAAGAAGAAGACCGGGCGCGCATCAATCAGATTATCTTTGACGAGCTCTGTCTCGGCACCTTCAGCGAAACCTCCCGCGCCTTCTACGTCAGCGTCATCGAAAAACTCGCGCAGCAGGGGGCTGAAGGGGTGATCTTCGGCTGCACGGAGATCGGTTTGCTGGTACCCGTTGAGCGAAGCCCTCTTCCGGTATTTGATACCACCGCTATTCATGCTGCGGATGCCGTGGCGTTTATGCTGTCATAATGGGTCCTGCAGGTCAGGTAAGCGAAGCGCCACCTGACGCGCGTGCTCCATGACGTGTTCGGTGAAAGCATCCACCAGCGCGGAAGCCGGACGGTGTAGCGGACGGATCAGGCTCACGGTGAACGGGACGGACACGCTAAAGCGGCGAATGACGATCCCGCTTCCGGCATAATCCAGTGCCGTGAGTGGATTGACCACCGCGACGCCGACGCCGGCACGCACCATCGCGCAAATCGAGGCCGCGCTGTGCGTTTCCACCGCCATTCGCCGTTTGACCTGATGCTCGGCAAACAGGGTATCCAGCAGCTGTCTGTAACTGTCGGTCTGCGACAGGCTGATGTAGTTTTCCCCGTGGAAATCCTCCGGCGTGAGCACCGCCTTACCGGCAAGCCGATGCCCGGCGGGCAGAACGCACACTTCATCTAACGAGAGCAGCTCCGTGCGCGCCGTGCCCGCTGGGGTGGTGAGGGTTTCGGTTAGCCCTAAATCATGGCGCTGTGCCGAAAGCCACTCTTCAAGCAGGGGAGATTCCTGCGGCACGATGGTGAGGCTGACCTCAGGATAGCGGGCCAGAAAGGGTTGCAGCAGCATCGGCAAAAAGGATTGCGAAAAGACGGGCAGGCAGACAATCGACAGCTCGCCCTGGCGAAACTCGCGCAGGCTTTCCGCGGCACTTACTATTCTGTCCAGCCCGTACCAGGAGCGCTGAACTTCCTCAAACAGGCGTAACCCCTGTACCGTCGGGTGAAGCCTGCCCCGGGTGCGTTCGAATAGCTTCAACCCCAGCACTTTCTCGAAGCGCGCCAGCTCGCGGCTCACCGTCGGCTGCGAGGTATGCAGCATCTGTGCGGCTTCGGTGAGATTGCCGGTGGTCATCACGGCGTGAAAAATCTCGATATGGCGTAAATTGACGGCGGGCATAGAGCACCTGAAAGCAGAGAACTGTCCATATCATTTTTGCATAGACTCGCGATAAAACGATATTTTTTATTCTCCTTGCGCTGTGGCGTAATCATCAAAACGCATTTATCCGGAGAAGACCATGCCACGCCCGCTGAACCAGACTGATACCGATTTGAACGCCGACAACCTGCTGCGCCTGCCTGCCGAGTTTGGCTGTCCGGTGTGGGTCTACGACGCGCAGATCGTCCGCGAGAAGATCGCCGCCCTGCATCAGTTCGACGTGGTGCGTTTTGCCCAGAAGGCCTGCTCCAATATTCATATTCTGCGCCTGATGCGCGAGCAGGGCGTGAAGGTTGACTCCGTTTCACTCGGCGAAATCGAGCGCGCGCTGGTAGCCGGATACGATCCGAAAGCCGACAGCGACGCGATCGTCTTTACTGCCGATGTGATCGACGATGCGACGCTGGCGCGCGTTCACGAACTGCAGATCCCGGTAAATGCCGGTTCTGTGGATATGCTCGAGCAGCTCGGTCAGGTTTCTCCCGGCCACCGCGTCTGGCTGCGCGTGAACCCGGGCTTTGGTCATGGCCACAGCCAAAAAACCAATACCGGCGGCGAAAACAGCAAGCACGGGATCTGGTATGCCGACATGCCTGCCGCGCTGGAGGTGTTACAGCGCTACAACCTGAAGCTGGTGGGTATTCATATGCACATTGGCTCTGGGGTGGATTACGGCCACCTGGAACAGGTGTGCGGCGCGATGGTGCGTCAGGTTGTCGACTTCGGTCAGGATCTGGAGGCGATCTCTGCGGGCGGTGGTCTCTCCATTCCTTATCACGAAGGGGAAGAGGCGATCGATACCGATCACTATTACGGTTTGTGGAGCGCCGCGCGCGATCAAATTGCCGCGCATCTGGGCCACGCGGTGAAGCTGGAAATTGAGCCGGGTCGTTTCCTGGTGGCGGAAGCCGGCGTGCTGGTTTCGCAGGTCCGCAGCGTGAAAGAGATGGGGTCTCGCCACTTCGTCTTGATTGATGCAGGCTTTAACGACCTGATGCGTCCGTCCATGTACGGTAGCTATCACCACATTACCGCCCTGGCTGCCGACGGCCGCGATTTAACGCAGGCGCCGCGCGTTGAGACGGTCGTTGCGGGGCCGCTGTGCGAATCGGGTGACGTGTTTACCCAGCAGGAGGGCGGCAAAGTGGAAACCCGCGCGCTGCCAGAGGTTAAGCCGGGTGATTATCTTGTGCTGCACGACACCGGTGCCTACGGGGCGTCTATGTCTTCTAACTACAATAGCCGCCCGCTGCTGCCGGAAGTGCTGTTTGATAATGGCAAGGCGCGGCTGATCCGCCGTCGCCAGACCATTCAGGAACTGCTGGCTTTAGAACTCATCTGATGAAAGTACGGCCCCGTTGTGACCGAATCGCGTAACACCAGCGTGCCGGTAAACGGCGGGATGGCATCGACCGGCTGGTTTCTTGCCAGCCGGATCGCCTGATCGATGGCGGTGACAATCATATTGTCGATGGGCAGATAAACCGACGAGAGCGCAGGCTCCAGCCATTTCGCGCTTGGGGCATCATCAAAGCCGAACAGGGAGATATCCTGCGGGATTTTCAGCCCCGCCTGGTGCAACGCTTTGGACGCCCCCAGCGCCATATCGTCGTTACAGGCAAACAGGGCGCTAAACGGTACTCCGTCGGCAATCAATTCCTTGCAAAGCTCGTATCCCCGCGTCATTCCTGCATCGCCGTACTTTATCCGGCGCTCGTCCAGACGGATACCATGCTTTTCCAGCGCCTTGCGATAGCCCATCAGCCGTGCTTTACCCGTGGGCGTGTGGATCGGGACGGTGATACAGGCGATCTCCCGATGGCCCTGGCCAATCAGGTAATCCACGGCCTTAAACGCGGCATCCTGCTGTTCGAAGAACACGCAGCGATCCGGCGCCTGGCTCACTTCACGGTTAATGACCACCAGCGGCGTTTTCACGGTGTTCATCAGTTTGACGATCGCTTTTTCGCTCATGTAGCGCGTGTAAAGCACGATGGCATCGCACTGGCGATCGGCCAGCATCTGCACCGCCTGCTCTTCCTGTTCCGGCGCGTCGTGACCGTCGGTGACGATCAGCTGTTTCCCGTGAGTTTCGGTCTGCCGCGACGCCTGCTGGAGAAGGCGGCCAAAATAAAAGCCGTCAAAGGTCGAGACGACCAGACCAATGCTGTTGCTGGTCTGGTTAGCCAGCGAGCGCGCGAGAAAGTTCGGGCGATAGCCCAGCTCTTCCATCGCAGCAAACACCTGCTGACGCGTACTCTCTTTTACCTGACCTGTGCCGTTCAGCACGCGCGATACCGTGGCCTTCGACACGCCCGCGCGCAGTGATACATCCAGCATTGTTGCCATTCTATATTCCTGCTTCCACGTAACGATCTGCAGTTTACCACAGAGCTTATGCCGTATAAGCGATGCGGGAAGCGCAAAAACTCTGCCACGATCACGCTTTTTGGTAACGATTCGTCCGGCCAGCCTGAAGTCAAACTCAATTGCCTGACTCTGGTAAGATAATCACCGAACCGGGCTGGAGCATCAGGCCAGTAAATACATGAGAAAATGCAGGTGAAACATGAATAAGGCTGTCATCCTCCCGCTTTACAAGGCGCCACACTTCGCAGAGCAGGTTACCGACTGGATCTGGCAGGCCTTTGGCGAAGGGCTTCCTCGGGCATTTTTCCACAGCATTGTTGAGCACAGCCAGACGCCGGGGGCATTACCGTTGACGTTTATTGCCGTTGAAGGCGAACAGCTTCTTGGCACGGTGGGACTCTGGCGCTGCGATTTGATCACCCGTCAGGATCTCTGTCCGTGGCTGGCGGCGCTCTACGTTGACGACGCGGCGCGAGGCAAAGGGCTGGCGGGGCAGCTTCAGCAGCATGTTATCGCTTACGCCGCGCAGTCCGGGTATGAGGAGCTCCATCTCTGGTCTGCCTGCCGCGACTTTTACGAACGTTACGGCTGGCAGTATATCGGTGATGGGCTGGAATACCCCAACACGCGGGTGCACCTCTACCGTTATTCGCTCTGCGCTTCTGCAGGCGACGCAACGGAGTGACGACGGACCAGCGTCGGGCTAAACAGATGGGTAATTTCCGGCGGCTGGCGCTGTTCAGCCAGCGCTAGCGCCAGCTCGGCGGCCTGCGTTGCCATGGTGATGATTGGGTAGCGCACGGTGGTCAGACGCGGGCGAACGTAGCGGGAGACCAGCACGTCGTCGAAGCCAATCAGCGAAATTTCTGCCGGTACCTCAATTCCGTTGTCATTCAACACCCCCATTGCCCCTGCGGCCATAGAGTCGTTATAGCTGGCAACCGCCGTGAAATTCCGTCCGCGGCCCAGCAGTTCGGTCATGGCCTGTTCACCGCCGCTCTCGTCCGGTTCACCGTAGGCCACCAGACGGTCATTACACGGCAGCCCGTTTTCACGCAGGGCATCGTAGTAGCCCTGCAGACGGTCTTCCGCATCAGAAATGGGGTGATTGGAACAGAGATAGCCAATCCGGGTATGGCCCTGCTGAATCAGGTGCCGCGTGGCAAGCCAGGCGCCGTAGCGGTCGTCGAGGGCCACACAGCGTTTCTCAAAGCCGGGAATGATGCGGTTGATAATCACCATTCCGGGCATCTGCTTCATCAGGTGAATCAGTTCGGCATCCGGGATCATTTTAGCGTGAACCACCAGCGCCGCGCAGCGGTGGCGGATCAGCTGTTCAATGGCCTGGCGTTCCTTTTGTTCGTTATGATAGCCATTGCCGATCAGCAAAAAATTGCCTGTCTGATAGGAAACCTGTTCAACCGCTTTCACCATGGCGCCGAAAAAGGGATCAGAAACATCGCCCACCACCAGACCAATCGTTTCTGTGGACTGCTGGGCGAGCGCGCGAGCGTTGGCATTGGGATGATAATTCAGGGATTCCATGGCGCTTTGTACCGCCTGACGTGATGCGTCACTGGCCTTTGGTGAATCATTAATCACGCGCGAGACGGTTGCCACCGACACGCCAGCCAGACGGGCCACATCCTTTATTGTCGCCATTCATTACCTTCTTATTGGGGGTAAGCGTTTACACACCAAATAGTGTTGCGGAAAAGCGGCGTGCATTCAAGGGGAGCGGATTTCCGCTCTCCACAAACGTGACGCAGCACACCCCTGGCGGTGTAATCGTTACACGCCCAGTCATGTCTGAAAAATGTGAATCTGAACCTTTAGTTACACTTTGCCTCAGGCTGTTGCGATTGTCCGATAGCAAGGGCGTTAAAGAGGTTGATACAGTTGAGATCCCAGAGGTATTGATTGGTGAGAATTCTTAGTACGGTTTCGTACTCATCTCTTGCACCAACCTGCGCGGATGCGCAGGTTTTTTTTCGCCTTCACTTTTGCTGTCGCTCCCTTATCACTTCTCGTGTAATCTGCCACCATTTACTAATAACCCTCCACACTGGCTGGCAAAGGGAGTTGAGATGCTATTTGGGTTCTTCCGTACGCTTTTCCGTATTCTTTTTCGCATCCGCATCACTGGCGACACCCGGACGCTTAGCGGCGAACGCGTTTTGATCACACCAAACCATGTTTCCTTTATAGACGGCATCCTGCTGGCGCTGTTTTTGCCCGTGCGTCCGGTGTTTGCGGTGTATACCTCCATCAGCCAGCAGTGGTACATGCGCTGGCTCTCGCCGCTGATTGATTTTGTGCCGCTCGACCCGACAAAGCCGATGATGATTAAGCATCTGGTACGTCTGGTCGAGCAGGGGCGTCCGGTGGTCATTTTCCCTGAAGGACGGATCTCCGTGACCGGTTCGCTGATGAAAATCTACGACGGCGCGGGGTTTGTTGCGGCGAAGTCAAAAGCGACCGTGGTGCCGCTGCGTATTGAAGGCGCGGAGCTGACCCATTTCAGCCGTCTGAAGGGGCTGGTGAAGCAGCGTCTGTTCCCCAAAATCACGCTGCATATCCTGCCGCCAACGTCATTACCGATGCCCGACGCGCCGCGTGCCCGCGATCGCCGTAAAATCGCCGGGGAAATGCTGCATCAGATCATGATGGAAGCGCGTATGGCCGTGCGCCCGCGCGAAACGCTCTACGAATCCCTGCTTTCCGCGCAGTACCGCTATGGCGCGAAGAAAAACTGCATCGAAGACATTAACTTTACCCCGGATACCTATCGCAAGCTGCTGACCAAAACCCTGTTTGTGGGGCGTATTCTGGAGAAGTACAGCAAAAAGGGCGAAAAGATTGGCCTGATGCTGCCTAACGCGGGCATCAGCGCGGCGGTGATTTTCGGCGCGGTTTCCCGGGGCCGGATCCCGGCGATGATGAACTACACGGCGGGCGTGAAGGGGCTGACCAGCGCCATTACTGCCGCTCAGATTAATACCGTCTTTACCTCCCGCCAGTTCCTGGACAAAGGCAAGCTCTGGCATCTTCCCGAGCAGCTCACTCAGGTGCGCTGGGTCTTCCTGGAAGATCTGAAAGCGGACGTGACCACCGGCGACAAGCTGTGGATTTTTGCGCATCTGCTGATGCCGCGTCTGGCCCAGGTCAAACAGCAGCCGGAAGATGACGCGATTATCCTCTTCACGTCGGGTTCTGAAGGCAACCCAAAAGGCGTCGTCCACAGCCACAAGAGCATTCTGGCGAACGTCGAGCAGATTAAAAGCATCGCCGACTTTACCGCGAACGACCGCTTTATGTCGGCGCTGCCGCTGTTCCACTCCTTTGGCCTGACGGTGGGGCTGTTCACGCCGCTGCTGACCGGTGCAGAAGTGTTCCTTTACCCAAGCCCGCTGCATTACCGCATCGTGCCGGAGCTGGTGTATGACCGTAACTGTACCGTGCTGTTCGGGACCTCTACCTTCCTGGGGAACTATGCGCGTTTTGCCAATCCGTATGACTTCTATCGCGTGCGGTATGTGGTGGCCGGTGCGGAAAAACTGCAGGAGAGCACGCGTCAGATCTGGCAGGACAAGTTTGGTCTGCGCATTCTCGAAGGCTATGGCGTGACCGAGTGTGCGCCCGTGGTCTCGATTAACGTGCCGATGGCGGCGAAACCGGGAACGGTTGGCCGCATTCTGCCGGGGATGGACGCGCGTCTGCTGGCGGTGCCGGGCATAGAGGACGGTGGCCGCCTGCAGCTGAAAGGGCCAAACGTGATGAACGGGTATCTGCGCGTGGAAAATCCGGGCGTGCTGGAAGCGCCGACGGCGGAGAACGTCAACGGCGAGGTTGAAACCGGCTGGTACGACACCGGTGATATTGTCCGCTTTGATGAACAAGGCTTTGTACAGATCCAGGGACGCGCAAAACGCTTCGCCAAAATTGCCGGCGAAATGGTCTCTCTGGAAATGGTAGAGCAACTGGCGACGGCCGTGTCCGCCGAGAAGATGCACGCCACCGTCGTGAAGAGCGATGCCAGCAAAGGTGAGGCGCTGGTACTGTTTACGACCGACAGTGAGCTTAAGCGCGACAGATTACTGAGCTATGCACGCGAACACGGTATTCCTGAACTGGCCGTGCCGCGCGATATTCGCTACCTGAAACAGCTCCCGGTGCTGGGCAGCGGGAAGCCCGATTTCGTGACCCTGAAAGGCATGGTTGAAGAGGCGGAACAGCAAAATGCGTGAGTCAGTACACACTAACACATCCCTCAGGTCGAAAGGCATGATGGCCGTCATCGCCGCGCAGTTTCTCTCTGCGTTCGGTGATAACGCGCTGCTGTTTGCCACGCTGGCGCTGCTGAAAGCCGAGTTTTACCCCGACTGGAGTCAGCCGATCCTGCAGATGGTGTTTGTGGGCGCTTACATTATTTTTGCTCCATTTGTGGGACAGGTGGCGGACAGCTTCCCGAAAGGCCGGGTGATGATGTTTGCCAACGGCCTCAAGCTGCTGGGGGCGGCCAGCATTTGCTTTGGCTTCAATCCGTTTATTGGCTATACGCTGGTGGGCATTGGGGCCGCCGCCTACTCGCCGGCGAAGTACGGCATCCTCGGAGAGCTGACCACCGGGGATAAGCTGGTGAAAGCCAACGGCCTGATGGAATCGTCAACCATTGCCGCTATTCTGCTCGGATCCGTCGCGGGCGGCGTGCTGGCCGACTGGCATGTGCTGGCGGCACTGGGCGTGTGTGCGGTGGTGTATGGCGGGGCGGTCGTGGCGAACCTGTTTATTCCGAAGCTGCCGGTGGCTCGCCCGGGCCAGTCCTGGCGCGTTAAACCGATGACCGGCAGCTTCTTTAATGCCTGCCGCGTGCTGTGGCGTAACGGTGAAACGCGTTTCTCCCTGATGGGGACCAGTATGTTCTGGGGCGCGGGCGTTACGCTGCGCTTCCTGCTGGTCCTGTGGGTGCCGGTGGCGCTGGGCATTACGGACAACGCGACGCCAACCTATCTTAATGCGATGGTGGCCATCGGCATTGTTGTCGGGGCAGGTGCGGCAGCGAAGCTGGTGACGCTTGAGACGGTTGCACGCTGCATGCCCGCCGGGATCCTGATTGGCGTGGTGGTGCTGATCTTCTCGCTGCAGCATGCGTTATTGCCCGCTTATGCCCTCCTGATCCTGATTGGTATCCTGGGGGGCTTCTTCGTGGTGCCGCTGAACGCGTTGCTGCAGGAACGGGGCAAGCAAACCGTCGGGGCGGGGAATGCCATCGCGGTACAAAATCTGGGTGAAAACCTGGCGATGCTGTTAATGTTGGGACTCTACTCGCTGGCGGTAAAAGTGGGTGTGCCGGTGGTGGGGATTGGCGTCGGGTTTGGCGGGCTGTTTGCGATTGCGATTGCTGCATTATGGCTCTGGCAACGTCGCCGTTGATATATAGCCGGGTGGCGGCTTCGCCTTACCCGGCCTGGGTTTGCGCACCTGCAGGCCCGGTAAGCGTAGCGCCACCGGGCAAAAGTATCAGGCTACGGTGCTGGATAAGTATAAACCTGATGCACCGCTTCAATCTCCGCTAGCACCTCTTCACTCAGGTTCAGATGGAAACTCTCAATATTGGTTTTCAGCTGTTCCATGGTGGTTGCGCCCAGCAGGGTGCTGGCAACAAACGGCTGACGACGCACGAAGGCCAGCGCCATCTGCGCAGGGTCAAGACCGTGACGCTTCGCGATATCCACATAGGCGGCAACGGCTTTCTGCGTCTGCTCGCCGCTGTAGCGGGTAAAGCGGCTAAAGAGGGTATTACGCGCACCGGCCGGTTTCGCACCGTTCAGGTATTTCCCCGTCAGCGTGCCGAAGCCGAGACAGGAGTAGGCGAGCAGCTCCACCTCTTCATACTGCGTCACTTCGGCCAGACCCACTTCATAGCTGCGGTTAAGCAGGCTGTACGGGTTCTGAATAGTCACGATACGCGGCAGATCGTGCTTATCCGCCAGGTGCAGATAGCGCATGACCCCAAAGGCCGTTTCGTTAGAGACACCAATGTAGCGGATTTTTCCCGCACGCTGGCATTCGGTCAGCGCTTCCAGCGTTTCCAGCAGCGTTACGGTGGGGGCGCTCTCATTCCAGCTGTAGCCGAGCTTACCAAAGCAGTTGGTAGGCCGCTGCGGCCAGTGCACCTGGTAGAGGTCGAGATAGTCGGTTTGCAGACGCTTGAGGCTGGCGTCCAGCGCGGCGCGGATATTTTTGCGATCGAGGATCTGGTTCGGGCGGATCCCGGTATCGTTGTTGCGCGCGGGGCCACTGACTTTGGAGGCAATCACCAGCTTTTCACGGTTGCCGCGTTTTGCCAGCCAGTTACCGACGTAGGTTTCGGTAAGTCCCTGCGTCTCAGGACGTGGCGGTACAGGGTACATCTCTGCGACATCAATCAGGTTAATGCCCTGGCTGACGGCGTAATCGAGTTGTGCATGGGCATCGGCTTCGCTGTTTTGTTCACCAAATGTCATCGTGCCCAACCCCAGTTGGCTAATTTCCAGAGCGCTGTGGGGGATACGGTGATAATGCATAGCCGGCTTCCTCAGTAGACTTATAGACCGCGTCAGGCCGTGCCCGACAAAGGAATATAAACATGGCAGAGGGGAAGCAAAAGGGGAAGAAAAAAATCAAAAAGGCCAGCAAGCGACTGACCTCTCTCTGTTTATCGCTCGATAATTTGCGAGACTTCGTCGCGATTGATCTGCATTTTATTGCCTTCCTGGTCGCGGTAGCTGACCAGACCGGTATCATCGTCGACTTCGGGTTTGCCGTCGGTCAGGATCATTCGACCATCTTTTGTCGCCATGACGTAATCGCTGCTACAGCCCGATACAGCAAACGCTAAACCGACTGCTGACACTAACACTGCCCATTTTTTCATCGTTATCGTCCTCATCTGGCTTGTATCAAATCATAATCTAGTATTAACCCGATATGGCGACTTGAGGAAGCGGTAAAATCTTAAAAAGCAGTCGATTATGTTCGAGAGCTCTCAAAATAAGTAAAAAACTATGTTTTCAACAGGAAATGACGTGCGAGTAGTGCACCGGTGAAATTCTTTTTGAGATAAAAACCGCGCGGCAACGTCAGGATAGGCTCGCCCTGCGCGCCGATTGCCTCGGTAAGTGCTTTACTGTTGGCCGCTTTCGGACGCAGCTGTAATACTTCTCCGTGTCGGGCGGTGATACGCTCTACCTGCCCAAGCACAATCATGTCCATCAGTTCCTCCCAGTCCAGACGCAGCTGATGCTCCTCATCCTCGTCAGGGCTCCAGAGCAGCGGCGCGCCAACGCGTCGGTCGGCCAGGGGGATCTGACGCTCACCCTCAACCGGTACCCACAGTACGCGCTTCAGCTTATGGCGAACGTGGCTGGTTTCCCAGGTTACGCCGGTATTGCCGGTTAATGGCGCAACGCAGACGAAGGTGGTCTCAAGCGGCTTGCCCTGGCGGTCTACAGGGATGGTTTTTAACTCCACGCCAAGGGCTGCAAAATCCTGCTCGGGTTTGCTCCCTGCGCTGGCACCCAGCCACAGCTCCAGCAGCATACCGATCCAGCCTTTATCCCGCTTCAGATCCTTTGGGATCGGAAGCCCGGCCATTGCCGCCAGCTCGCCAAGCGAAAAGCCAGCCAGACGCTGTGCCTGCAGTAGCAACTGGCTCTCGCTGGACGGCGGTGAGAGCAAGGGTGTAAGCGGGTGCATGACGGTAACCTTTTGATTAAAAAATAAACGAAGAAATTGTCCCCTGTGGATAGAGTTTAACTATTTCTGTACCAATATGACATCTCTATGATTTATAGGATTTTTTATTGGTCTGAAATCGTTCCGCCTGGGTGAGAAAACCGGTTGTTCAAATCTGGTCACTGACAATGAACAGGATCTTACACCATGTTATCCACAGAAAAATGGGATAACTGGGCATAACCCTGACTACTGTTTCCATTTACAGCCTTGACGTGCGATGAAAATCGAATTTTCAAACAAATTGTGACTAAGTTATTGGCACAATCTGTGGATAAAACCGACGCTGTTCGATCTTTCATCAGTGCGACGATACCTGATGTGACGATCGTCACGCTAATCAGTTTTTTGTTTATGTAAATACGTATAACTATATGAAAATAATCATATTAATTAGGTGGGGTATAAAAGGGTCTTTCGCGGCGCTTGAGGTTGTTCATCGGTAATCAGACACTTCTTCACAACTATATCCACAGAAAAGGTGAATAAAATTCCCTTTGCTGTCTCACTTCTGTTTATAACTCCGCACATATTTGTGAGTTATTCAATTGTTATTAGGTTGCAGGCCTGTAAGAGAGTGGTTTACCGCCTCCCTGTAGTGTGAAACAATCATTCATATATAAGGTTTAGTTTGGGGTAGTCCGGTGATTGATGACGATGGCTACCGCCCAAACGTAGGAATAGTAATTTGTAATCGTCAGGGCCAGGTGATGTGGGCCCGTCGATATGGTCAGCACTCCTGGCAGTTCCCGCAAGGCGGGATCAATCCTGGAGAGTCCCCAGAACAAGCGATGTACCGGGAGCTTTTTGAAGAGGTCGGTTTGAGCCGAAAAGATGTTCGCATCCTGGCTTCGACCCGCAACTGGTTGCGTTACAAGTTACCGAAACGTTTGGTGCGTTGGGACACAAAGCCGGTTTGTATCGGCCAGAAACAGAAGTGGTTTCTGTTGCAGTTGGTGGGCAACGATTCAGACATCAATATGCAAACCAGCAGTACGCCGGAGTTCGATGGCTGGCGCTGGGTGAGCTATTGGTATCCTGTTCGTCAGGTCGTGTCATTTAAGCGCGATGTTTACCGTAGGGTGATGAAAGAGTTTGCAAGTGTGGTGATGCAGCTTCAGGAGATCCCGCCTAAGCCGCAGAGCGCACCTGCCTGGCGACGTAAAAGAGGTTAAGCTACGCAAATCATGCTCACCCGCTTGCGAGAAATAGTCGAGAAGGTGGCCAGCGCGCCGCGTCTGAACGAGGCGCTGAATATTCTGGTCACCGACATCTGTCTTGCGATGGAGACCGAGGTCTGTTCGGTGTATCTGGCCGACCACGATCGGCGCTGCTATTACCTGATGGCGACCCGTGGTTTGAAAAAACCGCGTGGACGCACCGTAACGCTCGCATTTGATGAGGGTATCGTGGGTCTGGTTGGGCGACTGGCTGAACCCATTAACCTTGCTGACGCGCAAAAACACCCCAGCTTTAAATACATTCCTTCCGTAAAAGAAGAGCGCTTCCGCGCTTTCCTTGGCGTGCCGATTATCCAGCGTCGCCAGCTTCTCGGCGTGCTGGTTGTCCAGCAGCGTGAGCTACGTCAGTACGACGAAAGCGAGGAGTCATTCCTCGTCACGCTGGCCACGCAGATGGCGGCGATCCTTTCCCAGTCTCAGCTTGCCGCGCTCTTTGGCCAGTATCGCCATACGCGCATTCGTGCCCTTCCGGCCTCGCCAGGCGTGGCGATTGCTGAAGGCTGGATGGATGCCACGCTGCCGCTCATGGAGCAGGTTTACGAAGCCTCAACGCTTGATGAAGCGCTGGAGCGCGAGCGTCTTACCGCCGCGCTGGAAGAGGCCGCGAATGAATTTCGTCGCTACAGCAAGCGCTTTGCCGCAGGCGCGCAAAAAGAGACGGCGGCCATCTTTGACCTCTATTCGCACCTGCTTTCCGATGCGCGCCTGCGCCGTGAGCTTTTTGCGGAAGTGGATAAAGGCTCGGTCGCGGAGTGGGCGGTTAAGAAGGTCATCGAAAAATTTGCCGATCAATTTGCGGCACTGACCGACGGTTACCTGAAAGAGCGCGCAGGCGATCTGCGCGCCCTGGGGCAGCGCCTGCTGTTCCATCTTGATGACACCATTCAGGGGCCGAACGCCTGGCCAAAACGGTTTGTTCTGGTCGCCGATGAACTCTCAGCAACGACGCTGGCTGAACTGCCGCAGGACAGGCTGGCCGGTGTGGTGGTGCGCGATGGTGCCGCCAATTCACACGCCGCCATTATGGTGCGCGCGCTGGGTATCCCTACCGTAATGGGGGCGGACATTCAGCCGTCGGTACTTCATCGCCGTACGCTGGTGGTCGACGGCTATCGCGGTGAGCTGCTGGTCGATCCTGAGCCGGTTCTGCTCCAGGAATACCAGCGTCTTATCAGCGAAGAGAATGAATTAAGCAAGCTGGCGGAAGATGACGTTAACCTGCCCGCACAGCTTAAGAGCGGTGAGCGGATCAAAGTTATGCTCAACGCCGGTTTAAGCCCTGAGCATGAAGAGAAGCTGGGCAGCCGCATCGACGGCATTGGCCTGTACCGCACCGAAATCCCGTTCATGCTGCAGAGTGGCTTTCCCTCTGAAGAGGAGCAGGTGGCGCAGTATCAGGGCATGCTGCAGATGTTTAACGACAAACCTGTCACCCTGCGAACCCTGGACGTCGGGGCGGATAAACAGCTGCCCTATATGCCGATCAGCGAAGAAAACCCGTGCCTGGGCTGGCGTGGGATCCGCATTACGCTCGACCAGCCTGAGATCTTCCTGATCCAGGTGCGCGCGATGCTCCGCGCCAACGCGGCGACGGGCAATCTCAGCATCCTGCTGCCGATGGTCACCAGCATCGACGAGATCGACGAAGCGCGCCGGTTGATCGAACGTGCAGGCCGTGAAGTGGAAGAGATGATCGGTTATGCGATTCCGAAACCGCGGATCGGCGTCATGCTTGAAGTGCCGTCTATGGTCTTTATGCTGCCGCAGCTGGCGAACCGGGTTGATTTTATCTCTGTCGGCACGAACGACCTGACGCAATATATTCTGGCCGTCGACCGTAACAACACCCGCGTCGCCAGTATCTATGACAGCCTGCATCCGGCGATCATTCGCGCCTTAGCGATGATTGCCCGTGAAGCGGAGCAGTACGGCATTGATTTACGCCTGTGCGGTGAAATGGCCGGGGACTCCATGTGCGTTGCGATCCTGATTGGTCTGGGGTACCGCCATCTGTCAATGAACGGTCGCGCTGTTGCCCGCGTGAAGTATCTGTTGCGGCATATTGACATCAATGATGCCCGCGAACTGGCAGAACGTAGCCTTGAGGCGCAGCTGGCTGCTGAGGTTCGCCACCAGGTCGCGGCGTTTATGGAACGACGCGGTATGGGCGGTCTGATCCGCGGCGGCCGCTAAAGCCTTTCTCCCTCTCCCTGTGGGAGAGGGCACCAGCGCGCATAAAACCCTATACACATCTTTTACATCTCGGGCGCATCCTCCGCGCCCGCCTTGTGCTATGATTCGCAACTTTGGAGCCTCTGCTTACGGCAGAATCGCATTTCTACCGCTGTCCACTTTCAGCGGAATAACAACATCTTGTGGTGACAGATGAACAGTGGTTATCTGCATTTTCCGGAATTTGATCCGGTCATTTTCTCAGTAGGACCTGTTTCGCTTCACTGGTACGGTCTGATGTACCTGGTGGGCTTCATTTTTGCCATGTGGCTCGCTGGCCGTCGCGCCAGCCGTCCTGGCAGCGGCTGGACTAAAAACGAAGTTGAAAACCTGCTGTATGCGGGCTTCCTCGGCGTGTTCCTGGGTGGCCGTATTGGGTATGTGCTGTTCTATAACTTCCCGGTATTCCTGAATGACCCTCTCTATCTGTTCCGCGTCTGGGACGGCGGCATGTCCTTCCACGGCGGCCTGATTGGGGTGATCCTGGTGATGGTGATTTTTGCCAAACGCACCAAACGCAACTTCTTCCAGGTGTCAGATTTCATCGCACCGCTGATCCCGTTTGGTCTCGGGGCAGGCCGTCTGGGCAACTTCATCAACGGTGAGCTGTGGGGGCGTGTCGACCCGAGCGTTTCCTTTACCATGCTGTTCCCGGGGTCGCGCGCGGAAGACATGGCGCTGTTGCCGTCGCACCCTGAGTGGCAGTCCATTTTCGATACCTACGGCGTGCTGCCGCGCCATATGTCCCAGCTGTACGAGCTGGCGCTGGAAGGCGTGGTGCTGTTTATCATCCTCAACCTGTTTATCCGCAAGCCACGTCCGATGGGGGCTGTTTCCGGGCTGTTCCTGATTGGCTATGGCGCGTTCCGCATCATCGTCGAATTCTTCCGCCAGCCTGACGCCCAGTTTACCGGCGAGTGGGTACAGTACATCAGCATGGGGCAGATCCTCTCCATTCCGATGATCGTCGCGGGTGCCATTATGATGATTTGGGCGTATCGTCGTCGTCCACAGCAACAACTTTCCTGAGGAACCATGAAACAGTATCTTGAATTGATGAAAAAAGTGCTCGATGAGGGCACGCCGAAAAATGACCGCACCGGTACCGGTACGCTCTCCATTTTTGGCCACCAGATGCGCTTCAACCTGCAAGAAGGCTTCCCGCTGGTGACGACAAAGCGCTGCCACCTGCGCTCGATCATTCATGAACTGCTCTGGTTCCTGCAAGGCGATACTAACGTTGCGTATCTGCACGAAAATAACGTCTCCATCTGGGACGAATGGGCAGACGAGAACGGCAACCTGGGCCCCGTTTACGGCAAGCAGTGGCGCGCATGGCCAACGCCTGATGGCCGCCATATTGACCAGATCACCACCGTGATGAACCAGCTGAAAAACGATCCGGACTCGCGCCGCATCATCGTTTCCGCCTGGAACGTTGGCGAACTGGATAAAATGGCGCTGGCGCCGTGCCACGCGTTCTTCCAGTTCTATGTCGCTGACGGCAAGCTCTCCTGCCAGCTCTACCAGCGCTCCTGTGACGTGTTCCTCGGCCTGCCGTTTAACATTGCCAGCTATGCGCTGTTAGTTCATATGATGGCGCAGCAGTGCGACCTGGAAGTGGGTGATTTCGTCTGGACCGGTGGGGATACCCATC